>NZ_JALQCK010000008.1:0-277703 GCF_030464835.1 Paraburkholderia sp. WS6
CACTCAACTTCGACTGCGCCGTCACTATTGCCGGAGGGAGAACTTAACAGCCCTGCGGCTTTTTGGCAGCCGTTTGCCTCGTTTTCACCACGTTTTTGTCGTCGCCGCGCCGATTCGTATCGGGTGGGCAGGCGGGGCGGAAGCCCTTGTCTGGCGGGCGCTTGCGCGGCGGCGGGCGTCAAGCCGGAGCAAATGTCAGTCCGACCCGCGCCGGATCCTGCCGGTAATACCGCGCCAGCAAGCGGTATAGCTCGGGATACTCCGCCTCGAAGGCCTGCGGCTGGACGAACAGCGCCTCGCTGCAAACGGCAAAAAATTCCGATGGATGGTCTGCCGCATACGGATCGATCAGCGAATCGCGCTCGAAACGTGCCCAGCGGCGCTCCGGCACGGCGTCGACTTTGGCGCAGAAGTGGTCGTAAGCATGATCGAAAACGTCGGCCCACGCCTGCGAGTCGAGCGGTGCATGCCAGCGGCGCATGAGCGGTGGATGGCCGTCCGCCTCGCCGGTCAGCATATCGATCTTGTGCGCGAATTCGTGAATCACGACGTTGTAGGCGTCCGAGCCGTCCGTCATCTGCGCGTCTTCCCACGAGAGGATGACGGGGCCGCCTTCCCACGCTTCGCCGCTCGCGTCCTGCTCGACCTCGTGCACCACGCCGTCTTCGTCCTCGACCGTCTTGCGGATCACGAACTCGCCCGGATAGACGATCACGCCGACCCATCCACGATACAGATCGAGGCTCAGGTTCAGCACCGGCAAACACGCTTGCGCGGCGATCGCCACGGTCATGGCGTCGGTCAGTTCGAGTTCGTGCGCGGTCGAAAATTCTTTTTGCGCGATGAACAGGCTGGTCAGCTGGCGCAGACGCACGCGATCCGGCGCCTCGAGGTGAGCGAGGAACGGCAGGTCGTCGAGCGTGGCCTGCCAAAGCGCGTCTTCGATCGCGTAGTTGCGCAGCGCGCGGTCGCGGCGGCGCGTGCCGAACCATTGGGTGAGTTTCGAGAGCATGGCCTGATGAAACCCTTAGTCGATCTGTTTTTGCCACGCGGCGAACAGGCCGCCGCATATCGCAATACCAATCAGGAAGTAGAAGCCGTCCAGCGACGCCAGAAAACTCGCCTGCTGCGCAACCGTCCGGCTGATTTCCACTATCGCAAGCGAATGCGCCTCGGACGGCGAGCGACCGGTGGCACTGAAGCCGCTGGTCAGCGCAGCGAGCGAGTTCTGGAACAACGGATTGTACGGATTCACGAACTCCGCGAGGCGAGCTTGGTGTAGCGCCTGCCGATGTTGTTCGACGATGATCACGGAGGCCGTCGCGAACGAGATCGTCAGTTGCCGCACGATGTTTTTCAGCCGGTAGCCGTGCGTGAATTCTTCAATGGCGAAGATTCTAAACGTCAGATTCGCGACCGGCAGCACGATGAACAATAACAGCAAGCCGCGCAGCAGCATCGGCACGATCAGCGCGGCTTCGCCCACGCCTGGCGACATGCGCGTCATCCATGCCGCGGCGAATGCGGCCACCGCGAAGCCCGGCACGATGATCCACTTCTTGCGGGGCAGGAGCTTCGCGTAGCGCAGGTAGACGAACAGCGCGCTCGTCGAAATCAGCGACGTCACGCCGACCAGTCGCCCGGCATTCTCGACCGGATAGCCGAGGCCGCTCTCGAGAAAGCGCGACGTCAGATAGCTGAACACCGTCGAGATGTAGTAGTAGAACATGTACAGCACGAGCCCGACCTGAAACACCTTTTCGCGCAGCGCGTGCAGGCGCATCAGCGGCGCCGGATGATGCCATTGCTGATACGCGAACCAGCCAAGCGCGACGATGCCCGCGACCGTCAGCAGAATCAGTCCCGGCGAGGCGCTGAACAGTTGGAACCGCACTTGTTGCATGACGATTTGCAGCGCGCCTTGCGCGAACGCGAAGATCAGGTAAGGCCAGAAGTGTGCCGCGCCGCGCTCTTCCGGCAGACGGTTGCCGGTGTCGGGCAGTGCGAGCAGGGCAAGGATGGCAAACAGTACACCCACCGGCGCGGTGCAGGCGAACAGCGCACGCCAGTCGAAATGCGCGACCAGTTGACCGCCGACCAGCGGCGCAAGCGCACTGCTCAACACGATCAGCACCAGAAAAGCGCGGGTTGCCGAGGGTCGCTGGCGCGGCGTAAAGCTCATCTGGATCAGGATGCGGCAGGTGCCCATCATCGGGCCAATGAAGTAGCCCTGAAAGCCGCGGGCGAATGCGAGTTCGATCGATGACTCGCACAATGTGGCGGCGATCGCGCCCACTGAATAGAGCAGCATGCAGCCGGCGACGTAACGCCGGTAGCCGAAGCGCTCGACCCACCATTGCTGCTGCAGGATGCCGAGCACGGCCGCCACCGCATATGCGCTCGACGCCCATACCAGTTCATCCGGCGACGCGTTGATGCCGCCCGCGATGTAGCTGGTGAAAAACGAAAAGATCGCGTTGTCGAAATAGTCGAGGCCGGTGACGACGGCCAGTACCCACGGGAAGAAATCTCCGCGCAGTTTTGCGGCACTAAACAACGGTACGCGAGAGGACGTGGCGTTCATGCGGATTTGTCTGGCTCTGAGGCACCGGGCGTTGCTTCATCCGGTGTCTTCCGGCGTTTCGCGGACGGACCCGCCGCCGCCGCGGCGCGCGCGTTGCGCCGTTGCTCGAGCAGAACGTCGGCGTTTTCTCCCGCGAGGCGGCGCTCGAGATAGTCGAGGTCGGGCGCCAACTCGGTCCGCAGCTTCTGTGCTTCCTTGAGTTCGCGGCGCATCGCCTCGATGCGCGTGTCGAGGGCGTTGACCTGTTGCGCGAGGGCGTCACGAATCTGCTGCAGCGATTCCTGCGAGTAACGATGGCCGCCGTCGACGGCTTCGAGCGGGCGTTTGAGCATCTCGGTGACGCCATGCAGCGAGAAACCGAGTGAGCGCAAACGCAGAATGCGGCCGAAGCGCTTGAGGTCTTCTTCGTCGTACAGCCGGTAGCGGCCTTCGCTGCGGCCAGGCGAGACAAGGCCTCGCTCCTCGTAGTATTTCAGTGTGCGCGGTGTGACGCCGAGGCGCTCGGCGGCGTCTCGCACGGTCAGCAGCGTGGGCGAGTCCTTTGACATAAGAGTTTGCGGGCTGGATGGACTAACGCATTATAGTGCAACGTGTACGTTCACGTTCAGGTTGGCGGAATCGTCTGCATTTGGATGAGCGCGGTGCCCGTGTATGGTTGCAGATGCCGCGGGCGAAAAAAAACCGCTCGTTTGCAGCGAGCGGTTTTCTTATGCGGAGCGGTTGGTTACTTCTGGCGCAGCCTGGCGGCTTAAGCCTTAGCTGCCGCCGCCACGACGCATCATGTCGAAGAACTCGGAGTTGCTCTTCGTCTGGCGAATCTTGTCGAGCAGGAATTCCATCGACTCGACTTCGTCCATGTCGTGAATGAACTTGCGCAGCACCCAGATCTTTTGCAGGACTTCGGGTTTGATCAGCAGTTCTTCACGGCGCGTGCCGGACTTGTTCAGGTTGATCGACGGATAGACGCGCTTTTCAGCAAGGCGACGCTCCAGGTGCACTTCCATGTTGCCGGTGCCCTTGAACTCTTCGTAGATCACGTCGTCCATGCGGCTGCCGGTTTCGATCAGCGCGGTACCGATGATGGTCAGCGAGCCGCCTTCCTCGATATTGCGCGCCGCGCCGAAGAAGCGCTTCGGACGTTGCAGCGCGTTCGCGTCGACACCACCCGTCAGCACCTTGCCCGAGGCCGGTACGACGGTGTTGTACGCACGCGCGAGACGTGTGATCGAGTCGAGCAGAATCACCACGTCGTTCTTCATTTCGACGAGGCGCTTGGCTTTTTCGATCACCATTTCGGCGACCTGCACGTGACGCGCAGCCGGTTCGTCGAACGTGGAGGCGATCACTTCGCCGGCCACCGAACGCTGCATTTCGGTCACTTCTTCCGGGCGTTCGTCGATCAGCAGCACGAACAGCACGACATCCGGGTGGTTCTGCTTGATGGCGTGCGCGATGTGCTGCAGCATCACGGTCTTACCGGACTTCGGCGACGCAACCAGCAGGCCGCGCTGGCCCTTACCGATCGGCGCGATCATGTCGATGATGCGGCCCGTGACGTTTTCTTCGCCGCGCATCTCACGTTCGAGCAGCAGCACCTTGTTCGGGTGCAGCGGCGTCAGGTTTTCGAACATGATCTTGTGCTTCGAGGCCTCCGGCGGCTGGCCGTTGACCTTGTCCACCTTGACCAGCGCGAAATAGCGTTCGCCGTCTTTCGGCGTGCGCACTTCGCCTTCGATCGTGTCGCCCGTGTGCAGGTTGAAGCGGCGGATTTGCGACGGGCTGATGTAAATATCGTCCGTGCTGGCGAGGTACGAGGTTTCCGGCGAGCGCAGGAAGCCGAAGCCGTCCGGCAGCACTTCGAGCGTGCCGTCGCCGAAGATCGTGTCGCCCGTTTTGGCTCGTTTTTTTAGAATGGCAAACATCAATTCCTGCTTGCGCAGGCGGTTTGCACTTTCGATCTCGAGGCCATTGGCCATCTCGATCAATTCGGACACGTGCAGAGTCTTAAGCTCGGATAAATGCATACGGAGAACCCGCAGGAGAAGGTGCGACGAAATGAAATCTGGGAGGAGAGTGAGCGGAACCGCTCAAGGACTTACACGTCTTTTCGACGTTTTGCGGATTCTAGCATAGCACACGCCAATTTCCGCCAGTGCGGCGGCATGGCATCTTTCTTATTAAGCGTGTTGTCGCCGGACAACACGCCTATCGCAGCGCGCCTGAAGGTCCTGAGGATCTGGAGCGCGCCGATGCGACCGTTTTACAGGTTGCCGTCGAGGAACGCGGTGAGTTGCGACTTCGACAATGCGCCGACCTTCTGCGCGGCGACAGCGCCGTTCTTGAAGAGGATCAGAGTGGGGATGCCACGCACGCCGAACTTGACCGGCGTCGATTGATGTTCGTCGACGTTGATCTTGGCGATTTGCAGGCGATCGGCGTAATCCTTCGCGACTTCGTCGAGGATCGGCGCGATCATCTTGCACGGACCGCACCATTCAGCCCAGAAATCGAGCAGCACGGGTTTATCGGATTTCACGACGTCCTGTTCGAACGATGCGTCGCTAATATGCTTGATTGATTCGCTCATTGTATGAATACCTCTATCGGTTCGAGGCCCGCCTGAATTGCTCGCCACGATACGTCAAAATCTAGGGAAACTTCCGTTCGCTTTGCCGCAATCGGAGCCTTACCTGCGCACGCTTGAAATGGTCGAAAGACCCATTCCGGAATGCGCGGAAAGCTCGCGTCTGCGGGTCATCCGTACGGCAGTTTAGCTTAATTCGCTATGCGTTGCCGGTGGTGATAGTACTCATCAAGGGCAGTGGGGCCAACGGCTGCCGGTGAGGTACCGCTACGTTCTGGTAACCGCGACGCAGCTTATCTGGTGGCAGGCAGCGCAAACTCAAGTGACCCGGACGCGTCATTCGAGGGGATTGTCTATATGGTACGAAGCGCCTGATTCGGCGCGTCGATGTCAGTTTGGTCGTATTAACAGTCGCGCGACGGGCCAAGCGGTGATAGAATGTTTCGTGACGGGCCTCCTCGCATGGAGGGATGGTCAACCTGGTCAGGTCGGGAACGAAGCAGCCACAGCCGTTTTCCACCAGTGCCGAGGGTCAGGCTCGTCACCTTCCTTTTTTTTCTGTTTTTCCTCTGCCGTACGTCCCATCTCCTGTTTACCCCAAGCGCTGTCACACAGACGCCGCAGTGGCATTTCTTGCGCGCTTCATCTATTTTTTTCTATCGGTCCGTTAGCCTGTTTCAATGAAGCGGCAACACGCGTTCGCGCGCCGTCTCGATTCGGTTTTGCGCGCCATCGTTACTGATACAATTTCCGGATGACCTATCAAGTTCTCGCACGCAAATGGCGGCCGAAGGATTTCGCTTCGCTCGTCGGACAGGAGCACGTGGTGCGCGCGCTCACGCACGCGCTCGACGGTGGCCGTCTGCATCATGCCTATCTGTTTACGGGCACCCGCGGCGTCGGCAAAACCACGCTGTCGCGCATCTTCGCCAAGGCGCTGAATTGCGAAACCGGTGTGACCTCCACGCCGTGTGGCGTGTGCCGCGCGTGCCGCGAGATCGATGAAGGCCGCTTTGTCGATTATGTCGAGATGGACGCGGCGAGTAACCGCGGTGTCGACGAAATGGCGGCGCTGCTGGAGCGTGCGGTTTACGCGCCGGTCGATGCGCGCTTCAAGGTCTACATGATCGACGAAGTGCACATGCTGACCAACCACGCTTTCAACGCGATGTTGAAGACGCTGGAAGAGCCGCCTTCGCACGTCAAATTCATTCTTGCTACCACCGATCCGCAGAAGATTCCGGTCACGGTGCTGTCGCGCTGTCTGCAGTTCAATCTGAAGCAGATGCCGGCCGGGCATATCGTGTCGCATCTCGAGCACATTCTCGGCGAAGAGAAGGTGCCGTTCGACGCCCAGGCATTGCGCCTGCTCGCGCGCGCGGCCGACGGTTCGATGCGCGACGCGCTCTCGCTGACCGATCAGGCGATCGCCTATTCGGCCAATCAGGTGAATGAAGAAGCGGTGCGCGGCATGCTCGGCGCGCTCGATCAAAGCTATCTGATTCGCCTGCTCGACGCGCTTGCCGATGGTGACGGCGCCGCCGTGCTGTCGGTCGCGGACGAGATGGCGCTGCGCAGCCTGTCGTTTTCGACGGCGTTGCAGGATCTGGCGAGTCTGTTGCACCGAATCGCGTGGGCGCAGTTCGCGCCGTCGTCGGTGTTGGACGAGTGGCCGGAAGCGGGTGATCTACGTCGTTTTGCTGAAGCGTTGAGCGCCGAGCAGGTGCAGTTGTTCTATCAGATTGCGACTATCGGCCGAAGCGAACTGGGTCTCGCGCCTGACGAATACGCTGGTTTCACGATGACGCTGTTGCGCATGCTGGCGTTCGAGCCGGCGCCCACCGGAGGTGGTGGCGGCGCGGCTGCGGCGCGAGCGGCAGGGCCGGCGGGGGCGGGTGGAGCTAAACGCGCCGGCTCGCCGGCGGTCGCTGCGCAACAGGCGGTGGCGTCGTCGCGTGCTGTTGAAGCAGCCGCTGCCGTGCCGGTGCGCTCCGCAAATCACGTGGTAGAAGCGAAGACGACGATCCCGGATTCGCAGCACGTGGCGTCGTCGGAACCTGCTGGAAATGCGGACGCGCCGAAGCCAGCTATTGGTGAAGGGTCGATTGTTTCCAAGTCTGCGTCTGCATCTTCGCCCGCTTCCGGCGAAGCGAGCGCGGCGCCTGCGCACACGGCGCCTGACGTCATTGCCGCACCGGCTTTAGCGCCGTGGCAGGAAGAAGCGTCCGCCAAACCGGTTCTGAGCGATCCGGCGTCTGCACCTACGGACACGAGCGCGCCCCAGGCGGCTCCGATGCCCGAAGCAACGTCGCCGGCGCTGGCGACCGAAGCGGCCGAAGCAACAAAAGTAACGACTGTGCCGGCCCCGGCGCCGGCGACCGAAGCGAACGAATCGATCGCAGCAGCAAAAGTAGCGGCTGTGCCGGCGTCCGCGACCGAAGCGTCCGAATCGACCGCAGCAACGAAAATAGCGTCTGCACCGGCCTTGGCACCGTGGGACGATGCGCCCACCGAGCCAGCCTGGAACGAAGCACCCACTCCCGCCGCGCCTCAGGAATCTTCTCCCGCGTCTCCGCTCGCTGCTCCAGCCCCAGCCGCGTCCGCACGGGCAGAAGAGGCCGCACCCGCGAGAGCATCGCAAGAATCGCCTCCTGCAGCCGACATCCCGCCGCGCCGCGCAGGCGGCGCGAGCGACGCGCTCAACGTATTGCGCAGCGCTGGCCTGAAAGTGTCGTCGGACCGTGGCCGCGCTACGGCGGCAGCCTCCGCCGCCAAGCCCGCTGCAGCCCCAGCCACGCCGAAGCCCGCCGCCCCCCGCGTGGTCGTCAATGTGCCGACACCGGGCGCCCCGCGCCGCGCGCCGCAACAGGACGCCGCTCCGGCGGCACGTGCACCGTCGCCGCAAGCCTCGGAGCAGAACGGCTCGTCGAGCGCGCCGTGGGACGACATGCCGCCCGACGAATACATGCCGCTCACGGCAGCGGACGAAGGCTATTACGGCCTGCCGGACGACAACTACATGCCGGTGTTCGACAGCGGACCCGACGACGTCCGCGTGAATGCCACGCCTGCGTCGACCCCCGCACCCGTAGTCGACAAGCGGCCGTTGCCGCCCGCCGTGTCGCTCGATCCGCTGGGTTTCCAGGGCGACTGGCCCGCGCTCGCAGTCGACCTGCCGCTCAAGGGCATTTCGTATCAGCTCGCGTTCAACAGCGAACTGATGGCACTCGAAGGCAACACGCTGAAGCTGAACGTGCCGGTGCCGCAGTACGCGGAAGCCTCGCAGGTCGCTAAACTGAAAGCCGCGCTCGCGGAAAAGCTCGGCCAGAACGTCGACGTCCTGGTCGAAGTCGGCCCGGCGCGCCGCACGGCGGCCGCGCACGACGCCGCCATGCGCGCTCAGCGCCAGCAGGAAGCGGAGCGCGAAATCGGCGCCGATCCGTTTGTGCAGTCGCTGATCCGCGAGTTCGGCGCGAGCATCGTGCCCGGTTCGATCCGCCCGATTACGCAGGACGCCGGCCCGAACGGCGCGCCGTCCGCTCACTGATTCGCCGCGCCTTGCGGCGCCCCCGATTTTCCGGATTTCACGCTATCAAGAAGGAGCATGTCCATGATGAAAGGCCAACTCGCCGGGCTGATGAAGCAGGCCCAGCAGATGCAGGAAAACATGAAGAAGATGCAGGAGCAGCTTGCATTGATCGAAGTCGAAGGACAGTCGGGCGCCGGTCTCGTCAAGGTGACGATGACCTGCAAGAACGACGTGCGCCGCGTATCGATCGATCCGAGCCTGCTCGCCGACGACAAGGACATGCTGGAAGACCTGGTCGCCGCTGCGTTCAACGACGCCGTGCGCAAGGCCGAAGCCACCGCTCAGGAAAAGATGGGCGGTATGACCTCGGGTCTGCCGCTGCCGCCGGGCTTCAAGCTGCCGTTCTGAGCGACGTCGCTGCAGGAAGGGGCTCATGCCGCGGCTTTGACCGCGGCATGAGTTGAGTACGCGAGCCGGGCTCGTTCAAATACCTGCTCAGTTCGCAGTTCCCGGTGCGCGCAAGTTTGCATCGGGGCAGTTCAGTTCTGTCGTCGAGCTGATAGCAACAACCAGAAACAACCGCATCGCCACCCGCATACCGGGCCATACCGGGCAACACCCACTTCGACACCGCCGATCCGCATGAAACAACCTTCCGCCTTGTCGGCGCTCGTCGAAGCGCTGCGTGTGCTCCCCGGTGTCGGGCCTAAATCCGCGCAACGCATGGCGTACCACCTGATGCAGCACGATCGCGACGGCGCCGAGAAACTCGGCCGTTCGTTACTGTTCGCGACTGAACATCTGCAGCACTGCGAGAAGTGCAACACCTTTACCGAAGCGCAGATCTGCGAGGTCTGCCTCGATGAGGAGCGCGATCCCACGTTGTTGTGCGTCGTCGAGACGCCTGCCGACCAGATCATGCTCGAACAGACGATGACCTATCGCGGCCTCTATTTCGTGCTGATGGGGCGGCTCAGTCCGCTCGACGGCATCGGCCCGAAGGAGATTCATTTCGACCGCCTGGTCAAGCGTGCGTCGGATGGCATCGTCAAGGAAGTCGTGCTCGCAACCAATTTCACGAACGAAGGCGAGGCCACCGCACATTACCTCGGGCAGACGCTCAAGGCGCGCGGTCTTGCCGTGACGCGCCTCGCGCGCGGCGTACCGGTGGGCGGCGAACTCGAGTATGTCGACGCCGGCACGATCGCCCGCGCAATGCTCGACCGGCGCTCGATGTAGCGCGACGTAACCGGCAGCGCCATGTCGCGGCGCCTGCAATACCCGAGCGCGCCGGGCAGGACCGCTCCGCAACACGTCCAGCCGCGCCGCGCCGAGGCAAGCACAGAACACAGAGGAGACACATGAGCGTCAATCCCGATCACAGCGCCAACGCCACCGCCACGCCGAAAGGCCCGCTCGCCGGCGTCAAGGTGCTCGAGCTCGGCACGCTGATCGCCGGCCCGTTCGCCGCGCGCTTTCTCGGCGAGTTCGGCGCCGATGTCATCAAGATCGAAGATCCCAAAGGCGGCGACCCGTTGCGCAAATGGCGCAAGCTTTATCCGGAGGTCGGCGGCACGTCGCTTTGGTGGGCCGTTCAGGCGCGCAACAAGAAATCCGTCACGATCAATCTGAAAGCCGAAGAGGGTAAGGAGATCGTGCGGCGTCTGGCGAAAGAAGCTGACATCGTCGTCGAGAATTTCCGGCCGGGCTTGCTGGAGAAGCTCGGGCTCGGTTATGACGTCCTGTCGGCGGAGAACCCCGGGCTCGTGATGGTGCGTCTGTCCGGCTACGGCCAGACCGGGCCGTATCGCGACCGGCCTGGATTCGGCGCGATCGCCGAATCGATGGGCGGCTTGCGCCACATCACCGGCTATCCGGATTTGCCGCCGCCGCGCATCGGCATTTCGATCGGCGATTCGATTGCTGCGCTGCACGGCGTGATCGGGGCGTTGATGGCGCTGCATCACAAGCAGGTGAATGGCGGTAAAGGGCAGGTCGTCGACGTCGCGCTGTACGAAGCGGTTTTCAACATGATGGAGAGCGTGGTGCCGGAGTACGGCGTGTACGGGATGGTGCGCGAGCGCACCGGCGCGTCGCTGCCGGGGATCGTACCGTCGAACACCTATCCGTGCCGCGATGGCAGCATCGTCATCGGCGGCAATAGCGACCCGATCTTCAAGCGCCTCATGATCGCTATCGAACGCGAAGATCTGGCGAACGATCCAGCGCTCGCGCACAACGACGGCCGCGTGCCGCGTACCCAGGAAATCGACGGCGCGATCGCCGCATGGCTCGCCACGCGCACCATCGACGAAGCGCTCGCCGTGCTGAACGCCGCCGACGTGCCGGTCGGCCGGATTTACAGCGTCGCGGACATGTTCACCGATCCGCAATACATGGCGCGCCAGATGATCCAGCGCTTCAAATGGCAGGACGGTCAGGAGATCACGCTGCCGTCGGTGACGCCGAAACTCTCGGAAACGCCCGGCGAGACGCGCTGGCTAGGCCCGGAACTGGGTGAACATACCGATGAAGTCCTTCAATCACTGGGTTATGATTCTGACCACATTGCAAGGTTGCATGCGCAACAGATTGTGTAAGTGAGCGCGCGGCAAAAAGACAACAAAAGTTCGGAGACTAGAGAGCATGCAACGCAGAACCTTCCTCGCCGGTAGCGCGGCGCTCGCGGGCGCCACGTTCGCCGCCACGCCGTTCGCTTTCGCACAGGGCAAGCCCGAAACCACCAAGGTGGCGATCGCCGTCGGCGGCAAGAACCTGTTCTATTACTTGCCGCTCACGATTGCCGAGCGCCGCAATTATTTCAAGGACGAAGGGCTCGAGGTCGAAATCTCGGATTTCGCCGGCGGTTCGCAAGCGCTGAAGGCAGCCGTGGGCGGCAGTGCGGATGTGGTCTCCGGCGCGTTTGAACACACCTTGCTGTTGCAGGCGCAAAAGCAGTCGTTCCGCGAATTCGTGCTGCAAGGGCGCGCGCCACAGATCGTGCTCGCGATATCGAAGAAAGCGATACCGAACTACAAGTCGATCGCCGATCTGAAAGGCAAGAAAATCGGCGTGACCGCGCCGGGTTCGTCGACCTCGATCATGGCGAGTTTCGTGCTGGCGAAAGCCGGACTGACCGCGAAAGATGTCTCGTTCATCGGGGTGGGCGCAGGGGCGGGTGCCATCGCGGCGCTGCAGTCGGGGCAGATCGACGCCATCGCCAATCTCGACCCGGTGATGACCAAGCTCGAACGCACCGGCGAGATTCGCGTCGTGTCGGACACGCGTACGTTGGCCGATACGCGCAGTGTGTTCGGCGGCGACATGCCGGCGGGGTGTCTGTACGCGTCGCAGAGCTTCATCACGAAGAATCCGAACACCACTCAGGCGCTGACCAATGCGATGGTGCGCGCACTCAAGTGGCTGCAAACGGCAACCGGCAGCGAGCTGATCAATACCGTGCCGGAAGGCTATCTGCTCGGCGACCGCGCGGTGTATCTGGACGCGTGGCAGCACGTGAAGGAGGCCATGTCGCCGGACGGTCTGATGCCCGCCGACGGCCCGGCCACGTCGCTGAAAACCCTGCAGGCGTTCGACCCGAACGTGCAGGGCAAGCCAATCGATTTGTCGAAGACGTGGACCAACGACTTCGTCAAGAAAGCACTGGCCACGGTCAAGGCCTGAGTACCGTCAGCAGGGGGCGAAGGACGGCACGTGCCGCATTCGCCTCGACCACCGTTGTCATGACGACATGACAAACCGAAATCGATCTTCGAAGCGAGTCGAACGATGACCGTTGCCGCCCTGGCGCTCGACAACATCACCTGCACCTTCGCAGCGCGGGACAACCGCGCGCAGCGCTATACAGCGGTCAAGGACACGACCTTGCGCATCGCGCCGGGCGAATTCGTCTCGGTGGTCGGCCCGACCGGTTGCGGCAAATCCACTTTGTTGAACGTCGGCGCGGGGTTGCTGGAACCGTCGTCGGGAACGATCAGTGTGTTCGGCGAACCGCTCAAGGGCATCAACCGGCGCGCCGGCTATATGTTCCAGGCCGACGCGCTGATGCCGTGGCGCTCGGCTATCGACAACGTGCTGGCCGGGCTCGCATTTCACGGCGTGCCGCCGGCCGAAGCGCGCAGCAAAGCTGACGAGTGGTTGAAGCGCGTGGGCCTCGGCGGTTTCGGCGACCGTTATCCGCATCAACTGTCGGGCGGCATGCGCAAGCGCGTCGCGATGGCGCAGACGCTGATCCTCGATCCCGACATCATCCTGATGGACGAGCCGTTTTCCGCGCTCGATATCCAGACGCGTCAGTTGATGGAAAACGAGTTGCTCGACCTGTGGGCCGCGAAACGCAAAGCGGTGCTGTTCATCACGCACGATCTCGACGAAGCGATCTCGATGTCCGACCGCGTGGTGGTGCTGTCGGCGGGGCCGGGCACGCATCCGATCGGCGAATTCACAATCGATCTGCCGCGTCCGCGCGACGTCGCCGAAATTCGCGCGCATCCGCGTTTCGTCGAGTTGCATGCACAGATCTGGAGCGTGCTGCGTGATGAGGTACTCAAGGGTTATCAGCAGCAACTCACGGCCGTTTAAGCGGGGCGCGCAGTTGCTTAGTGGCGTGGCGGCACGTACGGATATCCGTAGTTAGGTCCTGTGATGCGTCCCGTAGTTAAGTCCTGTTTGTTGCGTCCTGTATTGGCGTCGATCAATCGTCTAAGGCAAACCGAGTCATGTGGAAGACGTTGCGCCCGAACCGGGCGAACCTGGTGATATGGCAGTGGCTGCTGCTCGTGCTGTGCTTCGTACTCTGGTACGTGCTGACCAGTCCGACACTGCTGCCGGCGTTCTATTTCGACGACCCGAACAAGGCCGCGTTCTTCTTCGGCGAGCCGCAGAAGGTGCTGCAGCGCATCTGGGAGTGGTTCACGGGCGGCGAAATCTACCTCCACCTGTGGATCACGCTGGTCGAAACGGTACTAGCGTTCGTGCTCGGCACCGCGCTCGGGCTCGGCGTCGGTCTGTGGCTTGCACTGTCGCCGCTCGCGAGCGCGCTGTTCGATCCGTACATCAAAGCCGCCAACTCGATGCCGCGCGTGATTCTCGCTCCGATCTTCGGCGTGTGGTTTGGCCTCGGCATCTGGTCGAAGGTGGCGCTGGGCGTCACGCTGGTGTTCTTTATCGTGTTCTTCAACGTCTACCAGGGTGTGAAGGAAGTGAGCCCGGTCGTGCTTGCCAACGCGCGCATGCTCGGCGCGAATCGCAAGCAGTTGCTGCGCTTTGTCTACCTGCCAAGTGCGATGAGCTGGGTGTTTTCGAGCCTGCACACGTCGGTGGGCCTGGCGTTCGTCGGCTCGGTGGTGGGGGAATATCTCGGCTCGGCGCGCGGCGTCGGCTATCTGATTCTGCAAGCCGAAGGCACCTTCGATATCAACACAGTGTTTGCCGGGATTCTGGTGTTAACGGCGTTCGCGCTGATTCTCGATGCCATTGTCGGGATTGGCGAGCGGCGGCTGATGAAGTGGCAGCCGAAGTCGGGTGATACGGAAAAGCTGTAGCCCCACATTCCTGAAGGCTCAACAAAAACGGCGTGCGGTTTTAAACCGCACGCCGTTTTTGGTTTTCTTGCCGCTCAAAGGAGCGCCAGCGCATTGCGCTTAAGGCGTAATCACCACCTTCCCGATCACTCGGCGCTCCGCCATATCGCGCAACGCGCGGCCGGTGTCTTCGAGCGAATAACGTTCCGACACATAGGGCTTGAGCTTGCCCTCACCGATCCAGCCGGTCATCTGCTCGAACGCGGCGTGATTGTGTTGCGGCTCGCGTTTTGCAAAGTCGCCCCAGAACACGCCGACCAGACTCGCGCCTTTGAGCAGCGTCAGGTTGAGCGGCAACTTCGGGATCTCGCCGTTCGCAAAGCCGACCACCAGATAACGCCCGCGCCAGCCGATGCTGCGAAACGCCGGTTCCGCATACACACCGCCGACCGGATCGTAGATCACGTCCGGACCCTTGCCGTCGGTCAACGCCTTGATGCGTTCGCGCAGGTCTTCGGTGCTGTAGTTGATGGTAGCGTCCGCGCCGTGCTTCACGCAGGTGGCGAGCTTTTCGTCGGTCGACGCCGCCGCGATCACGCGTGCCCCGAGCGCCTTGCCGATTTCGACCGCGGCGAGTCCGACGCCGCCCGCCGCGCCCAACACCAGCATCGTCTCGCCGGCCTTCAACTGGCCGCGATCGACCACCGCATGATGCGATGTGCCATAGGCGAGCGTAAACGCGGCGGCCAGTTCGAAGTCGACGCCGTCCGCCAGCGGCACGCACGCCGTGACCGGCGCCAGCGCCTGCTCGGCAAAGCCACCCGAGCCGGTAAACGCGACCACCCGAGAGCCGGGCTTGAACTGCGTCACACCGGCGCCGACCGCACGCACGACGCCCGCGACTTCCGAGCCGGGCGTAAAGGGCAGGGGCGGTTTGAACTGGTATTTGTTCTCGATGATCAGCACATCGGGAAAGTTGACGGCCGCGGCCTTGACGTCGATCACGACATGGCCGGGCGGCGGCTCGAGGTCAGGCAGATTTTCGACGACCAGGCTTTCCGGCGGTCCATATTGATTACAGCGAATCGCGCGCATCGTGTCTCCATATCGATCAGGGGTTCGCAACCATTCTGAGTGTAAAACAATCCGCACGACCGTGCGTTTTTATTGTTCGAAGCCAGTTCGTGAGCGGTCGATACTCATCGGCGCGGGGCTCGGCGCGTGCGCTTTGCATGGGATGCACGCACGGCCTGCCGTGTCGTTCGCGTGCCTTCTTTCCTCGGTTACAATCGCCGCATGCGAATCCTACTCAGCAATGACGACGGTTATCTGGCGCCCGGCCTTGCCGCGCTTTACGAAGCGCTCAAGCCGATCGCGGACGTCACCGTGATGGCCCCCGAGCAGAACTGCAGCGGCGCGTCCAATTCCTTGACGCTGTCGCGTCCGCTTTCAGTGCTGCGCTCGGCGAACGGTTTCTACTACGTCAACGGCACGCCAACCGACTCGGTGCACATCGCACTGACGGGCATGCTGGACCACACGCCAGACCTTGTTGTGTCGGGCATCAACAACGGCCAGAACATGGGCGAGGACACGCTCTATTCGGGCACCGTCGCCGCCGCTACCGAAGGCATCATGTTCGGCGTGCCGGCCATCGCTTTCTCGCTGGTCGACAAAGACTGGGTGCATCTCGAAGATGCTGCGCGTGTTGCCGCCGAGATCGTCGCGCACTACCTCAAGCAGCCGTTGCCGGGGTATCCGCTCCTGAACGTCAATATACCGAACCTGCCGTATGAGCAACTCGGCGGTTGGCATATCACGCGTCTCGGCAAGCGGCATCCATCGCAGCCGGTGATCCGCCAGACCAACCCGCGCGGCGAGCCGATCTACTGGATCGGCCCGTCGGGCAGCGCGCGTGACGCGAGCGAAGGCACCGATTTCCATGCTGTCGCCAACGGTCAGGTGTCGATCACGCCGTTGCAACTCGACCTGACCCACACGCAAATGCTGCCTGCAGCGCGCGACTGGGCGCGCGCCGGCAGCGGCGCTTCATGACGAGCGAGCGCGCAAAGCGCTTTCCGCTCGGCCTCGAGGACCTGGTGCGCGAGCCGCGCCGACCCGAAGGGCGTCCGGGCGAAGTGCGCGCGGCGGCACTTGCCGCGAGCGCGGCGCTGAACGCACGCCAGCAACCGGCGAAGAACTCGCCGCTCGGCTCTGCGGGGAAGACCCAGGCGAAGTCGCCGGCGAGGGCACAGGCCCAACCGCAAGCGACATCGCAAGCAAAGCCGCAGGCGAAGGCGCCGATCAAGGCGCCGGTGAACTCGACGCTGAACTCGCCTGTCAGCGCTCAGGCCAAGCCGCAAGCCAAACTGCAGGCCAAACCACACGCAACAACCGTCGGGCAAGGTTCGGCTGCGCGCGCCGCGCCAAAACCGGCGCCGGTGAACAAGCCCGCCGCCAAACTCAACGAGCGCGCCGCTGTGCCGAATGTCGCGTTGAACGGCGCTTTGGCACTGACTTCGGAACGGGTTCGCGAACGGATGGTCGAACGCCTGCGTGCGAACGGCGTAACCGATCAGCGCGTGTTGAACGCGATGTCGGTGGTGCCGCGCCACATGTTCGTCGACCCGGGCCTCGCAGCCCAGGCCTACGAAGATGCCGCGTTACCGATCGGCCATCACCAGACGATCTCCAAGCCCTCCGTGGTCGCGCGGATGATCGAACTGGCGGCCGCCGGCCGCGCGTTGAACAACGTGCTCGAAATCGGCACCGGTTGCGGCTATCAGGCGGCAGTGCTGAGCCAGGTCGCACGCGATGTTTACTCGATCGAACGCATTAAACCGCTGTCCGAACGCGCGAAGACAAACTTGCGTCCGCTGCGCATTCCGAACATCCGGCTGCACTACGGCGATGGCCGCCTGGGGTTGCCGTCGGCGGCGCCGTTCGACGCGATCGTGATCGCCGCAGCCGGGCTCGACGTACCGCAAGCATTACTTGAACAACTCGCGATCGGCGGCCGTCTGGTCGCGCCGGTCGGCTCGCAGGAAGGCCAGAACCAGGTGCTGACTCTGGTCGAACGCCTCGGACCCGCGCAGTGGCGCGAGTCGCGGCTTGATCGCGTTTTCTTTGTACCCTTAAAATCCGGAGTGATTTGACACCGATGAGTATGTTGCGCGCGATGCAAAGAACCAGACTGACTACCCCCATGACCGTAACCCAGCGTAGCGTGTGCGTGCTCGCCTTGTCCCTGTTGATGTCGGCCTGTGCGACCCGCCTCGATCAGGCGCCGGTCGTCGACCGTTCCGGCAGCGGTGCGCTCGGCACGCAGGCCGCGCAGCAGCCGGCCGTGCCGCTCGGACCGCCGCCGCCGGGCTACTACCGCGTGAAGCCGGGCGATACGCTGTATCGGATCGCGTTGGAGAACGGCCAGAACTACCGCGATATTTCGACGTGGAACAATCTCACTAACCCGAATCAGATCGAAGTCGATCAGTTGCTGCGCGTCGTGCCGCCAGGCGCGAACACCGCCGCGCTGACGCCGGGCGTGTCGACGGCGCCGATCGGCAACGGTGGCACGGTGCAGAGCGCGCCGCTTGGCAGCACGGGTGCCGCAGCGGGCGTCGCGGCGCCGCCGATCTATGGTTCGGGTGCGAACAACGCCTCGCTAACGCCGCCGGCCAACCCGGGTGCTGCGAGCGATTCGAGCGCCGGCGCATCCGGCAACGTCGCGTTCTCATGGCCTGTGCGTGGACCGATGCTCGGCACGTTCAACGATTCGACCAACAAGGGTATTAATATCGGCGGCGCGGCTGGCGATCCGGTTAAGGCTTCTGCGGATGGGCGCGTGGTTTATGCCGGAAATGGGCTGCGTGGTTACGGCAATCTCATTATCATCAAGCATGATGCAACTTATCTCACGGCGTATGCACACAACCGCGCTTTGATGGTAAAAGAGGGAGATGCGGTGACCAAAGGGCAGAAGATCGCCGAGATGGGCAATAGCGATTCCGACCGCGTGATGTTGCATTTCGAAGTTCGCCGTCAGGGTAAACCTGTCGACCCACTGAAGTATTTGCCGCCGCAATAAGCGATACGACCATGCCGAAATCGAAGCGCCGCCTGCCGCAAGCCGAGTCTGAGACGATTAGCCGCGTCACGCCCGCTTCGGTGGAGGAAAGCGGCGCTTCGGAAGTTGAAGAAGAGATCGCAGAGGAGCGCGATCTCGACGAACGTCAGGGTGGCGCGGAAGAACCCAGCGAGGCCCGCGAAGTTCCTGCCGACGCAGACGACTTCCGCGCGCTTCTGCAAGCCGAGCTGACGGCCGACACGATTCAGCACTACCTGAACCGCATCAGCGTCAAGCCGCTCCTGACTGTCGAGGAAGAGCAGAAGTATTCGCGTCTGGCGAAGGCGGGCGAGTTCGAAGCGCGGCAAGTGATGATCGAGCGCAATCTGCGGCTCGTCGTCAGCATCGCAAAGGGTTACCTGAATCGCGGTGTGCCGCTGCTCGATCTGATCGAAGAGGGCAATCTCGGCCTCATGCACGCCATCGAGAAATTCGATCCGACGCGCGGCTTCCGTTTCTCGACGTATGCCACCTGGTGGATTCGCCAAAGCATCGAGCGCGCGATCATGAACCAGGCGCGCACGGTGCGTTTGCCGGTGCACGTGATCCGTGAGCTCAACCAGGTGCTGCGCGCGAAGCGCCATCTGGAAAAGAATTCGATGAATTCCGGCGAAGCAGCCGAGCGCCGCGACGCCAGTATCGACGACATCGCGTATCTGACCGGCAAGACCACCGACGAAGTCACCGACATTCTCGCGCTGAACGAACACACCGCATCGCTCGATGCGCCGCTCGATCTCGACCCGGCGAGCAGCCTGCTCGATCTGCTGTCCGACGACCAAAGCCAGTCGCCGGACGCCGAAGTGCAGCATCGCGAGCTGGAAACGCTTACACGCGCGTGGCTCGCGCGCCTGTCGGACAAGCATCGTCATGTAATCGAGCGCCGCTTTGGGCTGAACCATATCGAGCCCGCCACGCTCGAAGAGCTGGCCGACGAAATGGGCCTC
This sequence comes from Paraburkholderia sp. WS6, assembly GCF_030464835.1. Taxonomy (NCBI): domain Bacteria; kingdom Pseudomonadati; phylum Pseudomonadota; class Betaproteobacteria; order Burkholderiales; family Burkholderiaceae; genus Paraburkholderia; species Paraburkholderia sp. WS6. The sequence goes on from NZ_JALQCK010000008.1 coordinate 19,314, forward strand.
ACGCGCGAGCGTGTGCGCCAGATCCAACAGGAAGCGCTGGTGCGGCTGAAGCGCTTCTTTGCCTCCAACGGTGTTCGGAAAGACGCCGTTCTATAACCTGATGACACCGATTCTTGTTTTCGACATCGAGACGATTCCCGATGTCGCCGGCATTCGCCGCCTCGAAGATCTGCCCGCCACGCTGAGCGACGCCGAAGTCGCCGAGCATGCTTTTGCGGCGCGCCGCGAAAAGACTGGGAGCGATTTCCTTCCGCACCACCTGCAACGGATCGCGGCTATTTCCTGCGTGTTCCGCGACAACAACGGTTTCCGTGTCCGCTCGCTCGGCACACTGGAAGACGGCGAGGCGGCGCTCGTGCAGTCGTTTTATCGTGTGATCGAAAAGTACACGCCGCAACTCGTGTCGTGGAACGGCGGCGGGTTCGACCTGCCGGTGCTGAACTACCGCGCGCTGGTCAACGGCATTCCGGCCTCCCGTTTCTGGGATCTCGGCGAGGACGACCGCGAGTTCAAGTGGAACAACTACATCAGCCGCTATCACTCGCGTCACACCGATCTGATGGACGTGCTGGCGATGTATCAGGCGCGCGCCAATGCGCCGCTCGACGCGCTCGCGAAGATGTGCGGCTTCCCAGGCAAGATGGGGATGGACGGCAGCCAGGTGTGGCACGCTTACCAGGAAGGCCGTATCGAGGAAATCCGCAATTATTGCGAGACCGACGTCGTCAATACGTACCTGCTGTATTGCCGCTTCCAGCTCATCCGCGGCGCGTTTTCGGCCGAAGAGTATGCTGACGAGATCAACCTGGTCAAAAATGCGCTGGCGCTGGAAGCGGCGCCGCAATGGGCCGAGTATCTGGCCGCATTCGATCAGTAAGCGGTTTATCAGTCTTGTTGTAACGAAGTCGTTCGCCGCACACTAACGTGCTTGACGGCAGCCGCCGTAGTGCGAAGTCGTGCGCAAGCGCCAGGGTTCGCCTTATGCTAATCGTGATCGAAGCGATCGGTGGACGCGGCGCTTCGTCTACAATCTCGCCTTTCCCCCAAGTTTGTCAGGAAGTCGCAGGTGTCCCGAACTGCCCCGCAACGTCGCTCGCCGAAGCGCCAGAAGGCGCCCGCTCCGGCGAAAGCGCACGTCATTACCGGCACTGAGCCGATCATCGAAATCGTGTCGCTCGACATGGAAGCGCGCGGCGTGGGCCGCATCGAGAGCGAAGACGGCACGCCCGGCAAGGTGATTTTTGTCGACGGCGCGTTGCCCGGCGAGCGTGTCAGCTACTCGACGCATCGCAGCAAGCCGAAATTCGAGCAGGCTGAGGTCGTCCAGGTATTCCGCGAAAGCGTGCTTCGCACCAAGCCGAAGTGCACGTACTTCGATATCTGCGGCGGCTGTTCGATGCAGCATCTCGACATCCGCGCCCAGATTGCCGTCAAGCAGCGTGTGCTCGAAGACAATTTCCAGCATCTGGCGAAGTTGCGTCCGGAGACCGTGTTCCGGCCGATTCACGGGCCGGCCTGGGGATACCGCTACCGCGCGCGTCTGGCGGTGCGCTATCTGCCGGAAAAGGGCGGCATGCGCATCGGCTTCTACGAGAAGAAGAGCAGCTATATCGCCGACATGAAGACCTGCGAGATACTGCCGCCGCATGTGTCGGCGATGCTGATGCCGCTGCGCTTCATGGTCCGCAAGCTGTCGATTTACGATCGTATGCCGCAGATCGAGCTGGCGGTCGGCTCATCCGTCACAGCGCTGGTGCTGCGCAATCTCGCGCCGATCACCTCCGCCGACGAGCAGGTGCTGCGCGATTTCGCCGACGAACACAAGATTCAGTGGTGGTTGCAGCCGGGCGGTCCTGACACGGTGACGCCGTTCTATCCGCTCGACATGCAACTCGACTACACGCTGCCGGAATACAACATCCGGATGCCGTTCAAGCCGACCGACTTCACCCAGGTGAATCACGCTATCAATCGCGTACTGGTGAGCCGCGCATTGCGTCTGCTGGCCCCGGCCAGCACGGACCGGGTACTCGACCTGTTTTGTGGAATCGGCAACTTCACGCTGCCGCTCGCGCGGATTTCAAAGGAAGTGGTGGGTATCGAAGGCAGTGACGTGCTGACTTCGCGCGCGCTTGCCAATGCCGAGCTGAACGGTGTGGCGGGGCATACCTCATTCGCTTGCCGCAACCTGTTCGAAGTCACCGCCGACGATATGCGCGCGCTCGGCCATTTCGACAAATTCCTTATCGACCCGCCGCGCGAAGGTGCGCTGGCTGTCGCCAAGGCGCTCGCGGAGATTGCGCAGAGCGGCAATGGGCCGTTGCCCAAGCGTATCGTCTACGTGTCGTGCGCGCCAGCCACGCTCGCTCGCGATGCGGGCCTGCTGGTGCATGAGGCCGGCTACCGGCTGGTGGGCGCCGGCGTGGTGAACATGTTCCCGCACACCTCGCACGTGGAGTCGATTGCGTTGTTCGAACGGGACTGAGGGCGCCCGGTTGCCGGCTGGTGCTGCATAGGCTGACGGCGCTGCACAAACAGAAACGCCACGACCGAAGTCGTGGCGTTTCTGTTTCAGGCAGCTAGTCGAGGCTTAGAACTGCCACCACGACTTTTCCTTACCCGGCCTTGCATGGCCCGTGATGTACGGGCTGTCGGGGAAGGTGCCGGCCAGAATGCGCTTCGTGTCGTCGGCCATTTGCGGCTGGTTCAGCTTCTCATACGACAGCATCATGATGTGCAGTGCGTCTTCGATAGCCGGCGCGTTCTTGTATTCCTTCAGCGCCAGTTGCGCGCGGTTGATCGCGGCGACATACGCGCCACGGCGGTAGTAATAATCCGCCGCGTGGACTTCGTGCGACGCCAGCGCGTTCACGATATAGCGCATGCGTTGCGCGGCGTCCGGCGCATACTTGCTGTTCGGGTACTTGTCGACCACGATCTTGAACGCGTCATACGACTCGCGCAGCGACTTCGGATCGCGCTCGCTCATGTCCTGACCGGAGAAGCGGCCGAACAGACCGAGGTCGTCGTTGAAGTGGATCATGCCCTTCAGGTAGTACGCGTACGCGATGTCCGGGTGATCCGGGTGTAGCTGGATGAAGCGGTCGATCGCCTGGTCGGCGGCGGCGTTTTCGTTATCTTTCCAGTTGCAATACGCGACGTTGATCTGCGCTTGCTGGGCAAAGTGGCCGAACGGATCGCGGCCTTCGAGCATCTCGAAATACTTGGCGCACTTGCCGAAATCACCACCGGTCAGAGCGTCGTTCGCCTCCGTATATAATTTGTTGTTGTTCCACGTAGCCGTCTCGTCGGTCTTTTCCGGCAGGCCGTGGCAAGCCGCAACAACGGCGACGGCTGCGGCGCACGCAATGTATCCGGCCACTTTCCGGGCCATCTTCTTGATGACCGCCAAATTGATCGCCGCTTTAGTGATGGTGTTCAAGGCTCGCATTTTCCAGTCTAGCTTTACGTCCAGGTGACCCAGACTCAATGACCCGCTCAAATACTCCAGGCGCCGCAACCGGTGCCGGGAATAGCAACAAAGATTATAGCGTAAGCGCTGACCCCTCCGACGCGTTGGGCGTCGATTCACTCGACGACGATCTCGGCAGCGACGCGCTTGCCGCTGCCGGCCCGCAAAGCAGGGTGCCGACGGTGGCGAGCCCTGTGGCGGACGAGTCGCCGCGCAGCGTCGTCGTGCCCGACGAACTGGCCGGCGAACGCCTCGACAAGGTGCTCGCCCGAATCTTTCCTGAGTTTTCACGTAACCGGCTGCAAAGCTGGATCGAATCGGAGCGGGTGCGCATCGACGGCAAACCGGCCAAAATCCGTCAGCCGGTGCCGCTTGGGGCCACAATCGAGCTCGTGCCCGATCTGCTGCCTGAGCAACTCGCGTTCACGCCCGAGCCGGTGCCGCTCGAGATCGTCTACGAGGACGACACGCTGGTGGTCATCAACAAGCCGGCCGGCATGGTTGTGCATCCGGCGGCCGGCAACTGGAGCGGCACCGTTCTTAACGGCCTGCTGTACCGCTACGGCGACGCCGCGGCAGGCCTGCCGCGCGCCGGTATCGTGCATCGGCTCGACAAGGAAACGTCCGGACTGATGGTGGTGGCGCGCACGCTCGAGGCGCAGACGGATCTGGTGCGCCAGCTCCAGGCACGCACGGTGAAGCGCCGTTATCTCGCGCTGGTGTGGGGCAACATGCCCGAAGAAGGCACGATCGACGCGCCGATTGGCCGCGATCCGCGCGAACGCACGCGCATGGCGGTGGTGACGAGCGCATCGGGCAAAGCGGCACGCACGCATTTCCGGCGCGTGGACACGGCGATCTGGCAGCGTCAGCCAGTCACCGCGATTCATTGCGATCTGGAAACCGGTCGCACCCATCAGATTCGCGTGCATTGTGCGCATATCGGCCATCCGCTGCTCGGCGATCCGATTTATGGGCGCGCGCGCGGCAAGCGCTCGGTGACGCCGTTGCCGGACGGTTTCGCGCGTCAGGCGTTGCATGCATGGCGCCTCGGTCTGATCCACCCGAAAACCGGCCGGACCATGCAATGGCGCGCCGATGCACCGGAAGACATGCAGGTGCTGTCGGCGGCGCTTGGCTTGGGGCGTGACGATGCAGGCGAGTTCGACGAGACGTACTACGAGGAAGACGACTACGACGCTTCGCTGGACGACGACATCGATGAAGACGGCGCACACAGCGACGACGATCACGACGAAGACCAGGATCACGACGACGAACACGACGAGGACGGTCACGCATGAGCTTGCCCGCGCTGAGCTTTGCCGATGTTGTGCAACCCGCATGGAACGTGTCGCCGCGTGTGCGCGCGCTCGTCACCACGCGCAACGGGGGCGTGAGCGAGCCGCCGTTCGGCCGTTGGCAGGATGGCGCTGACCAGCCTGGCGGCCTGAATCTGGGGATGAAAAGCGGTGACGATCCCGCCGCGGTCGCAACCAATCGCGCACGTTTGCTGAGTCTGGCAGGCGTAGGCGAGGCCGCGTGGCTCGAACAGATTCACGGCGCGGGCATCGTGCGCGCGGAAGATGCGATCGCGCAGACTCATGCAAGCGGTACGCCGACCCGAGCGGACGCTAGCGTCACCGATCGGCCCGGCACGGTGTGTGTCGTGATGATCGCCGATTGCATGCCGGTGCTGTTGTGCGACGAAGCGGGACGCGCGGTCGGCGCGGCCCATGCCGGCTGGCGTGGTTTGGCCGCGGGTATCGTCGAGCAGACCGCGCAGCGCGTCGCCGCTCTCGCCGGCGTGGAGGCCGCATCGTTGCATGCCTACCTGGGTCCGGCGATCGGACCGGACGCATTCGAGGTGGGTGCAGATGTGCGTGACGCCTTCATGAACGGCGTGGACGGCGTACAACGCGACGCCACCGCGAATGCATTCATTACGCATCCGCAAAACCCCGGCAAATATCTCGCCGATCTCACGGCGCTGGCGCGTTTGCGCTTGCAACGGCTCGGCGTGACGCGCGTTATTGGCGGCGATCTGTGTACGGTCACGCAACGTGATCGTTTCTATTCCTATCGCCGTGATCGCGAGACAGGGCGCATGGCCGCGCTGATCTGGCTGGACGATCAGGCTACGCATTAGTCCGGCACTCAATCATCCACGCACGGCCGCATGATGGCGCTTTGTTTTGTCAGCGCAATCATGCGGCCGTGGCGCTTCTCGCCGTTGCCTCGACCGGCGCGACGTCTTCCTGCGAGCATCCGTATGAGGGTTTATTCGGAGGCGCGTTGCGTGTTTTTGCTGCGCTGCCGGATTTTGCCGCGCATGAGTTAATCTGCCGCTAAAAGTGCCCGCGGGTGAACGGATAAATGCGCGTAAATACACATAAGCCCATGCAATACGGGAGCTTTTTTTGCTTATGCGGGCACTTATCAACCCATGTTCCAAAAGCGCGATCTGCTATACAGGGAAAACGATAATTAAAAAACTATCGCACTGCGGCAAAATCGGGAACAAGCATTGACATGCCTTGCGATGGGGAGCAAGAATGTTCCTCACAGCTCCTCGTACATGGGACAGGGCGTGACGAGGTCGCGAGCAATCGCCCACGTGCGCATGAACCTGCCTCTCAACCCGTCCGCAAGGACTTACCGGTCAAAAGCAGGTATGGCAGCATCACATTCCTCAGCTTCTCCCAGCACGGACTCCTCGACGGCGCACACGCAGCAGGCCGGTACGAGCGGCGCATCACCAGCCGCAGGCATGCAGCAGTTATTGGACGCCTGGATGAACGCATGGCGGTCGCTGGGCACGCCGCCCGGCGGCAGTGACATGCCTTTCCAGATGCCGCAAGTGCCCCAGATGCCGCAAATGGGCTTGCCGCAGATGCCGTCGTTCCCCGGTATGCCTGACTTCAGCAAACTGGCTGCGGGATCCCTGCCGTCAATGCCGTCATTCGCCGGACTCAACATTCCGAGCGCCGCGATTCCATCGGAGCGCCTGCAAAAGCTGCAAGCCGATTATTCGCGCGAGGCGATGGAACTGATCCAGCAGGCAACCACCTCCACGACGAAAGCCCCCGAACTCAAGGACCGCCGTTTCAGTTCCGACGCGTGGAGCGCGACCCCGGCCTATGCATTTACCGCTGCGTGGTATTTGTTGAACGCGCGCTATCTGCAGGAAATGGTCGACGCGCTCGAAACGGAACCGAAGATGCGCGAGCGCGTTCGGTTCGCGGTTCAGCAATGGACCGCAGCCGCATCGCCGAGCAATTTCTTCGCGTTGAATCCGGAAGCGCAAAAGACCTTGCTCGATAGCAAGGGCGAGAGCTTGCGCCAGGGCGTGATGAATCTGCTGGGCGACATGCAGCGCGGCAAGATTTCGCAGACGGACGAATCGCGTTTCGTGGTCGGCGAAAATCTCGCGAACACCGAAGGCTCAGTGGTGTTCGAGAACGACCTCATTCAGTTGATCCAGTACAAGCCGCGCACGGCCACCGTGCGTGAGCGGCCGTTGCTGATCGTGCCGCCTTGCATCAACAAGTTCTACATTCTCGATCTGCAGCCGGAGAATTCGCTGGTCGCGCACGGACTCGATTCGGGTCATCAGGTGTTTCTGATTTCGTGGCGCAACGCGGACGCATCGATCGCAGGCAAGACGTGGGACGACTACGTCAGCGAAGGCGTGCTCAAGGCGATCGAAACGGTTAGCAAGATCAGCGGCCGCGAGCAAATCAACACGCTGGGTTTCTGCGTGGGCGGCACCATGCTCGCCACGGCGCTGGCGGTGGCGGCCGCGCGCGGCGAGCATCCGGCTGCGTCGATGACCTTGCTCACCGCGATGCTCGATTTCTCGGACACGGGCGTGCTCGACGTATTCGTCGATGAGGCGCATGTGCAGATGCGCGAGCAGACCATCGGCGGAAAGAACGGCGGCAAGCCCGGATTGATGCGCGGCATCGAATTCGCCAACACCTTCTCGTTCCTGCGGCCGAACGATCTGGTGTGGAACTACGTCGTCGACAATTACCTCAAAGGGCGCACGCCGGTACCGTTCGATCTGCTGTACTGGAACAGCGATTCGACGAGTCTGCCGGGGCCGATGTATGTCTGGTATCTGCGCAACACGTATCTCGAGAATCGTCTGCGCGAGCCGGGCGCGGTGACCACCTGCGGCGAGCCGGTCGACCTCTCGAAGATCGACGTGCCCACCTTTATCTACGGTTCACGCGAAGACCATATCGTGCCGTGGCAAACCGCCTATGCGTCGGTGCCGCTGCTCTCCGGACCGTTGAAGTTCGTGCTCGGCGCGTCGGGTCATATCGCTGGCGTGATCAATCCGCCGGCAAAGAAAAAGCGTAACTACTGGGCGCTGGAAGGCGACGTCAAGACGCTGCCGGAAAGCCCGGACGAATGGCTCGACCAGGCGACCGAAGTGCCCGGTAGTTGGTGGCCGGAATGGACCACGTGGCTTGACCAGTATGGCGGCAAGAAAGTGAAGCCACGCGCCACGGCCGGCTCCGACGAATTCCCGGTGATCGAACCGGCGCCAGGGCGATATGTGCGGCAACGGGAGTAGGCTTCAGCGCGCCTGAGGGCGCGGTGGTGTGGCGGTATGAGTGCGCGTCCTGATATATGCAAGGGCGCATTGGCAACAAGATTTTTAACTTGACGGGCAGCGGCGTATTTAGCCGATGTCCCGGAGGATATGGAAATGACTGATGTTGTGATCGTATCGGCCGCCCGTACGGCAGTTGGCAAATTCGGTGGGTCGCTGGCGAAGATCGCTGCGCCTGAACTCGGCGCTACCGTGATTCGCGCCGTGCTCGAACGGTCTGGTCTGAAGCCTGAGCAGGTCAGCGAAGTCATTCTGGGGCAGGTGCTGACGGCAGGCTCGGGTCAGAACCCGGCGCGTCAGTCGCTGATCAAGGCGGGGTTGCCCACGGCGGTGCCCGGCATGACGATCAACGTGGTATGTGGCTCGGGCCTGAAGGCCGTGATGCTGGCAGCCAACGCGATTATCGCGGGTGACGCGGACATCGTGATCGCCGGCGGCCAGGAAAACATGAGCGCCGCGCCGCACGTGCTGCCGGGCTCGCGCGACGGTTTCCGCATGGGTGACGCAAAGCTGATCGACTCGATGATCGTCGACGGCCTGTGGGACGTCTACAACCAGTACCACATGGGCGTGACGGCAGAAAACGTCGCCAAGGAATACGGCATCACGCGCGAGCAGCAGGATGCGTTCGCGGCGCTGTCGCAGAACAAGGCGGAAGCCGCGCAGAAGTCGGGCCGTTTTAACGACGAAATCGTGCCGGTCGAAATTCCGCAACGTAAGGGTGAGCCGCTGCGTTTCGCAACGGACGAGTTCGTGCGTCACGGCGTGACGGCTGAATCGCTGGCGGGTCTGAAGCCGGCATTCTCGAAGGAAGGCTCGGTGACGGCGGCCAATGCGTCGGGTCTGAACGACGGCGCGGCGGCGGTGCTGGTGATGTCGGCGAAGAAGGCTGAAGCGCTCGGCCTCACGCCGCTCGCGCGCATCAAGGCGTACGCCACCTCGGGTCTGGACCCGAAGGTGATGGGCATGGGTCCGGTGCCCGCATCGCGCCGTTGTCTCGAACGCGCGGGCTGGACGCCGGCCGATCTGGACTTGATGGAAATCAACGAAGCGTTTGCCGCACAGGCGTGCGCCGTGAATCAGCAAATGGGCTGGGACACGTCGAAGATCAACGTGAACGGCGGCGCGATTGCGATCGGCCATCCGATCGGTGCGTCCGGCGCCCGGATTCTCGTCACGCTGATCCATGAAATGCAGAAGCGCGATGCGAAGAAGGGTCTGGCGTCGCTGTGTATCGGCGGCGGCATGGGCGTGGCGCTGGCGCTCGAACGCGCTTGATGGACCTCAGGTCCTGGGGCCTCAGGTTGTTGGCTCAAGCAGGCTCAGACAGGTTTTAGCAGGCGGTAAGCAGGGTTGCCGCGCGCCACATTGCAGCAGGTAGCGCGCGGTGAGCAATGGCCTCGTCGGCCGGTCGCCCGGCGGCAGTGGAGATGAAGCACAGGCGAGGGAAGAGGTAGCCGGTCGGCACCTCGAAAACGAAAAACGGAGTGTAGTTTATGACACAGCGAATTGCGTACGTAACGGGCGGGATGGGTGGCATCGGCACAAGCATTTGCCAGCGTCTGCACAAAGAGGGCTTCAAGGTAGTCGCCGGCTGTGGCCCGAACTCGCCGCGCCGCGTGAAGTGGCTCGAAGAGCAGAAGGCACTCGGCTACGATTTCATCGCGTCCGAAGGCAATGTCGGCGATTGGGAATCGACCAAGGCGGCGTTCGACAAGGTCAAGGCCGAAGTCGGCGAGATCGACGTGCTGGTGAACAACGCCGGTATTACGCGCGACGTCGTGTTCCGCAAGATGACGCACGAAGACTGGACGGCGGTGATCGACACCAACCTGACCAGCCTCTTCAACGTCACCAAGCAGGTGATCGACGGGATGGTCGAGCGCGGCTTCGGGCGGGTCATCAACATTTCGTCGGTGAACGGCCAGAAGGGGCAGTTCGGCCAGACCAACTATTCGACCGCGAAGGCCGGTATTCACGGCTTCACGATGTCGCTGGCGCAGGAAGTGGCCACCAAGGGCGTGACGGTCAACACCGTGTCGCCTGGCTACATCGGCACCGATATGGTCAAGTCGATCCGCCCGGACGTGCTGGAAAAGATCGTTGCGACGATCCCGGTGCGCCGTCTCGGTCAGCCGCAGGAAATCGGCTCGATCGTGGCATGGCTCGCCTCGGACGAATCGGGTTTCTCCACGGGCGCGGATTTTTCGCTGAACGGTGGTTTGCATATGGGCTGAGTCACCGGCGCGCCGCTCACAAGGCAGCGTGCTTCGGCTCAGATGGTTCCGGCGGCGTCCCGGCTGCACAATTGCCCGATTGTGCGCCGGCATGACGCCGTTTCCGCGCTCAACTCGCGCTCAAAGGCGTTACATGACCACTACTACAAAGAAAACAGCCGAACGATTGATCAAGAAGTATCCGAATCGCCGGCTCTACGATACCGAGACAAGCACGTACATCACGCTGACGGACGTTAAGCAGCTCGTGCTGGATCAGGAGGATTTCAAGGTCATCGATGCGAAGAGCAACGAGGACCTGACGCGCGCCATCCTGTTGCAGATCATTCTCGAAGAGGAGAGCGGCGGCTTGCCGATGTTCTCGTCGTCGATGCTGTCGCAGATCATCCGTTTCTACGGCCATGCCATGCAGGGCATGATGGGAACGTATCTGGAGAAGAACATCCAGGCCTTCATCGACATTCAGGCGAAGCTCGCCGACCAGTCGAAGAATCTGTACGAAGGCAAGGCGATGAACCCCGAAGTCTGGTCGCAATTCATGAACATGCAGGCGCCCATGATGCAGGGCATGATGACCAGCTACATCGAACAGTCGAAGAACATGTTCGTGCAGATGCAGGAGCAGATGCAGAACCAGGCGAAATCGATGTTCGCCACCTTCCCGTTCACGCCAGGTGGTCCGGTGAATGCGGCCGGAGGACCGGTCACGCCGGCTACTCCGCAAACCAATCCGGAGCCGGAGAAGAAGTAACGGCGCGACGCTGCGCGGTGGGCGCGTCTTTACGCGTCGGCCCCATGGCCAAACGGCGCAGGAGTGGTGTGCCCGTCGCGTGATGGAGCGGCGGGTGAACCACGGCGGCCTGCGCGCCGGGCGCAGGCGGATGGGCGCGGTACAATCACGGGTTGCGTGCGCCGGCGCTGTTGCGGGGTGTGGTCCTCGCGATCCTTTTGATCCCGTTACCCCCCCAGGCCGCGTCGCAGCGTCCCATTTGTCGCCGTCGCCACCGCTGTATCCCAGCCCCACCTATGTCGCAGACCCGTTTCCCTACCGCCCCCACGCTTTCGAATCCGAAGGCCGGATTTGTCAGCTTTGGCTGACCGTAAGATTCGCAGAAGCAGCTTAGGCGCCGTTCCCACATGAACCGGCTGTTTCTTGCGCCCATGGAAGGGCTCGCGGACTACGTGTTGCGCGACGTGCTGACCAGCACGGGCGGATTCGACGGGTGCGTGTCCGAATTCGTCCGGGTGACGGGCTCCGTGCTTCCCGAGCGTGTCTACGAGAGGGATACACCCGAAGTCCTCCACGGAGGACGCACACCCGGCGGCACGCCGATGGTGATCCAACTTCTGGGTAGCGATCCTGAATGGATGGCGCTGAATGCGGCCCAGGCGGCCAGTTTGTCGCCGCATGGACTCGATCTGAACTTCGGCTGTCCTGCCAAAGTCGTCAACCGGCACGGTGGCGGCGCGATGCTGCTCGCGCACCCTGAACAACTGAACCGGATTGTTTCTTCCGTTCGCGCCGCGGTGCCTGCCGGCATCGCTGTGACAGCAAAAATGCGGCTCGGCGTGTCCGATACATCGCTTGCGATCGACTGTGCCACGGCATTGGCGGAGGGCGGCGCAGCCTCGCTCGTCGTGCATGCCAGAACGCGCGACCATGGCTACCGGCCGCCGGCCCACTGGGACTGGATCGCGCGTATCGACGACGCCGTGGACGTGCCGGTCACGGCCAACGGAGAAGTCTGGACGGTGGCCGACTGGGAACGGTGCCGGGCGGTTAGCGGCTGCGCGGACGTAATGATCGGGCGGGGCGCCGTGTCGGATCCTTTTCTGGCATTGCGCATACGCGGTCTGATGGAGCGGACGTCTTCCGGCGAGGAATGGCCGGCCGTGCTCGGTTTGCTCGCCGACTACCTGAGAAAATTGCAAGCCCGTGTCGCTGCCCGCCATGAGCACGGACGCGTCAAAATGTGGCTCAGTTATCTGAAACGGACGTGGCCGCAGGCTGCCGAGCTGTATGCAGCCATCCGGCGCCTCCATGATTCGCGTGACATTCTTGACGTGATCGAGCGCGCCCAGGCACTCGGTGGCTTGATCCCGATGCCGGCACATCAACACGCGGCCCTTGGCCTGGCCGATCCGGCAACGCCCCGCTACCTGGCCGACTGTACGGTCGCCGGCGCGGTACAATAAAGGGTTGCGTGCGCGGAACGTTGTCCGGGCTGTGGTCTGTCTGACCATCGGACCCTTGGCCTTGCCGCACCGTCCCCATTTGTCGCCATCGTCACCGCTATACGCCGGACCCATCCTATGTCGCAGACCATTTCCCCCGCCGTGCCGACCCCTTCGACTCCGAAGGTCGGTTTCGTCAGCCTCGGCTGTCCTAAAGCGCTTGTCGATTCCGAGCAGATCATCACGCAGTTGCGCGCCGAGGGTTACGAGATCTCCGGCACGTACGACGGCGCGGACCTCGTCGTCGTCAACACGTGCGGCTTCATCGACGAAGCGGTGCAGGAAAGCCTCGACGCGATCGGCGAAGCGCTCAGCGAAAACGGCAAGGTGATCGTCACGGGCTGCCTCGGTGCCAAGCAGAGCGCGAGCGGTTCGAATCTGATCGAAGAAGTGCATCCGAAGGTGCTGGCCGTGACCGGCCCGCACGCGCTGGGCGAAGTGATGCAGGCGGTGCACAATCATCTGCCGAAGCCGCACGATCCGTTCGTCGATCTGGTGCCGGCTGCCGGCGTGAAGCTCACGCCGCGTCACTACGCTTACCTCAAGATTTCCGAAGGCTGCAACCACCGCTGCACGTTCTGCATCATCCCGTCAATGCGCGGCGACCTCGTGTCGCGTCCGGTCGCCGACGTGATGCTCGAGGCGGAGAACCTGTTCAAGTCCGGCGTGAAAGAACTGCTCGTGATTTCGCAGGACACGAGCGCATACGGCGTCGACGTGAAATACCGCACCGGTTTCTGGAACGGCAAGCCGATCAAGACGCGCATGACCGATCTGGTCGGCGCGCTTGGCGAACTCGCGGCGCAATACGGCGCATGGGTACGTTTGCATTACGTGTATCCGTATCCGAGCGTCGACGAGGTCATCCCGATGATGGCAGAAGGTCCGTTCAAGGGCCACGTGCTGCCGTATCTGGATGTGCCGTTCCAGCATGCGCATCCTGAAGTACTGAAGCGTATGAAGCGTCCGGCCAATGCCGAGAAAGTGATGGAGCGCGTGAAGGCGTGGCGCGAAATCTGCCCCGATCTGACGATCCGCAGCACGTTCATCGCCGGTTTCCCGGGCGAGACTGAAGAGCAATTCCAGACGCTGCTTGATTTCATTCGCGAGGCGGAACTGGATCGGGTCGGCTGCTTTGCTTATTCGCCGGTCGAAGGCGCGAGCGCCAATGAACTCGACGGTGCGTTGCCCGACGAAGTGCGTGAAGAGCGCCGTGCGCGTTTCATGGAAGTGGCCGAAGAAGTGTCGGCCAAACGGATTGCGAAGAAGGTCGGCAAAACGCTGAAAGTGCTGGTCGACGAGATCAATGCCGACGGCGGCATCGGCCGCACCGCGGCGGATGCGCCCGAGATCGACGGCGTCGTGTATATCGCGCCGGCCACCAAGGCGTCGAAGCGTTATAAGGTCGGCGATTTTGTCTCGGTGAAGATCACCGGCGCCGACGGTCACGATCTGTGGGGCGAGGTCTAAGCGATGACGGTGAGCACAGCCGGCACGCCGGAAGGCCGGACCCCGGCAACCTGGTCCCCGGCAGCCCAGCACCCGGAGAGCCGGCCTCCGGAGATCCTCGCGCTCGGCGAGGCGATGATCGAGTTCAACCAGTCGGCTAAAGATCAGCCGAACTATCTGCAAGGCTTCGGCGGCGATACGTCGAACTTCTGCATTGCGGCAGCACGGCAGGGCGCGAAGACGGGTTTCGTGTCGGCCGTGGGCAGCGACCATTTCGGGCGTCTGCTGATCGATCTGTGGGAACGCGAACAGGTCGAGACGTCACTCGTGCGCGTCGATCCGCACGCGCCCACCGGCGTCTATTTCGTCTCGCACGGTCCCGCAGGTCACGCGTTCGACTATCTGCGCGCGGGTTCGGCCGCGAGCCGCTACGCGCCGCACGATTTGCCGCTCGATGCGATCGCCGCGGCCAAAGTCATCCACCTGTCCGGCATCAGTCTCGCGATCAGTCTGAGCGCCTGCGACGCAGCGTTGGCGGCGATCGAGCATGCACGAGCGAACGGTGTGCGCGTGAGTTTCGACACCAATCTTCGTTTGAAGCTGTGGCCGCTCGCAAGAGCGCGTGCGGTGATGCTCGAAGCCATTCGTCACACCGACATTTGCCTACCGAGCTGGGACGACGTCACCGAACTGACCGGCTTGACTGGCCGCGACGAGATCGTCGACTTTCTGCTGTCGCATGGTCCGCGTGTCGTGGCGCTCAAGCTTGGCAAGGAAGGTTCGTATATCGCCACGCCGGATGAGCGGCGCGTCGTGCCGGGCCACGTCGTCAACGCGGTCGATGCGACCGGCGCGGGGGACTGCTTCGGCGGCGCGTTCATCGCGCGCATCGTGGCGGGTGACGATCCGTTTCAAGCGGCGCGTTATGCGAACGTCGCCGCGGCACTGTCCACGCAAGGTTACGGCGCGGTCGCGCCGATCCCTTCGCGCGCGACGGTCGAACACATCCTGGCCGGCTGACAGTAACGCGCTGCGAGGCGCGCCCCGCAGCCGGTCAGGACAAGATCATCTTGAGACACTAAACAGGAGCGAGCGATGCAACGAGACGTAGTGGTGGTAAGCGGTGTACGTACGGCAATCGGCGGTTTTGGGGGCAGTCTGAAGGATTTTCCGCCGACCGATCTGGGCGCACGCGTCGTGCGTGAAGCGCTGGCGCGCGCGAACGTGTCGGGCGACGAAGTCGGTCACGTGGTGTTCGGCAACGTCGTGCATACCGAACCGAAAGACATGTATCTGGCCCGGGTGGCCGCGATCAACGGCGGCGTCGCGCAACATGCGCCTGCGTTGACCGTCAACCGTCTGTGCGGCTCGGGCTTGCAGGCCATTGTCTCGGCCGCGCAAAGCGTGCTGCTCGGCGACGCCGACATCGCGATCGGCGGCGGCGCGGAAAACATGAGCCGCGCGCCGTATTCCATGCCGGCTGCGCGCTTCGGCCAGCGCATGGGCGATGCGCGCCTCGTCGACATGATGGTCGGCGCGCTGAACGACCCGTTCCAGTCTATCCATATGGGCGTGACCGCTGAGAACGTCGCCCGCAAGTACGACATCTCGCGCGAGACGCAGGATGCACTCGCGCTCGAATCGCATCGCCGCGCGGCCAATGCGATTACGAGCGGCTACTTCAAGGACCAGATCCTGCCGATCACGATCCCGTCGAAGAAGGGCGATGTCGTATTCGATACGGATGAGCACACGCGCATGAATGCGACGGCCGAAGACTTCTCCAAGTTGAAGCCGGTGTTCGCAAAGGAAAACGGCACGGTGACGGCCGGCAACGCCTCGGGCATCAATGACGCCGCCGCGGCGGTCGTGCTGATGGAACGCAGCGTCGCTGAAAAGCGCGGGATCAAGCCGTTGGCACGGCTGGTTTCGTACGCGCATGCAGGCGTCGATCCGGCCTACATGGGTATCGGCCCGGTGCCGGCAACCCGCAAGGCGCTCGAACGCGCCGGTCTGACGGTCGCCGATCTGGATGTGATCGAAGCGAACGAAGCGTTTGCCGCTCAGGCGTGCGCGGTCAGCAAGGAACTCGGTCTTGATCCGGCCAAGGTCAATCCGAACGGTTCGGGCATTTCGCTCGGCCACCCGATCGGCGCAACCGGCGCACTGATCACGGTCAAGGCCTTGTATGAGTTGCAGCGGGTTGGCGGCCGCTATGCGCTGGTGACGATGTGTATCGGTGGCGGGCAGGGCATCGCGGCGATCTTCGAACGGATCTGAAGCCGAGGCGGGACAACGTGACGCCACGCGAGGCGTCACGTTGTCCCCGTCGAACGAAGCCGGGTAGCAAACCAGTATCGAGCAGTATCAGGCAACAAGGAAAGAACGGATGCAGGAATCCAAAGCGATGAAGGGTGCGACGCGTCGGCGCGCTTGGGCAGTCCTCCAGAGGCACGTCCTTCGGGGCGTAGTGAGCGCGGCCGCATTGCTGTGTGCCGGCGCCGGGGCTGTGCTGCCCGCGCAGGCATGGGCGGAAAGCGACGCGGTGAAGGAGCTGGCGGCGCCCCCGCCGATTCAGTTGCCGCTCAAGCCGAGCCCCGAATTCGCGAAGTTTCCGCGTTACGCCGGCATGCTGGGCTCGCGGCAGATCGTGCTGCGACTTGGCGCGAAAACCGACGATCCGGCCGGCGTGCACGGCGAGTATCAGTACACAGACACCGGCGAGGTGATCCTGATCGCGGGTGACCGCGACGGCGATACGCTCGAAGTCGAGGAATCGAACGACGGCACGCATATCACCGGCAACTGGGTGGGCAAGTTTGCCGCCGACGGTTCGGTGGCGGGCGACCGGATGAACGTCGACGATTCCAGCCCGCAGCCGTTCGATCTGAAACCACTGGCAGCGGGGCAGGCTGTGCCGGCTGCATCAGCGAGTGCCGGTCAGGCCGCTAACAAGACTGCGGTGGCGCCGCAGCCGTCCGCCGGCAGCGCAGCAGCGCCCGCCTCGGCGACAGGCGGTGGTCACGCCGTTGGCGGGGTGAGCAACCTGCAAACCGGCGAATAAAGTCTACCTACACCATGACCCAATCCAAACTCAAACGCGGTCTGCAAACCCGCGTCGTGCGCGCCGAAGACCAACTCACGCCGGGTTTCGAATCTTTCTCGATGCCGGTGACGCGCGCCTCGACTGTCGTTTTCCCTGATCTCGCGACGATGCGCGCGCTCGACTGGAAAAACGACGCGCAATGGCGCTATGGCCTGCACGCCACGCCGACTTCGCTCGCGCTGGCGCAGCGGCTTGCCACCATCGAAGGCGGTAATCACGCGTTGCTGCAGCCGTCGGGCTTGTCGTCGATTTCGAACGTGTACTTCGGCCTCGTGAAGGCCGGCGACGACGTGCTGATTCCCGATAACGTCTACTCGCCGAACCGCGATCACGGCGACTGGCTGGCGCGCGATTTCGGCATCACCGCACGCTACTACGATCCGATGATCGGCGCGGGCATCGCGGATCTGATCCAGCCGAATACGCGTTTGATCTGGCTCGAAGCGCCCGGTTCGGTCACGATGGAAGTGCCCGACGTGCCCGCCATTACCGCGGTGGCGCGTGCGCGCAACGTCGTTACGGCGATCGACAATACCTGGTCGGCGGGGCTCGGTTTCCGGCCGTTCGATCACGGTGTCGATATCTCGGTGCAGGCGTTGACCAAGTACCAGTCGGGCGGCGGCGACGTGTTGATGGGCGCGACGATCACCGTCGATCGCGAGTTGCATCTGAAGCTGAAGGCAGCGCGCATGCGCACGGGTATCGGTGTGTCGGTGGATGACTGTTCGCTGATTCTGCGCAGTCTGCCGAGCATGCGCTTGCGTTTCGAACAGCATGACCGTGCAGCGCTCGGCCTCGCCACCTGGCTGAAGACGCGTCCGGAAATTGCCGCGGTCCTGCACCCGGCGTTGTCCGACTGTCCAGGGCATGAGTTTTTCAAGCGCGACTTTACGGGCGCGGGCGGACTGTTCTCAGTGGTGTTCGACGCACGTTACAGCGCGGCGCAAATCGACACGTTCTGCGAGTCGCTCGATCTGTTTTCGCTCGGCTGGAGCTGGGGCGGAGCGCACAGTCTCGCGATGCCGTACGACGTCGCCTCGATGCGCACGGAAGGTCAATGGCCGTATCGCGGCACGCTGGTTCGGTTCTATATCGGCCTGGAAGAAGAGGCCGATTTGCGCGCGGATATCGAACAGTGTCTGGTGGCGCTGGGTTAAGCGTCCGAGCGCTGATTGCCGATTTCTGAAGGTTGAGAAAGCCCATTGTGACGCGTTCACGATGGGCTTTTTGTTTGTCAAGGTAGCCAGTAAACCTAGCCATTCGGCCGAATGGTCGACGCCGGATCTCGACGCTACGATGGTGCGCACTTTACTAACGGTTGCCGCACTATGGTGAGTTCCTGTGAATCTATTTTTCTGGATGTTACTGAATCTTGGCGTGCCGATTGTCGGCCCGATCTTTACGCTAGCGCTCGTCGCACCCACGCACGGCTGGCGCGTCGCGAAGGCGTTGATCGCCGCATCAGTGAAAGACGGCCAACTGTTCTGGTGTGCGATCGGTCTGTGCGCGCCGGCGGTCTATGAGGCGGTGACTGCGCTGGAGCTTGGGCGTGGCGCGGTGCCTGTGCTGGAGGGCGCCATTGCTGGATTCTGCATCCTGGCATTCGTCTGTTCGAATATCGTGATGTTGTCTTTGGTCAATACACGCCGTGATCAGACGGCTACATGCATTCGTGACGGGCAGAAACGGTTTGCTACGGGGGCCTTGTCGCGTGTGCCCATTGCGATTTCGATTCTTGCAACATCTCTTGCAGCTACTCTGTTTGCAATCCTACACGTGCATATGATTTAGATTTTTTAGATAACGCAGCTCTTATACTGATCTCCTTTTAGGAGGCACTCATGCATAAACTATTCACGTTTCTGGAATCTGACGAAAACTACGCCCTTGTTCTGAAGTGGCATGGCGTCGTGATCGGAGTCACTGGGATCTCCATGTTGGGCATGTTCCTGATCGCCCATCTCAACAAATAATTCTCGCACCGGCGCTGGCCGCCATTGCATCGGCCAGCGCAAACCAGGTTTCAGAACAGGCGCAGCAAGCCATCCAGCCCAACGTGGTTGAATGCCACACTGGCTGCTTCGCGCACCACCGGCTTCGCACGGAACGCCACAGAAAGTCCCGCCGTCGCCATCATTTTCAGATCGTTCGACCCATCGCCCATCGCAATCGCGCGCGTCGGTTCGATGCCCAGTTGGGCGCATGTCTCGCGCAGCGTGCGGGCCTTCACGTCGGCGTTGACGATCTCGCCGATTACGTTGCCGGTCAACTTTCCATCCACGATTTCGAGCGTGTTCGCGTGCGTGAAATCGAGGCCGAGCCGGGCTTTCAGTTTTTCGGTGAAGAACGTGAATCCGCCGGACACCAACAGCGTTTTCAATCCCGCCGCCTTCGCGCCGGCCAGCATTCGTTCGGCGCCCGGCGAAAGTTGCAGCCGCTCTTCATAAACGCGTTCGAGCGCGCCGGCGTCGAGCCCCTTGAGCAGTGCCACGCGGCGCGTCAGGCTCTCGTTGAAGTCCTTGATTTCGCCACGCATCGACGCTTCGGTAATCGCGGCGACTTCTGCTTTCAAGCCGCAGAAGTCGGCGATTTCGTCGATGCATTCGATCGTGATCAGCGTCGAATCCATGTCCATCGCGACGAGGCCGAAGTCACGCAACTGGCGGCAGGGTTCGACAAACGCGTAGTCCAGCTGATGCGTGCTGCAATAGACCTCGAGGTCGGCGCGCTGCGCAACGTTCGCGTCGGCGATGCGAATCGCGTTTGCGTCGATGACAGCGGCGCGTGAGCCGCGCGCGAGCGCGACAAGCGTTTTGTGGTGGTCGGCGGAAAGGGGCGCGGTGCTTTGGATGACGAGGTTCATGGGCGACGCATTGACGCGGAAAAGGGCGGGCGCGCAACGCGCGCGGAAAATCCCGTCATTGTAACGGTTCGGCGGTGTGCGGCCCGCAGGGGCAGCGGAGAACGGGCAACAGGTAACCGGGTGGCAGTCAAGCGGTCGGGCGACAATCGGCTAATAGACAACAAGCGACCCGCCAGGAAAGCCATCGCGTAACCATCCGGCCAGAACACCAGGCAGTCCACGGTGCACTTATCAGGCGCCCGCGTCATACTGGCGCTTCGAACGACGCCCCGCAGCCTGTCGAACCCGCCAAGCCCGTCGCCTCCAAAAGGCGCGCAGCACACCGCACGTGGCACGCATCGGCAAGGTATCGGCACCCATGACGAGGCGCACCACTACGGAGACAAACAATGCCCCCTGCGACAGCCAGCGACGCGTCCACCCTCGCACGCGATTTCGATCTGCGCCAACTGAGCCCCGCGTTCTATGCCGACCCGTATCCGGTCTACCACGCGCTGCGCGCCCATGAACCGGTCAAACGCATGCCGGACGGCTCGCTGTTTCTGACGCGTTTTCGCGACGTACAGGCGGTTTACCGCGACCCGAAAACTTTCAGCTCCGACAAGACCGTCGAATTCAAACCGAAGTACGGCGACTCGCCGCTCTACACCCACCACACCACCAGTCTCGTCTTCAACGATCCGCCGCGTCACACGCGGGTGCGCAAACTGATCGCCGGCGCGCTGACGGCGCGCGCGATCGCGGCCATGGAACCGGGGCTGATCCGCCTCGTCGATGGTTTGCTCGATGCTGCCGCTGCGCGTGGCCGGATCGATCTGATTGGAGGGTTCGCATCGGCGATTCCGGTCGAGATCATCGGCAATCTGCTGGACGTGCCGCACGCTGAGCGCGAGCCGTTGCGCGACTGGTCGCTGGCGATCCTCGGCGCGCTGGAGCCGTCGCTGAACGAGGCGCAGCTCGAACGGGGCAACCGCGCGGTCAACGAGTTTGTCGACTATTTACGCGATCTGGTGGCACGGCGCCGGCGCGAGCCTGGCGATCCGCAACACGACGTGCTGACGCGCCTTATCCAGGGCGAACAAGGCGAACAGGGCGGCGAGCAATTGTCGGAAGCGGAACTGCTGCAAAACTGCATCTTCATCCTGAACGCCGGTCATGAGACCACCACGAATCTGATCGGCAACGGTCTCGTTACGCTCACTGCCTGGCCGGAACAGCGCGCCGCGTTGCTGAGCGAACCGTCGCTGATCGAGTCGGCGGTCGAAGAGTGTTTGCGGTTCGAGAGTTCGAATCAGCTGGGCAACCGGATGGCCACGGTCGACGCGGAGATCGGCGGCGTCGCGGTGGCGCGCGGTACGCCGGTCACGCTGTGCATCGGCGCGGCCAATCGCGACCCCGAGCAGTTCGCGGAGCCGGACCGCTTCGACATCTGCCGCGATCCGAACCGGCATCTGGCGTTCGGCTTCGGCATTCATCAATGCGCGGGGTTGTCGCTCGCGCGACTCGAGGCGCGTATCGCCATCGGACGCTTCGTGCAGCGCTTTCCGGCGTATCGGCTCGACGGCGAGCCAACGCGCGGCGGACGGGTGCGGTTTCGCGGCTTCGCCGCGGTGCCGATCGAACTCGAACCGGCGAGCGGCGGGTGAAGATAGGCGCTTGCCGAACACCATTGGACGAGCCAACAAGCGCCGTATCTTTTGCCGACATGGCGCAAGACTTACAGCCGATGCCTGTGGCAACCGGCCCGGCGCCACGGCGGCAATAATGGCCAAAACCGTGGCAGCCACCGCCGTGCCGAACCGGGAATAGCGCGCAAAACCGTGGCACGCTTGCTGCTTCACCGAAGGTCTCAGGCCTTGGGGAGCGCACGATGGCACACATGATCTGGAAGGGCGCAATCAGCTTTGGCCTCGTCCACGTTCCGGTGCAGTTGTATCCGGCGACGCAGTCGGAGAAAGTCGGCTTCAATCTGCTGGACAAGCGCACGATCGATCCGATCGGCTACAAGCAGATCAACAAGCGCACGGGCAAGGAGGTGGCGCGCGAGAACATCGTGCGCGGCTTCGAGTACGAAAAGGACAAGTACGTCGTTCTCTCGGACGACGAGATTCGCGCGGCCAATCCTGAGTCGACGCAGACGGTCGATATCCTTGCCTTCATTGACGCACCCGACATCTCGTTTCTTTATCTCGACACGCCGTACTTTCTGACACCTGACCGCAAGGGGGAAAAGGTGTACGCGCTGCTGCGCGAAGCGATGAAAGCGTCGAGCAAGATCGGCGTGGCGAGTGTCGTGCTGCACAATAAGCAACATCTCGCGGCGCTGATTCCAGTTGGGCCGATGCTGGCGTTGAACACCTTGCGCTGGGCCGCCGAGGTACGCGACTTCGACGAATTCAAACTGCCGCCGGAAGGGATGAAAGCGGCCGGCGTGACGACGCGTGAACTCGACATGGCGAAAAAACTGATCAACGACATGAGCGACAAGTGGGATCCATCGCAGTATCACGACACGTTCCACGACGACATCATGGCGCTGGTCGATCGAAAGATTCGCGCGGGCAAGACCAAGGAAATCACCGAGGTCGAGGCGCCGCGCGAATCGCGCCAATCCGCCGACATCCTCGATCTGTCCGACCTGCTCAAGCGCAGCCTCGGCCGCGGCAAAGGCAAGCCGGCGACGGGCGCGCGCAAGCATGCCGTGGACGATGATGAGGAGGGCGACAATGCCGAAGCCGAAGCAGCTGCGCCAGCCCGCAAGAAGCCGCGTGCGGCGCGCTCGGCGGGTACGAGTCGCAATGGCGGCAAGAGCAGTGGCGGCAGCGCCAAGTCGGCCCCGGCTGCTCGCAAACGGCGTGCGGCCGCCTGATCGCTCGCTTGATCTATAGCACCGCACCAGCTCGATCCACGACGAGTTCATCTCCATGAACGACAGGCTCGATCTCTACAGCCGCAAGCGCCGCTTCGACGAAACGCCGGAGCCATCGGGCACGGCTGCGCGGAAGAAAGCCGGTCGCAAGAGCGCTGCGCGCGTATTGAACGAGGCGCTGTCGTATGTGATTCAGGAGCACGACGCGCGGCGCTTGCATTACGACTTCCGCCTCGAACTGAACGGCACGTTACTGTCGTGGGCGGTGCCAAAGGGGCCGAGCCTCGACCCGTCGGTGAAACGGCTCGCGGTGCATGTCGAAGATCACCCTGTCGAGTATGGTTCTTTCGAAGGCGAGATCCCGCCTGGCAACTATGGCGCGGGGACCGTGATCGTGTGGGATCGCGGGACGTGGGAGCCGGTCGGCGGCGCGGCGGAGGCTGCCAGATCGTATAAGGCGGGCAAGCTCAAGTTCCGGCTCTTTGGCGAAAAGCTGCACGGTGGCTGGACGCTGGTGCGCAGTCATATGCGCGGCAGTGGCGACAAGGAGCAGTGGCTGCTGATCAAGGAGCGCGACGAGGAAGCACGCGATCAAAGCGACTACGACGTTCTGAAGCAGTGCCCTGGCAGCGTACTGGAGGGTAGTGCATCGGTGGGCAAGCGCGCAAAGTCCACGAGGACCGCGACAAAAACGGCCGCAAACGAGTCCGCACGCCAGAGCGCAAGCAGCACCGGAGCGAAGACTGCAATCAAGGCCGCCAGGACTGCAAACGCCGCCAGGGCCAAAGAGACAGCATCGAGATCGAACACCACCGGCAGTAACGGTGCAAAAGCCACTTCATTAAGCCGTGCGGACCCGAAAAAAACCGACATCGTGTCGACCCGCAGCACGCAGTCACTGCGCGAGCTTGCCGCATCGCCCTCGATTGAAGGCGCGGTCAAGGCCGCGTTGCCCGCCACCTTCAAGCCGCAACTGGCGACGCTCGTCGACGCCGCGCCACCCGGCGATGAATGGACATACGAAATCAAGTTCGACGGCTATCGCGTGCTAGCCCGCATCGATCGAAACGCAAAGACGCGTGCGGTCAAGGTGTTCACGCGCGCGGGCAATGATTGGACCGCGAAGTTCGGCAAGCAGGTGGAGGCATTCGAACAACTCGACATCGAAAGCGCGTGGCTCGACGGCGAAGCGGTGGTGCTCGATGACAACGGCGTACCGAGTTTTCAGGCGCTGCAAAACGCGTTCGATGCGGACCGCCCGCAGGACATCGTCATCTATCTGTTCGACGTGCCATTCCTGAACGGCTACGACTTGCGAGACGTGCCACTCGAACAACGCCGCGCGATTCTGCGTGCGTTATTGGAAGGGGTAGATGGGCACGATGACAGCGTACTGCGCTTCTCGAACGACTTCGCGTTCAGCCCCGACGATCTGCTGAAGAGCGCGTGCGACATGGCGCTCGAAGGCATCATCGGCAAACGGCGCGACAGCGGCTACACCTCGGGGCGTTCGTCCGGATGGATCAAATTGAAATGCCGACGCCGCCAGGAGTTCGTGATCGGCGGCTATTCGGAGCCGGCGGGTAGCCGTGCGGCGTTCGGGGCGTTGTTGCTTGGCGTCTACGACGGCAAAGGCAAACTGCAATACGCCGGCCGTGTCGGCACGGGTTTCAACGCTGCGTTGCTGCGCTCGCTCAAGAAGGAACTCGAGGCGCACGCAACCAGCCGCATGCCGTTCGCCAGCACGCCGCGCGAGCGCAGCCGCACGCCGGTGCATTGGGTCGAACCGGTGCTTGTCTGCGAATGCAATTTCGCTGAATGGACGAGCGAAGGCATCGTGCGGCAGGCGTCGTTCGTGAGTCTGCGCAATGACAAACCGGCGCGGCAGATCGTCAGGGAAGCATCCCGTAAAGGAGCCGATGTGCAGGAGCAAACCGATACCGCATCCGACACCGTGGCGAAGAAACGCACGACGAAAACGAGCGCTGCGAGTGCCGCACCCAAGCCCGTTAAAAAAGGCGCAGCGAAGACGTCTGGGACCAAAGCCACCGCAGCGAAGACGCAGGCCAAAAGCACACCATCAGCGAAAGCAACAACAACCAGAACGCCCGCAACAAAAACCACGGCGGCGAAATCAAAACCCGCTACAACGCCAGCCGAAGTCGCCGGCGTTCGCGTATCCCATCCCGACCGCGTCATCGACAAAAGCACCGGCACCCGCAAAATCGATCTCGTGCGCTACTACGAATCGGTCGCCGACTGGATGCTGCCGCATCTGCAAGACCGGCCGGTGTCGCTGGTGCGCGCGCCCGAGGACATCGGCGGCGAGCTGTTTTTCCAGAAGCACAGCCAGAAGCTGTCGATCCCCAACGTCATGCAGCATCCCGGACTCGACCCCGGTCATCCACCGCTGATAACCGTCGATACGCGCAAAGCGCTGGTCGGCGCCGCCCAGATGGGCACGATCGAATTTCACACGTGGAATGCCGTGGTGTCGAACATCGAAAAACCCGACCGCATGGTGTTCGATCTCGACCCGGACGCATCGCTCGGTTGGAAGCGGATGATCGAGGCCGCGCAACTGACGCGCTCGCTGCTCGAAGAACTCGGTCTGACCTCGTTCTGCAAGACGAGCGGTGGCAAGGGCTTCCATGTGGTGGTGCCGCTTGCGAAGCATGCCGGCTGGGACGAAGTGAAGGCGTTTTCGCAAGCCGTCGCGCAGCACATGGCGACGACGTTGCCGAAGTACTTCAGCGCGAAGATGGGGGCCCAGAATCGCAAGCAGAAAATCTTTGTCGATTACCTGCGCAACAACCGCGGCTCGAGTACGGTGGCCGCATTCTCAGCGCGCGCCAGGCCGGGACTGGGCGTTTCGGTGCCGCTCTCGTGGGACGAAGTCGCCACCACCACGAGCGGCGATCAATGGACCGTCGAAAACGTGCACGAGCGTCTCGCAGACCTCAAGCGCGACCCGTGGGCAGACTACGCGAAGACACGTCAGCGCATCACCGCAGCCATGAGAAAACGTCTGGATGAAGCGGAGTGATCGCGATCCAGCCAGCCTGATTCAACCTGAACAAGGAGCAAACCATGAAGACCTCAGCGCAATCGTCCGACGGCGAGAAACAGGCCGACCCGCATGCAAAGAAGTCTCCGCGTTCACGCGAGGAGGCATCGGCGCCGCTGCCGCATGAAACCGATCAGGACCCGGAATCGCAACACGAAGACGCTCCGCGTCGCGTCGGCAAGCAGGCGCATCGCGACATCGAGCGCGGACTGAAGGACACGGACCGCCGCGGTGGTGACGAGTATCAGCAAAAGACGCAGAACGATGCGCACACGGACATCAACTCCGATGGCAAAGCAGGTGTTGGCAGGCCCAGCAAGCGCTGATGCTGCCTGTGCGCTGATCCGCGGAAAACGTCGCGTCGTGCCGATCCGGCGTTCGGCTCACACCGGCTCCACATCCCAATAAGGCGGATCGCCGAAATGCGCGGCAAGGAACTCGATAAACGCGAGCGTCCTCGGCGGCACGAACGCACGGCTGGGATAGACCGCCCAGATCGCCACTTGCTCCGCGAGCGGATAGGTGTCGAGCACGCTGACCAGTTCGCCGCTGCGCAGATACGGCGCCACGTCCCAGGTCGACTTTAGCGCGATACCGAAACCGGCCAGCAAGGCGTCGCGAATGACTTCGCCGTTGTCGACGACGAGGCGTCCGCTCACGCGCACCGTAAGCGGTCCGGCGGGCGTCACGAATGCCCAGTCGCGTTGGTCTGACAGGATGATGCATTCGTGCTGTGCGAGGTCCGAAGGATGGTGCGGCGCCCCACGCGCGGCGAGATAAGCGGGCGCGGCGCATAGCACACGGCGGTTGACGGCGAGGCGCCGCGCCACCAACGACGAATCCTTGAGCACGCCGACCCGGATCGCCACGTCGATACCCGCATCGACCAGATCGACCATCTGATCCGTCAGACGCAGGTCGACGCTCACGCCGGGATAGCGGCGCAGAAATTCGCTGATCACCGGCGATATGTGCTGCCGCCCGAACGACGACGGCATCGACACCCGTAGGCGCCCCTGCGGCTCGGCCTGCGCGCGGCCGACCGAGGCGCGTGCGGCATCGGCTGCGTCGAGCAAGGACTGGGCGCGTGTCATGAACACTTCGCCGTCCTGCGTGAGACTGATGCGACGGGTGGTCCGATGCAGCAGTCGCGCGCCAAGGAGCCTTTCGAGCTGTGCGATGCGCGAACTCGCCACCGCCGCCGACAGGCCGAATTCGCGGCCGGCCGCCGACACGTTGGCGAGCAGGGCGGCCCGCACGAACAGGGCGACGTCGAGTAGATCGAGTCGTTCCCGCTCGCCGGACGAGGGCTTTGCGGCGGGTTCCACAGGGTCGGCAGGCTCGTCCATTATTCTGAAATTCAAAAAGATGTTTCAGTCATTATGATGCTTTTATGAGAATAAGAACCGCTTTACGATGACGTCAATGCGATCGATTACCCTGCGTGGCGCCAGGCGCCGTGGGCATCGATCGCCGGTTTCTTAACCTCATCTGAAAGAATAGGAGCTGTGATGAAAGCTGTAGGTCTCTATCGTTATTTGCCGATCGATCAAGCCGAGTCCCTAGTCGACGTCGAGATTGCAAAACCCGAAGCCGCCGGCCGCGACCTGCTGGTGAAGGTCGAAGCCATCTCCGTCAATCCGGTCGACACCAAGGTGCGCGCCCCGAAAGACACCGTCGAGAAAGCGCCGCGGGTGCTCGGCTGGGACGCCGCCGGCACGGTGGTGGCGGTTGGCCCCGACGTCACGCTGTTCAAGGTCGGCGACCCGGTTTTCTATGCGGGCAGCATTACCCGGCCGGGCGCGAATAGCGAGTTCCATCTGGTCGACGAACGCATTGCCGGGCGCAAGCCGGCATCGCTCGATTTCACGCACGCGGCCGCTTTGCCGTTGACCGCGATCACCGCCTGGGAAGCACTCTTCGACCGCCTCGGCGTGTCGCCGCAAGGCGCGGATGAAGGCCGCACGGTGCTGATCATCGGCGGGGCGGGTGGGGTGGGTTCGATCGGCATTCAGTTGGCCAAGCAACTCGCGAAACTCAAAGTCATCGCGACCGCCTCGCGCCCTGAATCGGCGAAGTGGGCGACGGAGTTGGGCGCGGATCATATCGTCGATCACTTCGACCATATGCCCGCGCAGTTGAAAAAGCTTGGCATCGATCAGGTCGATTACGTGCTGATTTTCAACGATACCGACAATAATTTCCCGGCAGCCGCTGAGGTGGTCAAGCCGCAGGGCGGCATCTGCACGATCGTCGAAAACAGCCAGCCGGTGCCTGTCGAACTGTTAAAGGCGAAAAGCGCCGCGTTCCACTGGGAGTTCATGTTCACGCGTTCGATGTTCGGGACGCCGGACATGATCGAGCAGCACAAGCTGCTCACCGAGGTGGCGCGTCTCGTCGATGCAGGCACGTTGCGCACGACGGTCGGCCAGAATCTCGGCACGATCAACGCCGACAATCTGCGCCGTGCGCATCGACTGCTCGAAGAGGGGCGCGCGATCGGCAAGCTGGTGCTGACGGGCTTCTAGCCAGAGCTGGGGTTGGCATTCCTGTCACGTCGCACGCGCAGAAAACGCCTCAACGCAAGCGGGGTAACACCCGATTCGTATGAAGCGCGCGCGGCGCCGCTTGGCGGTAGACTGGTGGGGCATCATGCTAAAACAGTTGCGCGTCTCGCAGCTCGTCTGGCAGGGCCTCAGCCGGGTTTAACCAGGTGCTACCAGGTGCTAACCAGGTATTCACCAGGTGTGAATCAGGCTCCAGTCAGGCGGTGCATTGGCAGTAGCGCTCGAGCGGGCGCGCAGCGGCACAACAACGAGGTGACAGTATGAGCTCCAGCTTCAAACTCTCCGCCGTTTCAGTTGTTGCTTCTCTCGCATGCGCGCTCGCGTCCGGCATGCTCGTGACGGCAGCTCACGCAGCCACGCCGATCACGGTGACGTCGCAGTCCGCCCTCGACGGTCCGATCCGCTATACGGTCCGTGTCACGTCGAAACAGTTCGGCAATTCACAGGAAACGCGTACGATCCGCTCCGGCGAATCAGACGACTTCACGTGGAAGACGGTGCCGCCAGGCGGCCCCGTGCCCGCGACGGATAGCTGCCCGAATTACTCGTCGCTGCCAACCGATACCAACGGCGCGATGATTCGCCAGACGCAGATCCGTTTTGCGCCGGTCGTCGGCAGTGACGGCACCGCGTCAGTGCAATTGAGCTTCCAGGCGCAGACGCCGCATGGCGTCAAGACGGTGACGAGCGGCGGCAAAACGCTCAAGTGTCCGAACAGCGTGGCAGTCAGCCAGATTCTGCGTTTTACGATGCCGACCAACGGCACCACAAAAACGCTGACGCTCAATGACGGCACCGAAGTGGCGGTCACCGCGAAACGCTGACGGTTACGCGTGAAGCCTGCGCGATGAGTGCCGCGCCCACGGCGCGCGGCCGATGAGACAAACCGCGAAAGGGCGACGCCGGCCGCGTCGCCCAGCGTATGCTGTTTGCCCCATCAACGCTGCGCCGCGGCCCGCTCCACCAGCCGCGCCGACAGGAACCGGTGCTCCGCCGAGAAGAGCCGCCGATACGTGAGCAGCACCGCGCCCACCGTCCCCAGGGCTGAGGCCGCCGCGATCAGGAACATGATCACGATCTGGTAACGCACCGCCTGCAACGGCGACTGACCGGCCAGCACCTGCCCGGTCATCATGCCGGGCAAACTCACCACACCGACCACGGCCATCTGATTCAATGTGGGCATCATGCCCGCGCGCACCGCCTGGCGCGCCGGCGCCTGCGCCGCTTCCCAACGGGTCGCGCCGAGCGCGAGCGCCATATCCACACGATCGCGCCGCGCGGTCAGTTCCTCGGTCATCCGTTCGATGCCGAGCGACACGCCGGTGAGCGTATTGCCGAGGATCATGCCGAGAATCGGAATCGCGTACTGCGGCTCGTACCATGGGTGAATGCGGATCACGACGAAGAGTCCGACCGCGGCCACCAGCCACGAACTGACCCAGATCGACAGCACACTGTCCGCACGCTGCCCGGCGTACGTGCGGCTGCCGCGCTGCGCCCCCGCGAAGCCGGCGATCAGCGTCATCACGATCATCAAGGGCAGCACCACGAACCAGTGGTCATAGCGAAACACCCAGCCGAGCACATAGCCGATCGCCAGCAATTGCACGACGGTGCGTACCGCCGCCCACGCGAGCTTGCGTTCGAGGTCGAGCTTGAGCGCCACCGACACCACGCCATTCACCGCGATCAGCAACGCGGCGATCGCGACGTCCCAGAGACTCAGGTTTTGCAATGTCATTGATCGAGCTCCTGATGCGCGGGCGTCACCGAGGATTCGTCGAGCACGCCGGCGCGCATCGTGAGGTGCCGCTCGCTCATGCGCGCGGCTTGCGCCGGATCGTGCGACACCCACATCGACGCATGCCGGCCGGGTTCAGCCGCGAACCACGCGTGCACCAAAGCCTCGATCGCGCGCGACGACTCCGGGTCGAGCGACGCGGTGGGTTCATCCAGCAGCAGCACTTCGGGCGCGAGTTGCAGAACGCGAATCAGCGCGGTGATCTGCGCTTCTCCACCGGACAATTCGCTCGCGCGCTTGTCGAGAAAATCGTCGCCGCGGCCGGCCTGAGCGGCGAGGCTTGCCGCGCGTGCGCGATCGAAGCGCACGTCGCGGTAGGTCCGCAATTCGAACGGGTAACGCAGGTTGTCCTCGACGCTGCCGTCGAGCAGCGCGGGCCGCTGCCGGATATACGCGACGTTGCGCCGGTAACGTGGAATGGCGGCGCGCTCGACCGCCGCGCCGTGCCACATGATGCGTCCGGCATCGAGCGGATCGAGCAGGGCGAGGGCGCGCAGAAACACGCTCTTGCCCGAGCCCGACGGCCCGGTGACCGCGACGCGGTCGCCCGCGCAGAGGGCGAAGGTCGTCGGCTGCAGCAGCGTTTGCCCGCGCAATGCATCGCGCCGCGCGATGCCGTCCGCAAGGACGAAGGGAACATTTGTCATGAGTTAGGACGTGGTGGATTTTTGCGTGGATTCGGAGGCCGCCATGACATTTCCTTACGTTTCCGTGGCAGGGAAACCTGTGCCCGAACTGTGCGGCATGATAAAACGACCCCTATTAGACAATAACACCAGGCACGATACGTGCTGTCCCTCATGCACAACGAAGAACAAAGGCGGAGCTTCTCAATGGCAGTGTCGAGCACGACTGGAAGACGGATAGGAAAAATCATCGCATGGTTGCTGGCGATCATCGTCATTCTGATTGTCGCCCTGACCATCTTCATTCTGACCTTTGACTGGAACCGGGCCCGTCCCTACATCGACGACAAGGTTACGCAGGCGATCGGCCGGCCGTTCGCGATCAACGGCGATCTGAAAGTAGGCTGGCAGCATCCGGTCGGCGAAACCGGCTGGCGTGGCTGGGTGCCCTGGCCGCGGTTTTCGGCGGCCAGTATCACGGTAGGTAATCCCGACTGGGCCAAACAGCCGCACTTCGCGACGCTGGACGAAATCGACTTCCAGGTCAAGGTGCTGCCGCTGCTCGCGCACGACATCGTGATTCCCGCGATCAACCTCGTGAATCCTTCGGTCGACCTCGAACGACTGCTCGACGGGCGCGACAACTGGACCTTCAAACTGGCGTCTTCCAGCGGGCCTTCCGAATGGAAGCTCGATCTGCACGACATCGCGTTTGCCAAAGGCAATATCGGGCTGTCGGATCAGCAGAAGAAGGTCGAGATGCAGATGGCCATCGATACGCTCGGCCAGCCGATTCCGCTCGGCGAGGTGATGAAACAGCAGGAGACGGCATCGCGCAGCGCATCGGCGGAGGCGGTCGGTAAAGCGGGGGCGAGCAAGCTGACGGCACAGGCCAACGCGCAGGCTGCATCGGAAGCGGCGGCGTCCGCGGCGGCGGCTTCCGGCGCCTCGTCGACGGATATCGCCGCGTCGGGCGCGACGGCGGCGAATGGCGCTTCGGGTGCGCTGGTTGCCAGCGGGGTGAACGGTGCAAGCGAGGGTGCAAGCGGCGCCGCAGTAGCCTCGGCGTCGAACGCCAGCGAGGCAGGCACGGCGAACGGCGCAAAGCCGGCGATCCCGCCGTACGCGATCGGTTGGACCGTCAAGGGTACCTACAATAAGACGCCGGTATCCGGCAGCGGCAAGGTGGGCGGCGTGCTGGCGTTGCAGGACGCGAACCGGCCGTTCCCGGTGCAGGCCGATGTGAAGGCCGGCGATCTGCGCGTCGGCCTCGTGGGCACGATCACCGATCCGGCGCATCTTGCCGCGGTCGATCTGCGACTTTGGCTGCAAGGCAACAGTCTGGCGCGACTGTATTCGCTGACGGGCGTGACCTTGCCCGACACACCCCCGTATGCGACCGAGGGGCGTCTGGTCGGCCAGTTCAAGTCCGGCGGCAACGTCTTCAGTTATGAAAATTTTACAGGCCGGGTGGGCGGCAGCGATCTGAATGGCTCGCTGACCTACACGGCGCGTGAGCCGCGTCCGCTGTTGCAGGGCGAGCTGGTGTCGCATTTGCTGCAATTCGCCGATCTGGCACCGGTCATCGGCGCGGACTCGAACGCCAGCAAGGCCAAACGGGGCGACGCGACGGTGCAGCCGGGCAACAAGGTTCTGCCGGTCGAAGAATTCCGCACCGACCGCTGGAAGGCGATCGACGCCGACGTGAAGTTCACGGGGCGCCGCATCGTCAAGGACGCCAATCTGCCGATCACGGACCTGTACACGCACGTCGTGATGACCGACGGCGTACTGTCGTTCGAGCCGCTGAAGTTCGGCGTGGCAGGCGGCTCGTTGTCATCGGATATTCATCTGGACGGCAGCGCGACGCCGCTGAAGGGCCGCTTCGCGATGTCGGCGCGGCATCTGAAGCTCAAGCAGTTGTTTCCGAACTTCAAGACGATGCAGAATGCGCTCGGCGAAATCAACGGTGACGCCGCGCTGACCGCAACCGGCAACTCGCCGGCAGCGCTTGCAGCGACGTCGAACGGAGAGGTGAAGGCATTGATCACCGACGGGACGGTAAGCCGCCTGCTGATGGAAGCCGCGGGCCTGAATGTGGCGAACGTGGTCTATGAAAAGCTGTTCGGCAATCGCGACGTGAAGATCAACTGCGCGGCCGCGGATTTTGTCGCGACGAACGGTGTGCTGGATTCGCGTGTGTTCGCGCTCGACACGGACGACGCGGTCATCAACATCGACGGCAACGTGAATCTGCGTGACGAATCGATGGATCTTGGCGTGCATCCGCATACCAAGGGCTTCCGGGTGTTTTCGCTGCGCTCGCCGCTGTATGTGAAGGGGACGTTCAAGGATCCGCACGTTGGGGTGAACGCGACCGCGCTGGCGCTGCGAGGGGGGGCTGTTATCGGGCTCGGATTGATCAATCCGTTTGCGGCGCTGATTCCGCTGCTTGCGCCTAGCAATAACCAACCGCTGCCGTGCGGGCAGTTGCTGTCGCAGGTTCGTCAGGCGCCGACCGCGCCGCCGCCGGGTATGAAGCAACAGCCCAAGCCGGCCATTTCCCTCGACGGCGCGCCAGTGAACAAGTCTTCCTCTGGCGCTGCCTCACCGGGTGCGGCCGACAGGAAGCCTGCGGTCACGGCGCCGGCCACGGGGGCCGAATATAAGGGGAGTTAATGTTTTCTGCTTTGTCTGCAGACCAACAGGCGCCGCGCGGGCGAAAGAAAAAACGGCAATCGGCGCCGCGTGCTCGAAGTCATCGGCGCCGATAAAGAAAAGGAAATAACTACCTTAGCGAGCGCGGAGCGGCATCCCCCGCCGCATCCTGCCTGCGAACCCCTCGCCGGGCGCCGCCAACGCGAGTGGCGCCAAACTCCGTCAGGATCTTGCCTCTGGCCCGGCTGGCAAAGACCAGAAACCCAAACCCGTCGGCTTCATACCAATACCCGCCGTTCTCGAGTCCATCGAGCGGCTGTTCCAATGCATTGGTAATGGATTCGATACAACGCCGCCGCAATTCGGCTGGCGCGGGATAGGGCGGCTGGGCGCCGCGCACGCTGCACAGAAGAACGTCGAGCCCGGGCAGCACATGTGCATAGAGTACCGGCTCGTCCTGCGCGCGGGCGCGCGCAATTTTGGTGTCGAGCTGACCGAACGGCTTGAAATGCCGTAGTACCGCGAGGAACGACTCATCGCCGTCCACCTTCGCGCGTCTACGCTTTTTCGGGAAGGACATAAAAATTCGCCTGAAAAAGAATTGCAAGAAACGCAGCGTCCTCATGCGACAACTCCCGGCTTCGCGCGCCGCACGTCGATCTTTTATAGCATACGACAAGGCCGGATTCACGATGATTCGGCATCTACGCCGTCCCACCGCCTCCCGCACGAATCATGCCGAACCGCCTCGCCGCGCGCTTTCGCTTCCCAGCACATCTGTCTCCATCATAGACGCCCGCGCCGCCGAAAAAACAACTCGTATCAATAAAAAAGTCATTTTTATGTGGGTGAGCGCATCTTGCCGCTACGTTGAAATATCTCACATTCACGTCGATAATGGCCCGTCCGGCTGCACCGCGGCGTGCTGGCCAGTCCTGCACCGCAACGGCCCGCCCGCATGCCGAGGCGAGGCGCATGGTCCGTGCGCACCGCCGCGGCTTGAACGACCCTTCGGGCGAACATGAAACTATTCACCAAGGGTCTGCTGCTGATTGCAGTGCCGAGCGTGGTCGAGCTGGCGCTTCTGGGCGTCGTCTTCGATACCCAGGAGCAAACAGCGCAGGCCGCGCGGTGGGTCAGCAACAGCAAGCAGATCCTCTATCAGTCGTCGGCCATTGTCGATCCGCTGCTGCGTCAGGCAGTGCGGGTCCGCACGGGCATGGTCGTCGGCGATCCGTCGTTTGTCGACCGCCACACCGTATGGGTCGATCTCGGCGACCGGCTTTCGAATCTGGAAACGTTGGTGGCCGATACGCCGCAGCAGGTGGTGCGCGTGCGCAAGATGCAACAGGCGATCGACACCTATCGCGTGCAGGCCGCCGCGATCTCGCAGGCGCTGCGCGCAGGACGCAACCTGAATTCGTTTGCCGCGCTGGACACGGGCGCGCTTCCCCAGCAGATCGCACTGTTTCGCGATCAGCTCACCGAGTTCAGCAATGAGGCCTCGCGGCTCGACGCCGAGCGCGGCGCGGCCCTGGCACGGCGCCGCGAACGCCAGCAATACGCGCTGATCGCCGCGGTGTTGGGCTCGATGCTGATCTGGGCGGCCACTGCAGTCGTGTTTGCGCGCAGCATCGGCCGGCGGTTGGAGGTGTTGACCGGCAATGCCGAGCGCCTCGGCAGCGGGCGGCAGCTTGCGGCGCCGCTGTCCGGCAACGACGAAATTGCCGCGCTCGACGCGGTGCTGCATCAGACGGGCGAACGCCTAAGCGAGGCCGAAGGCGAGCAAGCCAGGCTGAAAGTACGGCTCGAAGCGCGCGCGCGGGAACTGGCTGGTGTCAACGAGGAGCTGCGCCAGGAGACGCAAGACAACGAAATGTTCATCTACAGCGTGTCGCACGATCTGCGCTCGCCGCTGGTGAATCTGCAAGGCTTTTCGAAAGAATTGCAGGTGTCGTGCGACGAACTGGACAGCCTCGTCGAGGCGGCGAAACTGCCGGAGGCCGAACATCGGCGTATGGCGCATATTCTTGACGGCGACGTGCGCGAGTCTCTGCAATATCTACGCACCGCGGTGACGCGGGCGGCGGCGATCATCGACGCGCTGTTGCGGATTTCACGCGCCGGGCGGCTCGAATATCAGTGGCAGCGGGTGAGCGTCGGGCGGGTGGTGGGCAAGGTGGTCGATGCGCTGCAAGGCACCATCAGCCAGTGCGGGACGGTGGTGACCGTGCGCGAGTTGCCGCCTGCATGGGGCGACCCGGGTGCGATCGAGCAGATTTTCGGCAACCTGATCGGTAACGCGCTCAATTATCTCGACCCGGCGCGCAACGGGCGCATCGAGATCGGCGCGCTGGAGCCGGAACCGGTCGACGAAACGGAGCCGCGCGCGTTGCGCACGCGCACCTATTATGTGCGCGACAACGGGTTCGGGATTCCGGCGGCGTATATGTCGAAGGTGTTCCGGGCGTTTCAGCGCCTGCACGGCGACGTCGCGAACGGAGACGGCATCGGTCTCGCGGTGGTGCGGCGTATGGTAGAACGGCATGGCGGCCGCGTTTGGGTCGAGTCGGCGGAAGGCGCGGGATCGACCTTTTTTGTCGTGTTACCAGAACAGCCTGCGCGCTATTGAACCGCGACAGGCACCAGAGGAAACGGTGGGGATAGTTAAAAGCACCATGCAAAAGTGGATTGTCGGTACGGAGGGCATATGAGTCACGGGGAAACGGTCAGTATCGTGCTGATCGAAGATGACGACGGCCACGCTACGCTGGTCGAGCGCAATCTGCGCCGCGCCGGTATTTCGAACGGTTTCGTGCGCTTTCGCGACGGCCAGCAGGCCCTCGATTATTTCTTCGGCCCGGCGCCGGCGGACGCCGCTGCCAGTCCTTACCCACCTCGCGAAGATCTGACGAATTTCGTCGTGCTGCTCGATCTGAAAATGCCGCGCGTGGATGGCTTCGAGGTGCTGCGGCGTCTGAAGGATTCGCCGCAGACAGCCGCGGTGCCCGTGATCGTGCTGACCACGACGGACGATCCGCGCGAAATTGCGCGCTGTTACGAACTCGGCTGCAACGTCTACATCACCAAGCCAGTCGAGTACGACGCGTTCATCGAAGCGGTGCGCCGCCTCGGCTTCTTCCTGCAGGTGGTCAAACTGCCGTCGGGCCACCGGCTGGCCGCGCCGTGACGGAAGGTTTATATGAAGGCGCTCCGCAAGCGCCCCATGACAAGATAGTCACACCGGACCTAGCCAGAGAAGACTCCGCATGACCGAAGACGTGTCCACGCAGCCTGCCGCGTATGTGCTGGTCGTCGATGACGACGAAGGCATCCTGCGGCTCGCGCGCAAGTCGCTCGAACGCGCCGGCTGCCGGGTTGCAATCTGCTCGCAGGTCGAAGCGGCCCGCGCGCGCCTCGCCGCGGGCGCACCCGACCTGCTTGTGCTCGATTACCAGCTCAGCGGGCCGGAGACCGGCCTCGACTTCTTTCGCCGCTTGCGCGCGGAAGGCGTGCGGATTCCCGCCATCCTCGTGACCGGTTTTACTGACGAATCCCGTGTGATCGAAGCCTTGCGCGCGGGCGTATCCGACGTGGTGCCGAAATCCGGCGACTACCTCGATTACCTGCCCGAGGCGGTGGAGCGGGTGCTCTCCCAGGTGCGTTTGCAGAAGGCCTCGGACGAAGCCTTGCTGCTGCGCGATCGCGAACAGCATTACCGCACCTTGTCAGAGGCGTTGCCGCACCTCGTGCTGACCTGCAACGCCGCGGGCGATTGCGATTTCCTCTCGAAGCAGTGGTTCGACTACACCGGGTTGGCGGAAAGCAGTTCGTACGGTCTCGCGTGGCTCGAAGCGGTGCATCCCGACGATCGCGAAGAGATTCGCCGTACCTGGCTCAAGGCAGTGACGGGCGGCGCCGGTGACTACCGGCACGAACTGCGAATTCGCCGCCACGATGGCGCCTATCGCTGGTTCGACATCCGCGCGGTCGCCATGCGCGACGCCGAAGGCAACGTCAGCAAATGGTTCGGCAGTTGCACGGACATTCATCCGCAGCGCGAGGCGATCGAGGAGCGCGAACGGCTGCTCGCCTCGGAGCAGGCTGCCCGCCAGATCGCTGAAGAAGCCAATCGCGCGAAAGACCGCTTCCTCGCCATGCTGTCGCACGAATTGCGCACGCCGCTCACGCCCGTTCTGGCGGGGGCTAGCGTGCTGGAGATGATCCCGGGGCTGCCCGATCAGGCGCGTGCGAGCGTGCGCATGATTCGCCGCAACGTCGAGCTCGAAGCGCGCCTGATCGACGACCTGCTCGATCTCACGCGCGTGGCGAACGGCAAGCTGCGTTTGTCGCTCGAAACCGTCGACGTGCACGAGGTGATAGACAGCGTGCTCGAACTCTTTCGCAGTGAGATCCAGGTCAAGCAGCAGGACGTGCACGTCTGCACGAATGCGCAGCACCATTACGTGCTCGCCGACCGTGCACGGCTGCAACAGATGCTGTGGAACCTGATTCGCAACGCCGCCAAGTTCACGCCGGACGGCGGCCATATCTACGTGCGCACGCACGACGAACGCATGCATGTGCAGATATCGGTCGAGGATACGGGCATCGGCATCGAGCCCGAACAGATCGGCAAACTGTTCAACGCGTTCGAGCAAGGCAACCAGAACATGACGCGGCAATTCGGCGGCCTGGGCCTGGGTCTCGCGATCACGAAGGCCCTGACCGATGTGCACGGCGGCACGGTGGTCGCACAGAGCCCGGGCGCGCACTGCGGCGCGACTTTCACGATCACGCTGCCGACCGCCGCCGCGCCGGAGGAGCTAACACCCGTTGCAGCGCCTGATGAGGTTCGTCATCACGGCCTGCTGACCATTCTGCTGATCGAAGACCATGTGGATACCGCCGAGGTGATGGCGCAGTTGATTCGCAGCCTGGGTCACGACGTGACCATGGTGGGCCGTGTGGACGATGCTCTCGCCGCCACCCAGGCACAGACGTTCGATCTGGTGATCAGCGACGTGGGCTTGCCCGATGGCACAGGCCTCGATTTCGTCAAAGCGTTCCGCGAGCGTTCGGATGCACCGGCGGTCGCGTTGACCGGCTTCGGTACCGATGATGATGTGCGCCGTTGCCTGAGCGCCGGCTTTACTTCGCATCTGACCAAGCCTGTCAATTTCGGACAGCTCGAGACGATGATCGAAAGCGCGGTGAATCAGAAGGCGGAGAAGGACGAAGGGGACGAAAAGAACGCTTAGTGTGTTCGCCACGTCGACTCGGACGACGCAATCTGCACGCGGAATGAAAAAGGCCTGTGGCGATTTTCTCGCGACAGGCCTTATTTATTTGCACCGGTTAATGTACCGACGCGAATGTTTAACGCGATTCAGGTTGACCAAACCCGGGTGACTTAACCCAGGCGGCTCAGCGCTGCGGCGAGCTCTTCAGCGAATCGCGGATTTCACGCAGCAGCACGACTTCTTCGGGCGTTGGCGGCGGTTCTGCCGCCGCGGCATCAGCCGGCTTGCGCAGATTATTGATGAACTTGACCATCAGGAAAATGATGAACGCGAGGATCACGAAGTTGATGGCCACGGTGATAAACGAGCCATAACCGAACACTGCCACGCCTGCTGTTTGCAAGTCTTTATACGACTCAGGACTGCCTTTGAAGCTGGCGGGAATATCGCCGAGGCGAACGAACTTGTTGGAGAAATCGAGGCCGCCGGTGGCAACGCCAACAACCGGCATGATCAGGTCTTTAACAATTGAATTGACGATGGTGGAAAATGCGCCGCCGATAATCACCCCGACGGCGAGATCCATTACGTTGCCTTTGAGGGCAAATTCCTTGAACTCCTTGATCATGCTCATATACGTTCCTCCCAGAAGTCGATTATCGAATCATACCAATCTGAGAAGGATAGGCTAGTCTTTTGGCACGGAAAGGAAGGATTGGGTTTATTCTGGAAACTGTGACTGGCTATGGCGCGCCCGTTCGATATGCGCGGCGAAACTGACCGGATCGGTATTGGTGCCGCACAGCAGCACGCCCACGCGTTTGCCTTGCAGCGTTTCGCGCAGCGGTCCGAGCAGGGCTGCCGTAGCGGCGGCGCAGGCCGGTTCGACAGCTAGCTTCAGTTGTCCGAACAAGGTCAGCATGGCGGCGCGCAACTGGTCGTCGGATACCGTGACGAGCTGGTCGATATGGCGACGGCACAACTCGTAGCTGTATTCCTCGGTATGCGGCGATGCCAATGAATCGGCGATGGTGTGCATATGACCCATCTTGACCGTGTGATTGGCGGCAAAGCTTTTGCCCATCACATCCGATCCTTCCGGTTCGACGCCGTACATGTGCACCCGCGGATTCGCGAGCCGCATGGCGGTGGCCACACCGGCAGCGAGACCGCCGCCGCCGACCGGCACAATCACCGCTTCGAGGTCGGGCGTTTGCGTAGCCCATTCATAGCCGAGCGTGGCTGAGCCGAGCACGGTGCGATAGCCGTTGAACGGATGCACGAAATAACGGCCTTCCTCCGCCTCGATACGGCGCACGAGC
Organism: Paraburkholderia sp. WS6; assembly: GCF_030464835.1. Classification (NCBI taxonomy): domain Bacteria; kingdom Pseudomonadati; phylum Pseudomonadota; class Betaproteobacteria; order Burkholderiales; family Burkholderiaceae; genus Paraburkholderia; species Paraburkholderia sp. WS6. Next base: position 59,456 of record NZ_JALQCK010000008.1, read on the forward strand.
TCGAAGGCTTCGGCAAGGTTTTCCGCGAAGACGATGTCGGCGTGATATTGCCGGCACAAGGCGACGCGTGCCGGATTGGCCGCGCGAAACAGCACGACCTTCGCACTGACGCCAAGACGCATGGCGGCGTACGCGACCGCCACCGCATGATTGCCGCCCGACACACAGGTGACGCCTGCGCTGCGTTGCGCTTCGTCGAGCGCGAGCAGGTTAGTGAACGCGCCGCGCGCCTTGAAGCTGCCACCCGCTTGCAGCAACTCGAACTTGAAGTTCACCACCGTGCCTTCCAGCGACGGAAAGTCGAGCCGGTCGAACACCGGCGTTCGCGTGACCCATGGCGTCAACGCAAAGTGCTGCGTGGCGATGTCGTCGAGAGTGGGGATCGGCTCGCCGTTGATCGTATGGTCGGTGTGCTGCGGTGTGGCGGTTGACATGGCGTGGGCGTGTTTTTCCTCGATATGGCTAAGACCGTTTTTACCGCGCTCAGTTTCAGTGCGCGTGCGCCTCGACCGACATGCTGTGGATGAATTTTTGCAGGAAGCGCTCGCATGCCACGAGTTGATCCAGCGCGACGAATTCGTTGGCTTTGTGCGCCTGCTGGATGTCGCCGGGACCGCACACAATGCTCGGGATGCCCGCCAGCGAGAACAGCCCCGCTTCAGTGCCGTACGCGACCTTACGCTTGTCCTGGTCCGCGGTCAGCGCACGCACGAGTTGCGTGATTGCGGCTTGTTCAGACGAATCGAGGCCGGGCGCCGCGGCGATCTTCGTGATCTCGATGGCGGCAGATGGATGCTCGCGCAACATTTTCGGCAGCAGCGTTTCGCGCGCATATTGATCGATGCGCTCGAAGATCGGTTCGGGATCGAGTGTGGGCAGATTGCGGAATTCGAACTGGAACTTGCATTCGGCGGGCACGGTATTGATCGCGTTGCCGCCGATGATCGTGCTGGTTTGCGCCGTGGTGAAGGGCACGTCGTACAGTTCGTCGAACGGGCCTTGCGCGCGGAATTGATCGGCCATATCGCGGATGTAGCAGATCAGGCGCGCGGCGTATTCGATCGCATTCAAGCCCTTCGATGTGAGCGACGAATGCGCCGCCTGGCCGCGCACGCAGCACTGATATGCGTTGATGCCTTTGTGTGCCACGATCGGGCGCATGCTGGTCGGCTCGCCGACGATGCAGCCGTCCGGCTTCACACCACGCTTCATCAGATCGGCAATCAGGAGCGGTGCGCCGGCACACCCCACCTCCTCGTCGAACGACAACGCGAAGTGAATTGGCCTCGCGAGTCTGGTGCGCTGCATCTCGGGCACGAGTGCAAGCGCCGCGCCAATGAAGCCTTTCATGTCGCAGGTGCCGCGGCCGTACAGCTTGTCGCCGCGAATTTCCGGCTTGAACGGATCGCTGTCCCATTGCTGACCGTCTACGGGCACGACATCCGTATGGCCCGACAGCACCACGCCGCCATTTGTCTCACCGTCGTGTGCGGGAATCGTTGCGAAGAGATTCGCCCATTTGCCGCTTTCGTCGTGGGTGAGTGTGGCTTCGATGCCGACTGCGCGCAATTCGTCGCGTACGATCTCGATCAGACCGAGATTCGGATTGCGGCTTACCGTGTCCATCGACACGAGACGGGTCACCCACGGAAGCGAGGCTGGCAGCGAGGCAGGCGAAGAAGAATTCGATTCAGAGGCGGGGCTTTGCGAGGACTGCGCTGTTTCAGCGACGTGAGACATGACAAGACTCCGGCATTTGAGTCTTTCGATCATACCCAAAAAAAACGCACCCGTATGCTGCGGCGCGCGTTTGCGCACCGCAACATACGGCGTTAGCGCGCGGCAGCCGCGGCAGCCGTGCCGCGGCTGGGTGTACCGAGTGCGCGCAAGGTCTCTTTCACCGTCGCCACACGCACGGCCAGATCCGGGCTGCGCGTTTCAATGCGCAGCTTGTCCTGGCCCGCGAGCTTGATGTGCTTGTGTTTCTGCACCATCTCGATGATCCGCATCGCGTCGATTGGCGGATTGGGGATGAACTGCAAGCCGATCACCGTTTCGCCTGCATCGATCTTCGAAATGCCCAAGGGCTTCGCCGCCAGCCGCAGACGATGCGTCTCGACAAGCGCATGCGCTTGCGGCGGCAACTTGCCGAAGCGGTCGATCAACTCTTCCTGAATGCTGTCGATCGAATCGTTGTGTTCGCAATTAGCGAGGCGCTTGTAGAGCGACAGGCGTTCCTGCACGTCGCCGCAATAGTCCGCCGGCAGAATCGCGGGTGCGTGCAGATTGATCTCGGTGGTCGCCGCGAGCGGTGCGGTGAGGTCCGGCTCCTTGCCTTCCTTGAGCGCCTTCACGGCGTCGTTCAGCATGTCGGTGTAAAGCTGGAATCCGATCTCCTGAATCTCGCCCGATTGCTTGTCGCCGAGCACTTCACCCGTACCGCGGATTTCGAGGTCGTGCATCGCGAGATAGAAGCCCGAGCCGAGTTCCTCCATCTGCTGGATCGCTTCGAGGCGGCGCTGCGCCTGCTTGGTCAGACCTTGCGGGTCATGCACCAGCAGATACGAATACGCCTGGTGATGCGAACGGCCTACGCGGCCACGCAACTGATGCAATTGCGCGAGGCCGAACTTGTCGGAGCGGTGAATCAGAATCGTGTTGGCACTCGGCACGTCGATACCGGTTTCGATGATCGTCGTGCACAGCAGAACGTTTGCGCGTTGGGCAACGAAGTCGCGCATCACGCGTTCGAGTTCGCGCTCATGCATCTGTCCATGCGCGACGGCGATACGTGCTTCGGGCACCAGTGCTTCCAGCATCTGCCGGCGATTCTCGATCGTTTCGACTTCGTTATGCAGGAAGTACACCTGGCCGCCACGTTTCAACTCGCGCAACATTGCTTCGCGAATCACGCTGTCTTCTTCGCGACGCACGAAGGTTTTGATCGCGAGGCGCTTTTGCGGCGCGGTGGCAATCACGGAGAAATCGCGCAGGCCTTCGAGCGCCATGCCGAGCGTACGGGGGATCGGCGTCGCAGTGAGCGTGAGCACATCGACTTCGGCGCGTAACGCTTTCAATGCCTCTTTCTGACGTACGCCGAAACGGTGTTCCTCGTCGATGATCACGAGTCCCAGCCGCTTGAACTGCACGTCCGACGACAGCAGCTTGTGCGTGCCGATCACGATATCGACCGTGCCTTCGTTGATCTGCTGGATCGCCGCGTTGACTTCCTTGGTCGACTTGAAGCGCGACAATTCGGCGATGCGCACCGGCCAGTCGGAGAATCGATCGCTAAAGGTTTGCGTGTGCTGTTCGGCGAGCAGCGTGGTGGGCGAGAGCAGCGCAACCTGCTTGCCGCCCATCACCGCGATGAATGCCGCGCGCAAGGCCACCTCGGTCTTGCCGAAGCCGACGTCGCCGCACACGAGGCGATCCATCGGTTTTCCGCTCGTCATGTCGCCGATTACGGCCGCAATCGCCGCGGCCTGGTCCGGTGTTTCTTCGAAGCCGAAGCTCTCGGCGAACTTCACATAGTCTCTCGGTTCGAGCGCGAATGCATGGCCTTCGCGCAGGGCGCGCCGGGCGTACAGGTTCAGCAACTCGGCCGCGGTGTCGCGGATCTGCTGCGCGGCTCTGCGCTTGGCCTTTTCCCATTGGCCCGAGCCGAGCGAATGCAATGGCGCGCTTTCCGGATCCGCACCGCTGTAACGCGAGATCACGTGCAATTGCGCGACCGGCACGTAAAGCTTGCTGTCGCCCGCGTATTCGAGGTGCAGGAACTCGGTTTCGCCTTCGCCGAGATCCATCGTGACGAGGCCCATATAGCGGCCGATGCCGTGCTGCGAATGCACGACCGGATCGCCGAGCTTCAGCTCGGACAGATCCCGCACCATCGAATCGACGTTGCTCGCCTGCTCCTGGCGGCGCCGTCCCGTGCGGCGCGCGAGTGGGCCGTAAAGCTCGGTTTCTGTGATGATCGCGATGCCGTCGACGGGCACCGCAAAGCCGTTCGCCAAAGGCGCGACGCCTAGCGAAAAACGTTCGTCGCTCGTGAGCCAGTCCTGGAAGCTGTCGCTCGATACAGGCCGGAGGTGATTATCGGCCAGCAGTTGCAACAGCGTTTCACGACGGCCCGCCGATTCCGTGGCGAACAGCACGCGGTTCGGCGTGGTCTCGAGATAGGTACGCAAAGCCGAGACCGGATCTTCCGCGTGACGGTCGATCGCAAGATCCGGCAGCGGGGTTGACCAGCCGCCGCCCGCGTTGGCGGGCAAGGCGAGCCGCGCGAACGGCTTGGCGAACGCAAAGAAATCCTCGTCCGAGAGGAACAGACGCTGCGGCTCCAGAATCGGCCGGTCGCGATCGTGCGACAGGAAGTTGTAGCGCTGTTTGGTGTCGTTGGTGAAGCGCCGGATCGCCGCGTCCAGATCGCCGACGAACGCCAGTTGCGCGCCTTCGGGCAGGTAATGGAACAGCGTCGCCGTTTCTTCGAAAAAGAGCGGCAAATAGTATTCGATGCCCGCCGACGGCACGCCGTTGCCGATGTCCTTGTAAATCGACGCGCGGCTTGGATCGCCCTCGAAGGTCTCGCGCCAGCGGCTGCGGAAAGCCGTGCGCGCCGCTTCGTCGAAGGGGAATTCGCGGCCAGGCAGCAGACGCACGTCCTTCACCGGATAGAGGCTGCGCTGGGTGTCCGGGTCGAATGCACGGATCGAGTCGACCTGGTCGTCGAACAGGTCGATCCGGTAGGGCAGCGGCGAGCCCATCGGGTAGAGGTCGAGCAGCGAGCCGCGCACGCAGTATTCGCCGGGACGCACCACCTGGCTCACGTGCTCGTAGCCGGCGAGCGTCAACTGCGCTTTAAGCTTGGCCTCGTCGAGGCGTTCACCTTGCGAGAAGGAGAAGGTGTAGCCCGCCATGAACGAGGCGGGCGGCATCCGGTACAAAGCGGTGGTGGCCGGCACCAGCAGGATGTCGCAGCGGCCTTCGCCCAGATCGTGCAGCGTGGCGAGGCGCTCGGAGACCAGATCCTGGTGGGGCGAAAAGGTATCGTAAGGCAGCGTCTCCCAGTCGGGCAGCAAACGCACGCGTGCCTCGGGCGCGAAAAAGCTGATTTCCTGCGCCAGCCGCTGCGCGTCGACGGCGCTTTCGCAGACGACCGCCAGCAGCGGCACCTTCTCGCGGTAGGCGAGATGGTAGCGGGCGATCAGCAGCGCGTCGGACGAGCCGTGCGTGCCGTCGAAGGCGAAACGCTGGCCGGCCTTGACGAGCGCGACGGGCGGGGAGTACTGCGATGATGCGGCGATGTCTGGCATAGAAGAGAAAAAGCGGCCTCGGGCTCACACGTGATCGGCAAGTTTACGCGTGTCGGGGCGTAGATGCGAAGGACCTATTATAAAATCCGTCCTTTACTTTGACCTCGCGGCATCCGCACTCGTGACTTCCCGTCTATTTGCCCTGATTCCGTGCGCTGGCACCGGCAGCCGTTCCGGCGCCGCGATGCCCAAACAATATCGCACTGTCGCCGGTCGCGACATGTTGCATTACTCGCTGGCGGCTTTCGACGCCTGCAGCGAGTTTGTGCAAACCCTTGTCGTGATTGCCCCCGACGACCAGCATTTCGACGCCCGCCGCTTCAGCGGCCTGCGTTTCGCCGTGCGCCGCGCCGGCGGGGCGTCGCGCCAGGCGTCGGTGCTGAACGGGCTGCACGCGCTGGTCGAGTTCGGCGCGCACGACGACGACTGGGTGCTGGTGCACGACGCCGCGCGGCCGGGCATTACGCCTGGCTTGATCCGCACGCTGATCGGCGCGCTGAAGGACGACGCGGTGGGCGGCATCATGGCCTTGCCGGTGGCGGATACCTTGAAGCGGATCGACCCGGGTTCGTCTGACGGGCGGATTGCCCGCACGGAGGCACGAGATGGTCTGTGGCAAGCGCAGACGCCGCAGATGTTCCGCATCGGCATGTTGCGCGAGGCGATTTTGCGCGCGCAGGCGGACGGCCACGATTTGACCGACGAAGCGAGCGCGATCGAGTGGCTGGGACACGCACCCAGGCTGGTGCAGGGGAGTTTGCGTAACTTCAAGGTCACTTATCCGGAAGACTTCGATCTGGCCGAGGCGATTTTGTGCCGGCCGTCTTCGGCTTCCTGAATGGATAAATCAGATTTTAATCAATGGGCTTGAGGACTTGACGCATATGGATTTCAGAATTGGGCAGGGCTATGACGTGCATGCGCTGGTGCCGGGACGTCCGTTGATTATCGGCGGCGTGACGATTCCCTATGAGCGCGGGCTACTCGGACATTCGGATGCTGATGTGCTGTTGCATGCGATTACCGATGCTATTTTCGGCGCGGCCGCGATGGGCGATATTGGGCGGCATTTCTCCGATACGGATGCGAAGTTCGCTGGCGCGGATAGCCGGGTTTTATTGCGGGAGTGTTTTGCTCGCGTGACAGCGGCGGGGTTTTCTATCGCTAACGTGGATAGCAGCGTGGTGGCTCAGGCGCCCAAGCTGGCGCCGCATATCGAAGGGATGCGGGCTAATATCGCTGCGGATCTTAACCTGCCGGTTGAACGGGTTAATGTTAAAGCCAAGACTAATGAGAAGCTGGGCTACCTCGGGCGAGGCGAGGGCATTGAAGCGCAGGCAGCGGTTTTGTTGATCAAGAATTGATGCTGGGTTTTGGTGTTTGCGGTTCTTTCACAAAAACCATGAACGCGCAGCGAAAAAATCTTAATCCCGCTGCGCGCGAAAAAAACCTGTTCACCTTCAGCAGCAATATGCGGATTACAGCGTTGCGCCGCCGATCGGGCGGTTGCAAGGGCACTCTTCGTCCGTTTGCAGAGCGTCGAGAATACGCAGCACTTCTGTCGGGTTGCGGCCGACGTTCAGATTGTTCACCGAAACGTGTTGAATCGTATTGTCCGGATCGACGATGAACGTAGCGCGCAGCGCCACGCCGGCTTCCTTGTCGCGCACGCCGAGCTGGTCGATCAACTCGCCCTTCACGTCACCAAACGAATAGTGATTTAACCTGCTCAGGTCCTTTTGCTCGCGGCGCCAGGCCAGCTTGACGAATTCGTTGTCCACACTGCCACCGAGCAACACCGCGTCGCGCTCGTCGAAATCCTTGACCAGCTTGTCGAACTCGACGATTTCGGTCGGGCACACGAACGTGAAGTCCTTCGGATAGAAATAGATGATCTTCCACTTGTCCGGAAACGACTGCTCCGTGATCTCTTCGAACGCGGACACGCCGTTTTCTTCATGGTTGTTGAAGCCCGGCTTGGCCGCAGTGACGGTGAACGCTTCGACTTTATCGCCAACGGTTTTCATGCAGGGGCTCCTTCGTGAGATGGAAAAACAGCATGTTTGACGCTATCAGCTCGTCGGAACAACTACGTTGCACGTTTGCGAGTATGGCCCTATGAAGGTATCCGTTCAATAGTATCCATCTAACGCCTTGGGGGAGTTGTTACTCAACGCGGCCGGGGGGTGCACGGGCGACGCAACGCCCCTGCCGGTTCAGGCGCCTTTTGCGAGCGGAAACTCAATCGTGACCTCGAGGCCCGGGCCTGGTGTGCGATTGCGCAGACGCAGCGCGCCGCGATAGCGGCCTACCAGCCGCTGCACGATGGCCATGCCGAGGCCCGTGCCGTTCGCCTGGGTGCGCGCGGAATTCACGCGATAGAACGGTCGCGTGACAAGCGCCAATTGGTCTTCAGGAATTCCGGGCCCCTCGTCGACCACGGACAATTCGACCCGCGAGTGCGATACCCGCGTTTCCAGAATCACGTGCGGTATGCCGTCGCCGTCGCTCAAACCGTACTTGCGCGCGTTCTCCAGCAGATTGCCGACCACGCGCCGCATGTCGGTCTCATCCGCCTCGATCACCGCCGATGGCGCGAGGCGCGTAATCAGCCGCATGCTGTCCTCGCTTTGCATCCGCGCGGCAAGCTCGCCCGCGATCACCGACAGGTCGACCGGCTCCGGCACCCGCTGCACCGGACGGGCGTAATCGAGGAACCGACCGATGATCATGTCCATCTGCTCGATGTCGTCGACCATTGCATCTTTGGTGGCCTGGTCGGACGGGCTCATTTCGGTTTCGAGCCGCAGCCGCGCGAGCGGCGTGCGCAGATCGTGCGAGATACCGGCAAGCATCAGCGCGCGGTCGGCCTCGAGCTGTTCGAGGTCCTGCACCATCTGGTTGAAACTGCGATTGGTCTCGGCGGCCACGCCCATGCCGCGCTCGGGCAAGGGCTCTGGCGACTGGCCTGAGCCGACCTTGCGCGCGGCCATGGCGAGCCGGGCGAACGGGCGGTTCACGAGACTGGTGATGAACGCCGCGCCGAAAAGTGACAGCGCCAGCGCAAACACGCCCCAGCCGGCCCATTGCAGGCCCGTCGCGTTGTCCAGTTGATCGCGGTCGAGCGCCACCCAGTAATCGTCGTCGTCGATCTTGAAGCTGATCCAGACGCCGGGGATGTCGTTCACGCTCTGTGCAATGACCGTGTCGTCGCCGAGACGGCCACGAATGTCGTGTTCGATCAGCCGGTTCAGCGACTCGTCGGGCTGGAGTTTGTACTTGTCGGTGGTTTCGCGCGGGTATACGCGCACCCCTTCATTGCTCTCCAGATCCTGCAGCAAGGCGCGCCGCAGATCGGGATCGGAATAGAGGAGTGCGGTGCGCGTGAGCTTGACGATGGCGACCAGTTGCAACGCCACGCGCTGTGCGCGCGGCTCGCGTTCGATCACCCGAAAGCTCTGGAACCACGCGGCGAGACTGACTGCGATCAACAGTGCGATCAACAGAAAGGTCCGCCAGAAAAGGCCGCCGAACGCGAGCGTCAGGAGGCGCCGGTCGATCCGCATGGGCCCTTCTTATCTGGAACTATCTTGTATGGGACCGGAGTAATCGCGCGGAAGCGCGAACTCTGGTCGACTGCTTTGCATGGGACCAGAGCTAAGGCGCTAAAGCGCCAACTCTGGTCGACCGCTCTGCATGGGACCAGAGATAAGGCGCTAAAGCGCCAACTCTGGTCGACACTGGCAGGCGAGAGCAAACTCAGGCTGCACCGTCAGGAATGAACACGTAGCCGAGGCCCCAGACGGTTTGAATGAAACGCGGGCTGCCCGGATCCGGTTCGATCAGCTTGCGCAGACGCGAAATCTGCACGTCGAGACTGCGGTCGAACACTTCATATTCACGGCCGCGCGCCAGTTCCATCAGCTTTTCACGCGACAGCGGCTGACGCGGGTGACGCGCAAATACCTTTAGCACCGAGAACTCACCCGTGGTCAGCGGGATTTCCTGGCCGGCCTTGGTGAGCGTGCGGGTGGCCAGATTCAGCGCGAACTCGCCGAACTCGAACACCTCGGTGGTTTCGGACGGCGCCCCTGGCAACTCCGACGGCGATTGCCGGCGCAGTACTGCGTGAATCCGCGCGACCAGTTCGCGCGGGTTGAACGGCTTGGGCAGATAGTCGTCGGCGCCCATTTCGAGGCCGACGATACGGTCGACGTCTTCACCCTTGGCCGTCAGCATGATGATCGGCGTGCGGTCGTTGCTGCCGCGCAGGCGGCGGCAGATCGACAGGCCGTCCTCGCCGGGCAGCATCAGATCGAGCACCAGCAAGTCGAAGCGCTCACGCACCCAGAGCTTGTTCATGGACGGCGCGTTCTCGGCAACGTAGACATTGAAGCCCTGTTCACCGAGGTAGCGGCGCAGCAGATCGCGCAGGCGCGGATCGTCGTCGACGACGAGGATTTTCGAAGGGTTTTTGGTTTCCATGGTCGGCATCTTAGCGCGATTAGAAAGTAGCGCGCGGTTGCATCATTTATCGGGTTACAGTCAGTTACAAAATTTACCCGCACTGTGGCACGACGTAAAGCACGGGCAGGTAGACTCCTTTACTGAATGCGGCTGTTCGGTGGATACTTCACTCGACTAAAACTCTCGCACCCGGCTCGCTACCGGGGTTTGTATACGCATTTGAGGTAGCCGGTTGCCGCGCCACGAAGGGAACAACATGAAGGGAGGGGTTTGGCCGAATGTGCGCCTGAGCGTAATTGCACTGGCGATTGCCGGTACGCTTACAGGCACACTAGGACCAACGCTCGCCCACGCCCAGCCTTCGGCGGACAGAGTTGCGAGCGAACGCACGCCCAGGCCGCCAAATCCCAAAGCGAGTCGCCGCAACCCCAACGTCAATAACGACCGCCCTGCGTCAGACGTCATGTTGCGCACCGCAGTTCCCCCCGATCTCGATCAACGCCGTCGTGATGGTCATATGACGCCCGACGAACGGCGTCTGTTACGGCAGCACATCGAAGACGCTGTCCGCGAACTCTATAAGAGGTAGCTATTTCCGTGCCTGCTCCACGCACGCCGGTCGCGCTTTCTCCGCGCGTGAAAGATTTCGTTGCACTTCCCCCGTCAACTTTCCCGTTCCATCTGCCGTTGAGCCGCCAGAGCACAGCGCGTTTCGCATGCGCGAATGCCTTTTCGTGACGCCTCGCAACCGGATGACCGATGATGAAAGTGCTGACAGGCGGTAAAGGTGGGCGCTGGCTGGCAGTCACGGCTACTGCGCTCGCGGCCGTGACGTGGTGTGCGCCCGTGCCGGCCACGCAGCAGGGCACCACCCATGCCCCCCGCAACACGCATCGCGTGCCGGCTGCCGCATCGGCCGTTTCTCCCGCCGAGCAGGATATTCTCGACGCCGACGACGCGCGCTTCTTCCTGACGCGCGTCGGCTTTGCGCCCGATAGTGGCGAGGTCGCGCCGTACGTTGGCCTCACACGCGAGCAGGCGGTCGACAAAGTGCTCGCAACAGTCCGAACCGAAGCTGTCACACCGCTGCCGGACTGGGTGCTCGAACCCATCCCAACGCGCGACATTCGCAAGACATGGACGGACGATCAACGTCGCGACGAGCAGCGCCTGCGCGGCCAGCGTTACGAACTATTACGTGCGTGGTGGGTGCGCGAGATGCTGAGCACGCCGTCGCCGCTGACCGAGCGCATGACGCTCTTCTGGCACAACCACTTCACGTCCGGCCAGGACAAGGTCCAGTATCCGCAGCAGATGGCGCAGCAAAACATGCTGTTGCGCCGTGACGCGCTCGGCAACTTCGGCGAACTGTTGCACGACGTCGCGAAAGATCCGGCGATGCTGCAATACCTCGATGGCGCGAGCAATCGCAAGGGCAAGCCCAATGAAAACTTCGCGCGTGAAGTGATGGAGCTGTTCACGCTGGGCGAAGGGCACTACACACAACGCGACGTATCGGAAGCCGCGCGTGCCTACACCGGGTGGAGCCTCGATCCCGACACCCAGGCGTACGTGTGGCGCGCCAACCAGCACGACGATGGCGACAAGACCGTGCTCGGTCAAACCGGGCCGTTCGACGGCGATCAGGTGCTCGACATCCTGCTTGCGCGACCGGAGACCGCGACTTTTGTCACGACCAAGCTGTGGCGCGAGTTCGTCTCCGATACACCGGACCCCGCTCGCATCGCACCGATCGCCGCGCAGTTCCGCGCGAGTCATTACGATATCAAGGTCGCGCTGCGCGGCCTTTTCATGAGCGACGCGTTCTGGGACGACGGCGATCGCGGCGTCCTCGTGAAATCGCCGGTTGAGTTCGTGGTTGGGACATTGCGTGCGTTCGACATCGGCTACGACAACACGGCACCGTTCGCCGCGCAGATCCGTACGCTCGGCGAGAACCTGTTCTACCCACCCAACGTCAAAGGATGGCCGGGAGGTACGATATGGATCAATAGTTCGACGCTGCTGGCGCGCAAGCAATTCGTCGAGCAACTGTTTCGCGCGACTGAGACTGCCCGTCCGCAGCACATGAACAATCCGGTGGGCGCAAAGATCGCGGCGAGTGGCGCACCAGGCAATGTGCAGGCGAGTCCGCCGATGCAGCACGCGATGGCGCGTGTCGGCCCGGTCGGCCAGGGTGGCGTACGCTTTGACATCGACACGTGGCTTGCGCATTACAACACCGCGCCGACGGCGAAGCCGGGGCTGTCGGCGGAGCTTCAGTTGCAGCACGCGGTCTTGCCGCTCACACCGGTCGACGCGATCGAAACCGATTCGACCGCCAGCGCTTATCTGGAGGCGTTGCTGATGGACCCGGCTTATCAATTGAAGTGAGGAAGTGAGCAGCGCGGACCGGCGACGGAATTGAGCTGCTCATCCGTGTAACGCCGATGAGCAGCGCAAATAAACGATCCGTCGACGGCGGCACGACACGCGCCATGACAATCGAACGAGGTGCAGGATGAAACGACGCAGCTTTCTCTCGATGGGCGCAGCCGCCGGCGCGACGCTGTGGTTGCCACACGCGTTCGGTGCGCTGGCGGCAGAAGTGGGCGGCTCAACGAATCGAGGTTACGGCAACCTGCTGATCCTCGTCGAACTGAAGGGCGGCAACGACGGTTTGAATACCGTGATTCCGTTTGCCGATCCCACTTACTATCAACTGCGTAAAAACATCGGCATCAAACGCGAGCAGGCGATCCAGCTCGACGAGCGCACCGCGCTGCATCCGTCGTTGCAGCCGCTGATGCCGCTTTGGCAGAGCCAGCAACTGGCGATCGTGCAGGGCGTCAGCTACGCGCAGCCGAATCTGTCGCATTTCCGCTCGATCGAGATCTGGGACACCGCGTCGCGTTCGGATCAATATCTGCGCGAGGGCTGGCTCACACGTGCGTTCGCGCAGGCGCCGGTGCCCGCCGGTTTTGCCGCCGACGGCGTGGTGATCGGCAGCGCCGAAATGGGACCGCTCGCCAACGGCGCACGCGCGATCGCGCTGGTCAATCCGGCGCAGTTCGTCAAGGCTTCGCGCCTCGTCACGCCGGTGTCGCTGCACGAGCGCAATCCGGAGTTGGCGCACATTCTCGACGTCGAGAACGACATCGTGAAAGCCGCCGATCGTCTGCGCCCCACACAAGGTCAGGCGCAATTGAAGACGGTGTTTCCCGGTGGCGCATTCGGCGGTTCGATCAAGACGGCGATGCAGGTGCTCGCGGCTGGGAATACCCCGCAAGGTCAGCCGAAGAGCGGGCAGGGCGTCGCGGTGATCCGTTTGACGCTGAACGGCTTCGATACGCACCAGAACCAGCCGGGTCAACAGGCGGCGTTGCTCAAGCAACTGGCCGATGGGTTTGCGTCGATGAAGTCGGCGCTGGTGGAACTCGGCCGCTGGAACGAGACGCTGGTGATGACCTATGCCGAGTTTGGCCGGCGCCCGCGTGAGAATCAGAGCAACGGCACCGACCATGGCACCGTGGCGCCGCATTTCGTCATGGGCGGGCGAGTGCGGGGCGGTTTGTACGGCGTGCCGCCGGTGCTCGCGCGGCTCGACGGCAATGGTAACTTGCCGGTCGGCGTCGATTTTCAGCAACTCTACGCGACCGTGCTCGGGCCGTGGTGGGGGCTCGACGCGTCCGCGATCCTGCAGCAGCGGTTCGAGCCGCTGCCGTTGCTACGCGTCTGATGACGGACGGCGTTGCCTCATCGGCATGAGGTGGCGGCCGTTGTATCGCTCGCCTACCTGGCGCGCCACGCGATCCAGAGTTTGCGGATCGGCGTCAACGCAATGCGCTGATGCAGCATGTGATAGCCGTCACGTTCGATTTCATCCAGCAGCGCCAGGGCAAGTGCCGCCTGCGCCACGAGCGTGCGCTGCGAGCGGCGCTCATTCGCGGGCATGGCAGCGAGCGCTGCTTGCAACGCGTCGCGCGCCCGCTTGGTCTCGAAGCGCATCAGTTCGGTAAACGCATCGGAGTATTTCCGATTGATCAGATCCGCAGCGGTGACGTTAAAGCGCTGCATTTCATCGATCGGAATATAGATGCGGCCGTGGCGCGCATCATTGCCGGTTTCGGCGACGAACTGCGCAAGCTGCAGTGCCTCGCCGAGCGGCGCGGACCAGTTCGACGCCTGCGCGGTGTCTTTCGCCGTAGCACGCGCGACCAGCGACGCGAAGGTGCCGCCGACGCCTTGCACATAGCGCCGCAGATTCGGGTAGTCGAGATAGCGCGACTGGTCGAGGTCCATTTCGAAACCGGCGAGCAAGGCCTGCAACTCGGGATATTCGGCCTCTACGTTAGGCAGATAAGCCGCCAGTGCCTTGGAAACCGGATGTGACGGTGAGCCCGAAGCCAGCGCAGCGAGTTCGTTTTGCCACCACGCGAGTTTGGTGCGGCCGATGGCCGGATCACTGGTTTCCTTAACGGTTTCCTCGAACTCGCGACGCAGCGCGAACAGCGCGGTCAGGAGCGGTTGGCTCGCCGCGGGCGCCTGCCGAAGCGCATAGTAAGTGCTCGATCCGGGCGGCGCCGCTTTCTGGTGGCAGTATTCGTCGAAATTCACGGGATAGGAATGTGGGGAAGGGCAGGCGAACAGGGGCACGGTGTGCGTGCGTTTAGCCAAAAATTGTAGCATCGACGCCCCGCGGGGCGATGCACGAGCAAATGCAGACAAGTGCGAATCAATCGGTTAGAATCTCGCGCTTACGCTTTCGGGCGCGGGTTTTAACGCGGCCGTGAGCATGCAGGACATCGGGTAGAACGCACAGCGCTTTGCCCGGCTGCGAGGGTGGCGAAATTGGTAGACGCACCAGGTTTAGGTCCTGACGCCCGCAAGGGTGTAGGGGTTCGAGTCCCCTCCCTCGCACCATCCCTGTGTAGTAGAGAACCCGTTAAGCAGAGAACCCCGTTAAGTCTTTGGACTGGCGGGGTTTTTTGTTTTTCGTGTGACTTCGCGCCAGGCCTTGCGTGCCCGGCTGCGCTCAAGCGTCCGGTGCTGGCGGTTGCGGTTCGGCTTGCGTGCCTGGCAACTCGGCTTGCACGGCGCCTTCGAGAAAGCGGCGGGTCGATTCGAACGCCTGCAGCATCTGATCGGGCCACGGCGTTTGCAGCATGACCGCCTGGTGGTTTTCGAACGACGATGACAACAGTTTTGCCAGCTCAGGCGAGCGCAGATGACGCAGCAGCACACTGACGGCGATCGCCGTCGCCTGGCTCGCGCCGGCGGTTTGAAGTTCCGAGGCGGTGAGGGCCGCTACCTGTTTGTTGATGTCCACTGAAGCTTCCCTGGATGAAATGGGGGTGACTGAAGGCCTGGTGGCCGATCCCGAATTTTGACATGCTTGGCGGGTTGCCGCGAACGCGGCTGCCTCGCCGGGTCTGCCGTGTTCGAAGTGTGACGATGGTTTTCAGCGCGGTCAGGCTATTAAGCAATATGGAGTTGGGCACCGCTGCCGGATTTGTCCATGTAATCGGTGTGCCCATCGAGTTGCGCCTGAGATCGGGTGCTATCCGTTGTCACCCATATTGCGTAGATTGTTAATGCACGCTATACGCTCGTGCCTACCCGCCGGCGGATTAATCTGGGGAAACAAGCGCGCAAAGTTGGAAAAAACCGATATGCATCAGCAAATAAGCGTGACGATTCGACTGCGCTCGCTCGATGGCTCGAAAGCGCGCTTTACGTGGTATTCTGCGCGCCGCTTTTCGCCGTATTGCTGACGCGATATTCTCGGATTAATCCGGGCGACAAATGGATCTCGCAACAGAAGACAATAAAAGAGGGATGCGATGAGCGTGATATTTGCCGTGATCGGCGTGGTGGTCGGGATAATCGCCGCCGTCTCGAACGATTTCTCGATCGGCTTCGGTGCGTTGATGGGGGGAGTGGCCGGGGTTGCGCTCGCACGTCTGCTGCAAAAGAAGCGCCCGGACATCGCGAACGAACCCGCGTCCAAGCCTGTTACGGCCGATATCCTGAGCCCACCTGGCAGCCCATCCGGCGAACTGGCCGCGCGCGTCGAGCAACTTGAGCGCGAGATCGTCGCTCTGCGCGGCGAGATCCACGAATTGCGGGCCAGCGTCACCGGCGCATCGGCGACTGAAAGCGCGGATGGTGAGCCTGCGACGTTCAAACTGCGTCCGGCCAATGTCGTGCCGCGTTCGTACGCGATGCCGCCCGCAGCGGGGCAGAAGCCGCATCGCGAGTTTCAGGCAACGCCTACGCAGCCGGCAGCCGTACGCTCGACGGTGAGCGCCAGCGCGGTTACGCCGCCCGCGATGGCCGGTACGCCCGCGTCAAGCGAGCCGAGCGCATCGAGCACGCTGAATGCTGAGTCACTCAGCCCAATGGCGTTGCCGCCGTCCGCCGGATCGCCTCTGCCGTTGCCGCCGTCCGCCGGGCCAGCGCTTTCCACCGACCCTCTGCCAGCGCAAACCCCGCCAGCACCACCGCGCGGTCCCGGTTTCGCCGAACGCATCTTCAAAAGTGGCCGTGACTGGCTATTCGGCGGCAACACGGTTGTGCGGGTCGGCATCATCGTGCTGTTCTTCGGCATTGCGTTCCTGCTCAAATACGCGGCCGACAACAGCCTGCTGCCGATCGAATTCCGCCTCGCCGGCGTCGCGCTTGCCGCAACCGTGCTGATCGGACTCGGCTGGCGCATCGGCGAGCGCCGCGGCGCCTACGGGCTGATCCTGCAGGGCGGTGGCGTCGGCGTGCTCTATCTGACCGTGTTCGCCGCAACCAGGCTCTACCATCTGCTGCCGGCAGGCGCAGCCTTGCCGTTGATGATCGCGATCTGCGGCTTGAGCGCGCTTCTGGCGGTACGGCAGAACGCGTCGTCGCTGGCCTTCATGGGCAGTGCAGGCGGTTTCCTCGCACCGGTGCTCCTCTCGACGGGCGGCGGCAGTCACGTGATGCTGTTCAGCTACTACGCGCTGCTCAACGCGGGCATTTTCGCGATCGCGTGGTTCAAGGCGTGGCGTCCCCTGAATCTGCTCGGTTTCGTGTTCACGTTTTCGATCGGCGCCGCGTGGGGCGTGACGGCTTACCGGCCCGAGCTGCTTGCCAGCACCGAACCGTTCCTGATCCTGTTCTTCCTGATGTATGTCGGCATCGCGTTGCTCTACGCGGTGCGCCGCGAGGTCGCGCTCAAGCATTACGTCGACGGCACGCTGGTGTTCGGCACGCCGCTCGTCGCGATTGGTCTGCAAGCGGCGATGATGAAAGGCACCGAATTCGGTCTCGCGTGGAGCGCGGTGGCGCTGGCCGCGTTCTACCTCGCGATTGCGGCCTGGCTGGCGCGGCGGCGCGCGCACCTTGGCATGATGTTCGAGGCCATGCTCGCGCTGGCCGTGATCTTCGCCACGCTCGCTGTCCCGCTTGCTTTCACCGGACCGACCACGAGCGCGACCTGGGCAATCGAAGGCGCCGCGATCACCTGGCTTGCTGTGCGTCAGCGGCGCCTGATCGCGTTTGGCTTCGGCTTGCTGATGCAACTGGCCGCGGCGGGCGCGTATGTGGTCGGCACGCTCGCGCAGATCGATGCCGCGCATGCGTGGCCGGTGCTCAACGGCGCGTACATCGCGAGCGTGCTGATCGCGGTCGCGGGCATCTTCACGGGATGGCGGTTGCATGGGCGCAGCGAGGCGGGCGCGTGGCACGCATGGATGCCGCAGATCGGCCTTGTCGCTGGCGTGTGGGGGGTGTTGTGGTGGGTCTCTGGCGGTCTCCACGAAATCGACGCGTACGCGCAGGCGCATCTTGCATATGATCGCGATCGTTTCGAGACTGCCGTCGTCGCGCTGTTCGCCGTTCTGACAGCGTGGCTCGCGCACGGCGCGCGCCGCAAGCTTCGTTGGCCGCTCGCCGAACTGCCGGCGCTGGCGCTCGTACCGGTTCTCGCTCTGCTGATGTTGAGTCTGTTCATGTTGAGCATGGCGCCGGTCAGTGGTTACGGTTGGCTGGTGTGCGCTGTTGCCGCCGCGTCTACCTACTTGTTGCTGTGGCGTCAGCAGCGCGACGTCGGTCATCGTGTGCTTGCGCCGCTTCATACACTGATGTTCTGGACAGCCGGCGCGCTCATCGCGCTCGAAGGCTATTGGGGCTTGCGCGCCTACGTGCCGGAAGGCGCATGGAGCTGGAGTGCGTGGGCTTATGGCTTCGGCATTCTGCTGTTGTTGGTGGCGGGCGTCGGGCATCGTTTGCGCTGGCCGGTCGCGCGTTTCGTAACGGCCTATCAGGTGTGGGCAGCGACGCCGCTCGCCGCCTTGCTGTGGGTGTGGAGCATCGCGAGTGTGACGAGCGACGGCAGCGCCGCGCCGCTCTTCTGGCTACCGATTCTCAATCCGCTGGATGTGGCGCAGATCCTCTCGTTGATCGCCTGCGCCGTGTGGCTGCGGCGGCTGCGCGCACTCGGTGTGCACTGGCATCCGCGAGCGTTCGACTACGCGGTGCTCGCCACGCTCTTCCTATGGTTCAACGCATTGCTGCTGCGCACGCTGCATCATCATTTCCATGCGGCGTACGATGTCGATGCGGTGCTGGCGTCGTTCAATTTTCAGCAGGTGTTTCTGGTCGGCTGGAGCGCGTTTGCATTTGCCGGGCTGTGGCTCGCGCGTCGCGACAGCATCGTGCGCTTGTGCGCGATCGCGTCGACGCCGCTCGTGCTGGTGATGTGGGTCTGGACGTTCTACGCGAACCTGACACAGGACGGCGGCGCGTGGGCGCGGCTGCCGCTGCTCAATCCGCTCGACCTGGTGCAGGCGGTGATTTTTGCGCTGGCGGCGTTGTGGCTCGTGCGCATCAGCCGCCTGGGTGTGCCGGTCGGCGAATACCGTGTGCCGTTGCAGGTGGCGGTCGGCGTGACCGGATTCATCTGGCTCAACGCGATGCTGCTGCGCACGCTGCATCACTGGATCGGCGTGCCGTATCAGCTCGACGAGATGTCACGCTCGATGCTCGTGCAGGCTTCGATATCGGTGTTCTGGACAGTCTGCGCATTGGCTATGATGATCTGGGCAACTCGCCGGGCCAGCCGGATATTCTGGTTCATCGGCGGTGGCCTGCTGGCGGTGACCGTCGTCAAGCTGTTCCTGTTCGATTTGTCGCACGTGACGGGTATCGAACGGATCGTGTCGTTCATCGGTATCGGCCTGATGCTGCTGCTGATCGGCTACTTCTCGCCGTTGCCGCCCAAAGCGGCAGTTCTGGAAACTGAGCAATGAAGCGTGTCTTGATAGCGGCGGGGTGGTGTCTTGCGATCTCGTCTGTGTGGGTATCGACGGCGGCCGTTGCGGCCGATCGTTTTGCGCAGCGTTTTGCGCTCGAACTCGAAAGCGGCGCCGCCTATTACAGCGTGACGCTTCCGGCTACCGTCTACGCTGCCAGCCAGCGCAACGATCTCGGCGACGTGCGCGTATTCAATGGCGCCGGCGAACCTGTGCCTTATTCGCTCGACGCGCCACGTGAGTCGGCCCGCGCACCGGCCACATTGCGGCCGGTGCACTGGTTTCCCTTGCCGCCCGCCGCTTCGGGCAGCACCGGTGCGCCACTCGGCGTGACGATCGCCGCCGACGGATCGCTGCGGGCAACGTCAGCGCCGCCCGATCGCGCACAACATGACACCGACCTGATCGACGTCACGCGCGAGGCGCGGGGCGAAGCTCGGGTCGAGGCATTGGTCGTGCATGTGCGTGACGACAATTACCAGGGGCGCGTCAGCGTCGAGTCGAGTGACGATCTGCGCAACTGGCAACCCGCGGGCGAGGCGCAACTGCTCAAGGTCAGCTACAACGGCAGCACGCTGAGCCAGGATCGCATCGAACTCAACGGGATGCGCGCGCGTTATCTGCGCTTGCACTGGCTCGACGGCGCGCCGTATGTCGAATCGATCGACGCTCAGGTGCAGGTGGCCAGCGCCGGCGCGGCGCAGCGCGCGGATATGCAACGGCAATGGCGCGAAGGTATCGTGGCCCGCCCGGGGCCGAAAACCGGCGAGTATTTCTTCGAGACCGGCGGGCCTTACCCCGTCGATCGTTTGCGCCTGAATCTCCCACAGCCGAATACCGTGGCGCCGGCCGTCGTCTATTCGCGCTCGGGTCTGGAGACGGCGTGGCGAGAGGTATCGAGCGCGACGCTGTTCCGCTTGCATAACGGCACGGTGGAGCAGAGCAATCCATCGCTTGAAATGGCGCCCGACACGGATCGCCAATGGCGCGTGGTGGTCGACACCCGCAATGGCGGTTTGGGAAGCGGCGCGTTGACCGTCGCCGCGGGCTGGCGTCCGGCGACGCTCACGTTCGTCGCGCGCGGCGCTGAGCCGTTCACGCTGGCGGTGGGGAGTGCGGCTGCGGTGTCGTCGGCGGTGAGCCGGGTGGATCTGCTGATGGGCGCTTCGTCGGTTGCCGTGGCGGCGCGGCTGGGTGAGGAACTGCCCGTTGGGCAGGAGGCTGACGCGCAGTCATCGGGCAAAGACCCCGATGCGATGCGGCGCTATATGTTGTGGGCCGCTTTGTTGCTGGCCGTCGGCTCGCTCGGCGCGATCGCCTGGCGGCTTGCGCGTGGCGCTCAGGGGCAGGCCGGGGCTCAGGCTGGGGGAGTGGCCGATGGCGGCGGTGGAGTGGGTGGCGCGGCCGGCGCCGGCGGATTGGCAGGCGATGCGCTCGGCGAGTCAGGCGCGGCGAGCGCTACAGCCAAGGACGCAGGCACCGCCAGCGCTGACGGTCAAAGCACCGAAAAGAAGTGACTTCGGTGCGGGCGTATTTCGGCGTAGAGGATTGCAAGAAGCCGAGCAATTGGAAGGTGCCCTGGGGCTGCACTGCAGTCGCGGAATCGCGCCGCACAGAGCGATCGCGCGGCGCCAGAGGATTGCACGGCGCGGGCACGCCGCGGCTGGGCGCGCCGTTACTTACTCCTCGCGCTCCGACATCGTGTTGATGATCTTGTCCAGCGCCCCGCCGAACGCGAGTTTTTCCTGTTCGTCGAGGCAGTCGAACATATCCCCGTTCCACTTACGCGCGATCGGCATCACCTTGCGATAGAGCGCGCGGCCTTCAGGGGTTAGCGACACCAGCACGACGCGCCCGTCTTCGGCGCTCGGTTCGCGCTTGACGAGTCCTTGTTTGATCAACGCCTCAGCCGCACGGCTCGCCTGACTCTTGTCGAGGTTGGCGTGCCGCGCCAGTTCCATGATCGAAAACGGTCCGAACGAGCCCACCGACGCAACCACCCTTGCTTCAGGCAATGTCACGTCCAGTTTGTCCTGATAGCGCTCGCTGATGCCACGCTCGGCGAGTTTGTTCAGGACATGCAGACGGTACGTAAGCAACTGTTCGAGTCCGGTTCTGGCGGAGGCCTTCATTGTCTTCCCGTGATGAGTGGCGCGGTCGTGGCGCTGTGATTGTTGCCGCAACCGTTCCGTCGGTCAACGCGCGCCGTATTTCAGGCGCGTCAACTGTTCGGCCGCGTCCGCCAGCAAACGCGCCGCGTCGCGAATCGCAACCTCGAGCGTGATCGGCCCCGGGGCCGGAGAGAAGCAGCCATTGAAGTATTCGGCGAGGCGCGGTAGCGCCGCTGAGTCGACCGCGCCGGAGAGCAGCGTGGCCGGCACGCCCGCCGCCTGCGCATGACGGCAAGCAATGAACGGCGCCTTACCGTGCAGCGTTTGCACGTCCGAGCGCCCTTCGCCGGTGATCAGCCAGTTCGCGCCCTCAAGCGCTGCGTCCAGGCCGATCTGGCGCGCGACGGTTTCCGCGCCCGGCTCGAACTGCGCACCGAGCATGTGCAGCGCAAAGCCGAGGCCACCGGCCGCACCCGCGCCGGGTTGGTCGCGTGCCGTGCGCCCTAGCGCGGCCTCGAGCAGATCGGCGAAGCGGGCGAGGGCGGCGTCGATCGGGGCAACCTGTTCCGGCTTCACACCCTTTTGCGGACCGAACACCGCGGTTGCGCCGTGATCGCCGGTCAGGGGGTTATCCACGTCCGACATGCCGACGAACTGCGTGTCCGCGAGGCGAGCGTCAAGTTGCGACACGTCGAGGCGCGCCACGCGCGCGAGTTGTTCGGGCGTGGCGTCGAGTTCTTTGTCCTGTGCGTCGAAAAGTTTCAGCCCGAGGCCGGCCAGCAAGCCGGCGCCACCGTCGTTCGTGCTGCTGCCGCCGAGCGCGACGAAAAAGCGCCGCACGCCTGCATCGAGCAGCGCGCGAATCGCTTCGCCCATACCGCGCGTGCTGCGCGCCTCGACCGGTACGCCCATGCCGACCGGATCGGTAATGCCGACGATTTCCGCCGTTTCGATGATCGCGCTGCCATCCGCAAGCAGGCCGGTGAGTGCTTCACGCACCGGACCGGCCGCACCGCGCACGCTCAGCTTGCGGCGTTCGCCGCCACTCGTGAGCATGGCGTCGAGCGTGCCTTCCCCGCCGTCGGCCATCGGACAGATGCGCACGCTGGCGTCCGGCCGGGAGCGCTGGATGCCGGACGCAATCGCCTGTGCGACCTGTTCCGCGCTGAGCGAACCTTTGAAGGAATCGGGAGCAATGACGACGACAGGCGAGGACGGCAAATTCGGCATGATGTCTCTGAATGGTTGGAGTCGTTGCGAGGGCGGGTGAATTGAACAGATGCGGGCGCAGCCCCGAGCGCGTCCGTAAGCTTATCAGCATGGGCGCGCCGACTGAATATGTCGAATGGCATAGCCGGGATTGTCCGTGAAGGGGCGTGCGGGATCCATCCGTGCGAACGCGGGCGGCAGGCGCGACGCTATCGGTCGCGCAGGCGCTTCCGGAGGAAGCGTGGAAGGCGAAAGGGATCGTCAAGCCGCCGCAAGCGGGCTGAAAACTGATAGTGGGTGGGCGTGAAGCAGGCAGCGAACAGCCACCAGACAACCCGCAAACAGATGAAAAACAGCGCGGAAAGCGGCCCGAACACCGATAAAAGCGCGCGCAATCATCGAATCCCGGCTAAGCGCGCAAATAGTTTGCTAAAATATTTGGCTCTTTGGACCCAACCGTGCTGCCGGCGGCCTGCAAGCCCGCGGCGCAGGCGCGCAATCGATGCTGAGCGACTTGAACGCGGCATCGAAAAGCGGCACGGAGAAGATAACTGATTCGCTCGAATAATTTTAGGACGATTGAAGCCATGGCTAACGTTGTTGAAAACATCGGCAAGCTCGAACGCCGCGTAACGATTTCCCTGCCGAAGGACGCCGTGCAGAAGGAAGTGGACTCGCGTATCCGCCAACTGGCAAAGAACGTGCGCATGCCTGGTTTCCGCCCGGGCAAGGTGCCGCTCAAGATGGTGACGCAACAGTATTCGGGCCAGGTTGAAGCTGAAGTGCTGAGCGACAAGGTCGGCAAGGAATTTTTCGATATCAGCCGCGCCGAAAACCTGCGCGTTGCCGGTCAGCCGAGCTTCGCGCCGAAGGCCGACGCTGCTGAAGGCGATTACGCGTTCGACGCGACGTTCGAGGTGTATCCGGAAGTGAAGCTGGGCGACGTCGCCACGGCCGAAATCGAACGCACCACGACCACCATCAGCGAAGCGGAAATCGACCGCACGCTGGACATCCTGCGCAAGCAGCGCGTGCACTTCCACGCTCGTGGCGAAGCCGGCGAGCATGGCGACGGCGGCGCGGACACGGCGGCTAAAGACGGCGACCGCGTGACGGTCGACTTCGTCGGCAAGATCGACGGTGAAGTGTTCCAGGGCGGCAGCGCTGAAGACTTCGCATTCGTGCTGGGCGAAGGCCGCATGCTGCCGGAATTCGAAAAGGCAGCGCTGGGCCTCGCGGTCGGCGCATCGAAGGAATTCGACCTGGCTTTCCCGGCTGACTATCACGGCAAGGATGTCGCCGGTAAGACCGCGCAATTCACGATCACGATGAAGAAGATCGAGTGGCCGCATCTGCCGGAAATCGACGCTGAATTCGCAAAGTCGCTCGGTATCGAAGACGGCGATCTGGTCAAGATGCGCGCTGAGATCAAAGACAATCTCGAACGCGAAGCGAAGCGCCGCACGCAAGCCATCGTCAAGAATCAGGTGATGGACGCGTTGCTGAAGATTTCGGAACTCGACGTGCCGAGCGCCTTGATCGCACAAGATCAGGAGCGCCTCGTCGGCATGGCCCGTCAGGACCTCGAGCAACGTGGCGTGCCGAACGCCGCTGACGCACCGATCCCGGCTGAAATGTTCAAGGAACAGGCTGAGCGTCGCGTCAAGCTGGGCCTCGTGCTGGCCGAGCTGGTCAAGGCCAACGAACTGCAAGCCAAGCCGGAGCAGATTCGTGCCGAAGTCGACGAATTCGCGAAAAGCTACGAAGACCCGAAGGAAGTCGTCCGCTGGTATTATTCCAATCAGCAACGTCTTGCAGAAATGGAAGCGTACGTCGTTGAAGCCAACGTCGTCGATTTCGTCCTCAGCAAGGCCAAGGTGACGGACAAGGAAGTAAGCTTCGAAGAACTGGCAAGCGCAACGGCGCAAGCGTAAGCGTCGCTGCAACGGCGTGCCGGCTGTCGGAGCGACGGCCCGCACGCCGTTTTTTTGTGCTGTGAAAGTACGGTGCGTTTTGCATGGCGCGTTTCACACTGCGTCGCACGCCGCGCTCGCACTGATCGCGCACTTGAATACGGGCTCGTCGGCCACACCTGTCTAGCATCTAATATTTAGAATATTTCCAGACAAGGATCCATTGCATGACCTTTCGCGCCCAAATGCTGGACACGTTGACCTCCCAGTCGTCCCGGGATCTCGAAGCGCAGGCGCTCGGACTGGTGCCGATCGTCGTGGAAACGAGCGGCCGGGGCGAGCGCTCGTATGACATCTATTCGCGTCTGCTGAAGGAACGCATCGTGTTCCTGGTGGGCGAAGTGAACGACCAGACGGCCAACCTCGTCGTCGCGCAGATGTTGTTCCTTGAAAGTGAAAACCCGGACAAGGACATCAGCTTCTACATCAACAGCCCGGGTGGTTCGGTTTCGGCCGGGATGGCGATCTACGACACGATGCAGTTCATCAAGCCGGACGTGTCGACGCTGTGCATGGGTCTCGCGGCCAGTATGGGCGCGTTCCTGCTGGCGGCCGGCGCGAAGGGCAAGCGTTTTGCGCTGCCGAA
The DNA here is from genome assembly GCF_030464835.1 of Paraburkholderia sp. WS6. NCBI lineage: Bacteria > Pseudomonadati > Pseudomonadota > Betaproteobacteria > Burkholderiales > Burkholderiaceae > Paraburkholderia > Paraburkholderia sp. WS6. Next base: position 84,401 of record NZ_JALQCK010000008.1, read on the forward strand.
TTCACGTGTGATGATTCACCAACCGCTGGGCGGGGCGCGCGGCCAGGCGTCGGACATAGAAATCCAGGCGCGTGAAATCCTGTACCTGAAGGAACGGCTGAATCATCTGCTCGCGCACCACACCGGCCAGCCGGTCGAGCGTATTGCACGCGACACCGACCGCGACAATTTCATGTCCGGCGATGACGCGCAAGCTTACGGTCTGGTTGACCAGGTGGCGCACAAGCGTCCTTGAAGTGTCCTTGAAACGCCGGTGCGGTCTTGCCCCAAAACGGGGCGAGGCCGTCGTCGGATCGGTTGTGAAATAATCAAGACTCGTCCGAGTGCCTGCGGCAAACGCCGTCACCTTGGCTCAAGCCCTGCCGCGCCCAAACTGCGAGGCCGGGGCAAACGGCGTATCATGTAATCGAGTGTCCGGAGGCTCACACATCTATGGCGGACAAGAAAGGTTCTAACAGCGAAAAGCTGTTGTATTGCTCGTTCTGTGGCAAGAGCCAGCATGAAGTCAAAAAACTGATTGCCGGCCCGTCGGTGTTCATCTGTGATGAATGTATCGACCTGTGCAACGAAATCATCCGCGATGAGGCTGCAGGTGCGGGCATCGAGGCGGGCTTGTCCAAGTCCGATCTGCCGAGTCCGCAGGAAATCCGTGAAATCCTCGACCAGTACGTGATCGGTCAGGAACGCGCGAAGAAGATTCTCGCGGTCGCGGTGTACAACCACTACAAGCGCCTCAAGCACCTCGACAAGAAGGACGAGATCGAGCTGTCCAAGAGCAACATTCTGCTGATCGGCCCGACCGGTTCCGGCAAGACCTTGCTCGCGCAGACGCTCGCACGCCTTCTGAACGTCCCGTTCGTCATTGCCGATGCAACGACGCTGACGGAAGCCGGCTACGTCGGCGAAGACGTCGAGAACATCATTCAGAAGCTGCTGCAGAATTGCAATTACGAAGTCGACAAGGCCCAGCGCGGCATTGTCTACATCGACGAAATCGACAAGATCAGCCGCAAGTCCGACAACCCGTCGATCACCCGCGATGTGTCGGGCGAAGGCGTGCAACAGGCTTTGCTGAAACTGGTTGAAGGCACGATGGCGTCGGTGCCGCCGCAAGGTGGCCGTAAGCATCCGAATCAGGACTTCATCCAGGTCGACACCACCAATATTCTGTTCATTTGCGGTGGCGCATTCGACGGCCTCGAGAAAGTCATCGTCGACCGTACCGAGAAAACCGGTATCGGCTTCGGCGCAAGCGTGAAGAGCAAGCAGGACCGCGATGCCGGCGAAGTGCTGCGCGAAGTGGAACCGGAAGATCTGATCAAGTTCGGCCTGATTCCTGAACTGATCGGCCGTCTGCCGGTGGTGGCTACGCTCGGCAAACTCGACGAAGTCGCGTTGATGAAGATCCTCGTCGAACCGAAGAATGCTCTGGTGAAGCAATACCACAAGCTGTTCAATATGGAACGCGTCGAGCTCGAAATTCGCCCGGCTGCGTTGCAGGCTGTCGCACGTAAAGCGATCCGTCGCAAGACGGGCGCTCGCGGCCTGCGCTCCATCCTGGAACAGGCGTTGCTTGATGTCATGTACGACCTGCCGCAGATGAAAGGTGTTAGCAAGGTCATCATCGACGACAACGTGATTGACGGCGACGGTAAACCCCTACTGATCTACGAAGACGCGCCCAAAGTGGCGGGTTCGAACTGATCGGCTTTCGGGTTCTGCAAAAAAAGCCGTTCATGGCAACGTGAACGGCTTTTTTCGTTTATCGTGTGGTCAGGATGGTTGTTTTCACTATGGAGTCACTGAACCTTCGGAGTCACTGAACTTTTCCCACACGCGGAGGCTTGCAATCTTTTCTGCTGGCCTCACCTATCGAACGAACTGATTCCACTCATGGGGAAATGAAATGTCAGGAACCCAACTCCTTCCGCCGGAACGCATTACGCTCCCGCTGCTCCCGCTGCGTGACGTAGTCGTCTTCCCGCACATGGTGATTCCGCTCTTCGTAGGCCGCCCGAAGTCGATCAAGGCTCTTGAAGCAGCGATGGAAGGCGGCAAGCACATCATGCTCGTCGCCCAGAAAACGGCTGCGAAAGATGAGCCGACCGAAAAGGACATGTACGAAGTAGGGTGTATCGCCAACATCCTGCAAATGCTGAAGCTGCCCGATGGCACCGTTAAGGTGCTCGTCGAGGGCTTGCAGCGCGCGAAAACGCTTTCCATCGAAGAACAGGAAACGCAGTTCTCGTGCGAAGTCATGCCGCTCGAACCCGACCACGCCGACAGCGCTGAAACTGAAGCGCTGCGCCGCGCGATCGTGTCGCAGTTCGACCAATATGTAAAGCTGAACAAGAAGATCCCGCCGGAGATCCTGACGTCGCTGTCGGGCATCGACGAGGCTGGCCGGCTGGCCGACACGATCGCGGCGCATCTGCCGCTCAAGCTCGACCAGAAGCAGCACATCCTCGAAATGTTCCCGGTCATCGAGCGCCTCGAGCATCTGCTCGCGCAACTCGAAGCCGAGATCGACATCCTGCAGGTCGAAAAGCGCATCCGTGGGCGTGTGAAGCGCCAGATGGAGAAGAGCCAGCGCGAGTACTACCTGAACGAACAGGTCAAGGCGATCCAGAAGGAACTGGGTGAAGGCGAAGAAGGTGCGGATCTCGAGGAACTCGAGAAGCGCATCACGGCCGCGCGCATGCCGAAGGAAGCCAAGAAGAAGGCCGACGCCGAGCTGAAGAAGCTCAAGCTGATGTCGCCGATGTCGGCTGAAGCGACCGTCGTGCGTAACTACATCGATACGCTGATCGGCTTGCCGTGGCGCAAGAAGAGCAAGGTCAACAACGACCTCTCGAATGCGGAACGCGTGCTCGACGAAGACCACTTCGGTCTCGAGAAAGTGAAGGAACGCATTCTCGAGTATCTCGCGGTCCAGCAACGTGTCGACAAGGTGAAAGCGCCGATCCTGTGCCTCGTTGGGCCTCCGGGTGTCGGTAAGACGTCGCTGGGTCAGTCGATCGCTCGCGCTACGAACCGCAAGTTCGTGCGTATGGCGCTTGGCGGCGTGCGCGACGAAGCCGAGATTCGCGGTCACCGTCGTACGTACATCGGTTCGATGCCCGGCAAGATTCTGCAAAGCCTGACCAAGGTCGGCGTGCGCAATCCGCTTTTCCTGCTCGACGAAGTCGACAAGATGGGCCAGGATTTCCGCGGCGATCCGTCCTCGGCTCTGCTGGAAGTGCTCGATCCGGAACAGAACCATACGTTCGCCGATCACTACGTCGAAGTCGACTTCGATCTGTCGGACGTGATGTTCGTGGCAACGTCGAACTCGCTGAACATTCCGCCGCCGCTGCTCGACCGGATGGAAGTGATCCGTCTGTCGGGTTATACGGAAGACGAGAAGGTCAGCATCGCGCAACGTTATCTTTTGCCCAAGCAGAAGAAGAACAACGGCCTCAAGGATGGCGAGGTCGATGTGACGGAAACCGCGATCCGCGACATCATTCGTTACTACACGCGTGAAGCGGGCGTGCGTTCGCTCGAGCGTGAAATTTCGAAGATCTGCCGCAAGGTCGTGAAGATGCTTCTGCTGAAGAAGGCGGAAGGCGCGGTGACGGTCGACGGCAGCAATATCGACACCTTCCTCGGCGTGCGCAAGTACGACTTCGGTCTGGCCGCGAAGGAAAATCAGGTTGGCCAGGTCACGGGTCTTGCGTGGACGGAAGTGGGCGGCGATCTGCTGACCATCGAAGCCGCGGTGATGCCGGGTAAGGGCAATGTGATTCGCACGGGTTCGCTCGGCGACGTGATGAAGGAATCAGTCGAAGCTGCGCGCTCGGTGGTCCGCTCGCGTTCGCGCCGTCTGGGTATCAAGGACGAAGCGTTCGAGAAGCAGGATATTCACATTCACGTGCCGGAAGGCGCGACGCCGAAGGACGGTCCTTCGGCCGGTATCGCGATGACGACCGCGCTGGTGTCGGTGTTGACCGGTATTCCGGTTCGTGCCGATGTCGCGATGACGGGCGAAATCACGTTGCGTGGCGAAGTCCTGCCGATCGGCGGCCTGAAGGAAAAATTGCTGGCAGCGCATCGCGGCGGTATCAAGCTGGTGCTGGTTCCGGAAGAAAACGTCAAGGACTTGACGGAGATTCCGGACAACGTGAAGAACGCCATCGAAATCATGCCGGTCCGTTGGATCGACAGGGTGCTCGAACTGGCGCTCGAACGTGTGCCGCAGGCGTTGCCGGACGAAGAGCCCAAGCCTGCTGCGCCTGTCGCGGCGGCTGAGCCGGGCAAAGACGCCGGTGCAACGGAAGTCGTGAAACACTAAGCTAGTCGGCGACGAAAGCTGTTTGCTGTATAAAAACCCGCGGCCTCGGTCGCGGGTTTTTTATTGCCTGCGAGATGCCGGAAGTTACGTCTGGAACGCACGTAATCCCACCTTTTGAGTAAAGGATGCTCTCAGCCGCCGACTGGTTGTGCGCGCATCCATCTATAGCAAGATTTGGTGACAGAGGGCGCCCTCCAGAACCGCTTAAATCAGGCTCAACCCCGCTTGACACAAGGGTTTCGGCCAATTCTAATGAGTCGGCCCGGCGTTACCCGCCGGTCGCGTGATGCCAGGCGCTACAGAGCGCCGTCACGATTGCCACAAACATTCTCGGGGGTTGGAATGAATAAAACGGAATTGATCGATCACATTGCGCAGCAAGCCGATATTTCGAAGGCCGCGGCAGGCCGTGCACTCGACGCGGTGATCGGTGGGGTCAAAGGTACGTTGAAGAAAGGTGGTTCGGTGACGCTGGTGGGTTTCGGTACCTTTGCCGTGGGCAAGCGTACCGCGCGTACGGGCCGCAATCCGCGCACCGGCGCCGCCATCAAGATCAAGGCAGCGAAGGTCCCTAAATTTAGGCCTGGCAAAGCTCTGAAGGATGCGCTAAACTAATGGGCTTGCTGCTTGAGGAATTGCAGGTTCGTTAGAAAGAAGTGCGACGAATTCTGTGTGACTAGTGTGACTTTGCGTCGCACTAGTTGATACGCAAGTTGATCAATCAGGCAGCAAAAGCAGGAGCACGCTGAATCGCGAAACGGGTGCTTAGCTCAGTTGGTAGAGCGGCGCCCTTACAAGGCGTAGGTCGGGAGTTCGAGCCTCTCAGCACCCACCAGTTTCAGATTCGGCTCAGTGGTTCTGTTTAGTGCAGTGCAGTATAAGGAGTGGTAGTTCAGTCGGTTAGAATACCGGCCTGTCACGCCGGGGGTCGCGGGTTCGAGTCCCGTCCACTCCGCCAGTATCCACGAAAGGCGAACTCCGGTTCGCCTTTTTTATTGCCCGCTGTTGTAAGATCGGGCGTTCTGTTTTTGGCACTCCTTCACGCATGCTCGATTTTTTCCGCAATCACAAACGCCTGATGATGTTCATGCTCATCCTCGTCATTGTGCCGGGGTTGGGTTTTGTGGGTATCCAAGGCTTCCGCGGCTTCTTTGACGAAAGTGCAAACGTCGCCAGCGTCAACGGCCACAAGATTACTCGCGCAGAGTATGACAACGCGATGCGTCAGCAGCTTGACCGCGCCCGTCAAATGCTCGGTGCGCAGTTCGACATGAAGTCGTTCGATACACCTGCGCGCCGTAGCGAAATGCTCGACGGTCTGATCGAGCAGCGCGTGCTGGCTGACGAAACACAGCGCCTGCATCTGACCGCGTCTGACGACGCCGTGCGCCGTGTGCTGCTGAACGATCCGGTGATCTCGTCGCTGAAGAATCCTGACGGCTCGATCGACGTCGACCGCTACAAGCAGTTGCTCGCGATGCAAGGCATGACGCCCGATCAATACGACGAACGTGTGCGTTACAGCATTGCTACGCAGCAGTTGCCGGCAAGCATTCAAGGCAGCGCCTTCACGTCGAAGACTCTCGCACAGCATCTCACCGAGCTCGCCGAACAGCAGCGCGAAGTGCAGGGTATTGCGTTCCATCCGCGCGACTATGTAGCGAAGGTGCAGCCCACGGATGCGCAACTGCAGGCCTATTACGATGCGCATCGCAACGATTTCGCCACGCCCGCCACGGCAACGATCCAGTACCTTGTGATGTCGACGGCAACGTTGTCTGCTGCCGTGCAGCCGAGCGACGCTGATCTGAAAAAGTACTACGACGACAACATCGCGCATTACCGCACGGACGGTCAGGTGCGCGCGAGCCACATCCTGATCGCCGCGCCGAAAGATGCAAGCGCGGCTGACAGGGCCAAGGCAAAGCAGAAGGCCGACGAGGTGCTCGCACAGGTCAAGGCACATCCGGACCAGTTCGCGCAGATCGCGCAGCAGAATTCGCAGGATCCGGGTTCGGCGTCGAAGGGCGGTGATCTGGGTTACTTCGGCCGCGGCATGATCGCTGGCGGCCAGGCGTTCGACGACGCCGTGTTCGGTCTCAAGAAAGACGAAGTTAGCGGCATCGTGCAGACCGACTTCGGCTATCACATCGTCAAGGTCACGGACGTGAAGCCAGCCGTCACCAAGCCGTTCGACGAAGTGAAAGATCAGATCGCGAAAGACCTGAAAACGCAACTGGCCAGCAAGGCATTCGGCGACGACTCGGAAGGCTTCACGTCAATCGTTTACGAGAAGGCGAAGAGCCTGCAGCCCGCCGCTGACAAGTACAAGCTGCAATTGCAAACGGCCACCGTCACGCCGCAGCCGGATCCGAAGCTGCCGCCTGACAGCCCGCTGAAAAACGCGAAGTTCCTGGCTGCCGTGTTCGCGAGCGATGCGGTCACTGCGCGTAACAACACGCAAGCAATCGACGTTGGCGGTAACACGCTGATCGCGGCGCACGTGACCGATTACAAGGCTGCAGCCGTGCCGGCGCTCGATGCCGTCAAGGACGCAGTGCGTCAGAAAGTGATCGCGGTTCAGTCGAACGAGGCCGCTCACAAGGAAGGCATCGCGAAGCTGGCGGAGTTCGACAAGTCGAAGGCCACAACGGGCTTTTCGTCGCCGCTGAAGGTTTCGCGCAACGACGCGCAAGGCGTGCCGCCGGTTGCATTGAGTGCAATCTACAAAGCAGACGCGCAAAAGTTACCTGCGTACGTCGGTGTGGACCTCGGTGATGACGGCTATGCGATCTATCGCGTGAACGCGGTCGTTGCAAGCGCCCCGATCGATCCGCAGCGTCTGGCTGCTGCGCAGCAGCAGATTGCGCAAGTCGATGCGCAATCCAACGCCGAGGCTTACGTCGAGGCGCTGCGTACCCGTTCGAAGGTGAAGTTCTACGGCTCGCTCGACAGCAGCAATGCGCAGGCGAGCGGCGAATAAGCACTCGCGCGAGCGCGCAAACAGGTAAAGCGCGCAGCTACAAAAATGCCCCGCAATTGCGGGGCATTTTTATTTGACGAGTGCAAGCGCGTCAAACGTTCTGCTTGGGAGCGCCGCTTGTTATGCCGTCAGCCGCCTAGAGGCAAGCGCTGATCGAACTGGTGGCATCGCTGCCCGCAGCGCCATTGGCGCGGAAGCCGACCCATGAACCCGGGCCGGTGTAGGAGGGCCGCACGACGGCTGCTGCGCCGTTAGGCGGCTGCTGACCCGGCATATAGACATCCATTGCCTGGTCGTTAGCCATGATGTCTTGCGACACGACTTGCTGTTGCGAGCTATCGGCCCATTTGTGCGCGATGCACGTAGCGACGGCCTTTGGCGGCTGCTGGCTTTGGCCCACGGATTGGACGCCGACAGGCGGTTGAGCGGCGGATGCAGAAATTGCCACGGTCAAAGCGATTAACGGTAAATATTTCACGTTATCTCCTCAGAAGTCGCTCAGAATCGAGCCGGGTTGCGCGGGATTACGAAAGTCGGAGCGATCTTGCCGATCCGCGCTCCCCAATTACCGGAAACAAGTTGTTAGCGAGCTTTTCAGTGCGGCGAACTTGCGCGAAGGAGTGGCTTGATAGCCGGCCACACGTTGTTGAGTAGCACCGGCTGTGCCTGCTGCGTGGGATGGATCTGATCCGCCTGAAACATCTCCGGTTTGTCGGCGATGCCGGCCAGCAGGAAGGGCACCAACGGCACGCGCAATTGCTTCGAGAGTTCGCCGTACAGGCCGTGGAACTTTTGCGTGTAGTCGGGGCCGTAATTGGGTGGTACATACATGCCGACCAGCACGACCTTCGCGTGGCCTTGTTGAGCCTGCTCGATGATCGTGCGCAGGTTGTCTTCGGTTGTGGCGAGCGGCACGCCGCGCAATGCATCGTTGGCGCCGAGCTCGACGATCACGATACTCGGCTTGAGCCGTTGCAGGAGCGCCGGCAGGCGGGCCCGGCCACCGCTCGTGGTGTCGCCGCTGATGCTCGCATTGGCGACGCTATAATCGATTCGCTCATCGGTGAGGCGCTGGCGCATCAAGGCAACCCAGCCAGTGTCGCGGGGCAAGCCGTATTCGGCGGAGATGCTGTCGCCGAGCACGACGATCACCGGCTTGGCCTGTTCGGGCGGGTTGGCCGCATGGGCTGGGAAGGGCAATGAAAACAGGGTTGCGGCCAGCACGGCCGGGCCGAATGCAGTAGTCAGCGCCGTCGCTACGGCGCGCACTTTCAACCTACGCTTCACCATGCTAAACAAAACTGATCCAGTCATTGAAGTGCGGGGTTTGTGCAAGAAGGTTAAGGATGCAACAGGCGAACTGACGATTCTCGAGGACATCGATCTTGCTATCAATGCCGGCAGCAGTGTGGCGATCGTCGGTGCATCCGGGTCGGGCAAGTCTACGCTGCTCGGCTTGCTCGCAGGATTGGACAGTGCGAGCTCGGGCTCGGTTCGGCTGCTCGGCCGCGAACTCACCGAACTGGACGAAGACGAGCGCGCTGCGTTGCGCAGCGGTTCGGTCGGTTTCGTGTTCCAGTCGTTTCAACTGATGCCGCATTTGACGGCGCTCGAAAACGTCACCCTTCCGCTCGAACTGCAAGGCGGCATCGGTACGCGCGAGGCCGCGGCGCGTGCGCGCGGATTGCTGGAGCAGGTGGGGCTCGCCAAGCGCACCGGGCACTATCCGAAGCTGCTGTCGGGCGGCGAACAGCAACGGGTCGCGCTCGCGCGGGCCTTTGTCACCCATCCGGCGATCCTGTTCGCCGACGAGCCGACCGGCAGTCTCGATGCCGCCACCGGTCACGCGGTGATCGATCTGATGTTCGAGATGAACCGTGCGAACGGCGCCACGTTGATCCTTGTCACGCACGACATCGAGCTGGCGCGCCGCTGCGATACGACGGTGACCATCGAAGCGGGACGTCTGGCCTAGGAAGCGTGCCAGCCACGCGTCACTCGGTCGTATAAAGCAAAGCGGGCCACAAGGGCCCGCTTTGCTTTTCATCTCATGCAACTCGATAACGCAACGCCGCTAACCACGCGCGCGTGAGCAATCAGCGCATGCGGCACGGGCAAGCGCGCCGCTCACGCTCATCGCTTCAAGGCAGCACGCGCCCGCGCAATCAACGCCGACGTCGACGAATCATGCTTCTTCTCATCGACGCTTGCCGACGTCAGATCCGCCTCGACGACCTTGCCGAGGATCTTGCCCAACTCGACGCCCCATTGATCGAACGGGTTGATGTCCCATACCGATGCCTGCACCAGCACCTTATGCTCATACAGCGCGATCAATGCGCCGAGCGAACGCGCGGTGAGTGCATCGACCAGCAATGTGCTCGTCGGACGGTTGCCCGGAAACACCAGATGCGGCGCCAGTTCCGGCTTGTCCGCACCGGCAACCTTCTTCGCTTCTTCGAGCGTGCGGCCGAGCATCAGTGCTTCGCTTTGCGCGAAACAGTTCGCCAGCAGCTTCGGATGATGACTGACGAGCGGATGCTCCGGCGTCAACACGGCGATGAAATCGATCGGCACGATCGTCGGGCCCTGATGCAGCATCTGGAAAAACGCATGCTGACCGTTCGTGCCCGGTTCGCCCCAGGTCACGGCGGCGGTCGGATAGTCGACCATTGCGCCATCGAGACGCGCCGACTTGCCGTTGCTCTCCATTTCGAGCTGTTGCAGATACGACGGCAGGAAATGCAGCGCTTCCGAATATGGCGCGACCAGATAGCTTTGCGAGCCGAAGAAGTTGCGATACCAGATGCCGATCATGCCGAGCAGCACCGGCAGATTCTTCTCGAGCGGCGCGTCGCGGAAATGCTGGTCCATCTCGTTGGCGCCGGCCAGCAGTTCGTCGAACTGTTTCGGCCCGATCGCGATCATGATCGACAGACCCACTGCCGACCACAGCGAATAACGCCCACCGACCCAGTCCCACATCTCGAACACATTCTCTTTCGCGATGCCGAACTTGACGACCTCAGCCGGGTTCGCCGACACGCCGACGAAGTGCTTCGCCAGCGCGCTTTCCGGGCAGCCTTTCTCGATGAACCAGTCGCGCAGCGAGCGCGCATTGGTCATGGTTTCGAGCGTCGTGAAGGTCTTGGAGACGATGATCGCAAGCGTCTCTTCGGGATCGATCATTTGCATCACGTTGTACAGATCCGCGCCGTCCACGTTCGACACGAAGTGCGTGGTGATCTCCGGCGTAGCCAGATGATGCAGTGCGTGCACGACCATCTTCGGCCCGAGGTCCGAGCCGCCGATGCCGATGTTCACGACGTAGCGAATCCGCTTGCCGGTATAGCCGGTCCACTCGCCGCTGCGGACCTTGTCGGCGAACGCGGCCATCCTGGCGCGTTCGGCCAGGATCTGCGCATGGAACGGTGCTTTCGGATCGGTGGCGCGCAGCGCGGTGTGCAATGCGGCGCGGCCTTCGGTCGGGTTGACGACTTCGCCCGCGAACATCGCGTCGCGGCGCTTCTCGACGCCGGCTTCGCGCGCGAGTTCCGCCAGCAGTTTCAGGGTTTCGTCGGTGATGCGGTTCTTCGAAAAATCGGCCGCGAGACCGCCGCCCGCGAACGCAAAGCGCTCAGCACGGGTAGGGGCGGGATCGTTCTCGGGGGCGAACCAGTCGCGCATGTGCGCATCGCGAATCTTCTCGTAATGCGTTTGCAGCGAGGACCAGGAGGGGAGCGAGTTCTGCGTCATAGCGTCCGTCTAACGAAGGGGCACGAAGAAAGGCGCGCGCGTGAAGCGCTGCCGAGGATGATGCAACGATGCTGTTAGAGCGATGCCGCGCGGTGGGGTTCGTAGTGGGTTGCGGGGAAACTTCGCGAGTCCGCCCGGAGATCGAACGGCCCACCGAAATTTCGCCGTAACCCGCGATGAACCCGACGCGCGGCGCAGTCAATCAGTATAACGGCGTTGTGTGACGGGTGGCAGCGGTTTGGGCGTCCCATGCAAACTGTGGGATGAGGCGTCACGTTCAGCCCCCCCGTTCGAGGCGCTTCATGAGGTGCTTCATTCACCAACTGACTCATCCACCCGTTGCCGGATAGAACATACGGTTGAGCAAAGTTCGCACCATCGGGGCGAGTTCACCCGCCGTCAGACCGGCTGGGCCGTGGCCTTGCGCGCTGAGCGTGTCGGCGGCGAGGCCGTGCAGGTAGACGCCTGCCAGCGCAGCTTCGTAACGCGGCAGATGCTGGGCAAGCAGTGCGCCGATGATGCCGCCGAGCACGTCGCCGGTGCCGCCTGTCGCGAGTGCGGCATTGCCGGTCGGATTGATCGCGACACGGCCGTCCGGCGCGGCGATGACCGTGCCCGTGCCTTTCAGCACGACTACCGCGGCAAAGCGCGCAGCCAGTGCCCGCGCTGCGGCGAGGCGGTCGCGTTGCACGCCTCGCGCATCCGTGCCGAGCAGGCGCGCGGCTTCCAACGGATGCGGCGTGAGCACGCAGGGATCACCTTGTACGCCGCGCGCGGTGACTTCGGCCGCGAGCGAAGGGTCCGTCGAAATCAGATTGAGCGCGTCGGCGTCGAACAGTTTGGGTACGTCAAGCGTCAGCACGTCATGCATGACACGCGTGGCGATGTCGCGCAGACCCATGCCGCAACCGACGGCGAGCGCGTCCATTTTGTCGAGCGGCAGATCGTCGATCGCATGCAGCATCAGTTCGGGATGCGGCGGATCGTAGGGCGGGGCGCCGTCGCCGAGCAAGGCAACGTGCACTTTGCCCGCACCGGTGTAGAGCGCCGCGCGCGAGGCGAGGATCGGCGCGCCGCACATGCCGGTGTCGCCGCCGACCACGGCGAGGCTGCCGAAGGTGCCCTTGTTGGTGGCAAAGTCGCGCGGCGGAAGAAAGTCGGCGAACAGCGCCGGCGCGTTGAGTTGCACGGCCGTGCGGGCGGTGCTGTCAATGCCGATCGGCGCCACCGTTACCGTGCCGGCAAGATCGCGGCCCTGCGCCGTGAAGAGGCCGGGCTTTGCACCGATGAAGGTGATCGTGTGGGTGGCGTGGACTGCGGCGCCGTCGTTCTGGTTTTCGCTTCGGCCCCCGCCTTGGTCCTGTTTTTCACCGACGACCGTGCCGGTGTCGCTGTCGAGGCCGCTTGGTGTATCGAGCGCCAGGACGCCGCCTCGTCTGGACTTTGCTTTCGTGCGTTGTGAGAGCTGGCGGGCGATGGCAGCAAAGACGCCTTCCAGAGGGCGGGTCAGACCGATGCCGAACATGCCGTCCACCAGCCATGTATAGCTTTCCAGCGAAGCCGGCGGTGTCGATGTAATGGCTACGCCTGCGGACCGGGCGGTGTCGAGCGCCCAGCGGGCGTCGTCCGGCTTGACTTCAAGCGGCATGCAAAGATCTACGGCGATACCTGCGCGGCGTAGCTCCGCGGCCACGATCAATGCGTCGCCGCCGTTGTTGCCCGGGCCTGCTACGACCCATACCTTGTGCTTCGATTTTTCGATCGATGTGTCGCGGGTGATCAGCTCTTGCAGGTAGCTCGCGGCTGCTTTGCCGGCGCGAGACATCAGGGTGTGCTGAGGCAGTGCCGCCGCGGCCTGGGTTTCAAGGATTCGCAGATCGGTTAGCGTGAGCAGCGGCAACGCGCGGTTGTGCGGGCTGATTAACGTCGGGAGCGTGGATTCGGGCACTGTCATGGCGAGGCTTGGAGTTCACCTTGAGCAAGGTGAGGAAGCGTTGGGAGCCACTATGGTAGTGCCGATATGCTCCCGGCGCGCCATTTACTGGAATCGATCCGCGCGCAGTGCAGCCAGCGTGTCCGCGGGGACGTCGGGGGTCTTGTCCGAGATCAGGTCGGCGATCAGCTTGCCCGCCCCGCATGCCAGACCCCAACCGGCCGGCCCGTGGCCGGCGTTCACAAACAGACGCGGATGAAGCGCATTGCCGATCACAGGCATTCCGTCCGGCGACAGCAGTTTTACGCCTTCCCACGGCAACGCCGCGGAGATCCGGGCAGCGCCCGGAATCCAGTCGTGAGTCGCCTGGCCCAGCAGCGCCAGCGCTTCTTTAGTCAACGCTTCGCCGAGCGGCTTGTCGATCTGCCCAGCACTTTGCAAAACCGCGCCGCCCGCAACCCGCAGGCGATGATTCATGCGGCTGACCGTAATCCGCTTGACCGCGTCGACAATCGCGACGTGCGGGGCGCATTCCTCATGCGCGATCGGCGCCACCAGGTTATGCAGGCGCAGCGGATGCAACGGCAGCCGCAGCCCCAGCCGTTCGAGCAGCGGCAGACTGCCGTAACCTGCAGCGACAACAATCGCATCGGCGTTGATCACGTCGACTTCGCGTGAACGCGATGCCATGCCAGGCCGTGGCGCCAGTTCCACCGCGGCACGCTGACCTTCGAGGCGAATCGCCGAGACTTCGCAGCCCAGCATGAATTGCACGCCGCCCTGGGTATCGAGGGTTTGCTTGATCAGTTTCGCGAAAAGCGGGCAGTTGGCCGTGCGCTCGTGGTCGAACAGCACGCCGCCGGCGAATTCCGGCTCGGTTCGCACGGAATGCTCGAACGCGGCGCATTCGGCCGGCGTGAGCACATGGTGCGGGACTTCGTATTGGCGCAGCAGCTCGAGCGCGGTCTGGGTCTGCTGCCATTCCTGCTCGGAACGCACCAGATAGAGCAGGCCGCTCGCCTGCTCGAATTCCAGCCCGAAGCGCGCTTCGACGTCGGCCATCGCCTCGCGCGATGCTTCGATCAACGGACGCAGCCGCGCGTACTGGCGGCTGAACGCCGCCGGCTCCTGCAAAGCGGCCAGTTGCTTGACGAACTGGCGCGCCGGCCCGTTGAAGCCGGTCTTGCTGATCACGCCGTTTTTGGCGCCCTGACGGCTCGCCATGAAAGTCGGGCCGAACCAGACGTCGAGCGGGGTCGGCAGCACGGTGCCGCCGTGCCCATAGGTCGCGCCTTGCGCGACCGTTGCGTGGCGCTCGACGACGCATACCCGGTGACCGGCCGCGCGCAGTTGATAAGCGGTGGCGACGCCCACAATCCCGCCGCCAATGACGATGACATCCATGATCTGATTCGATTTGCCGGCGGGACGCCGAAACGCCGCGTTCCCGTTAAGCGTGGCATGCGGCGCACTGCCCGGGATTGCTCAGGCTGCCTGCGCCGATCTGGTGAAAGGGCGAATGATAGCAGTCAAAACGTCAGACCGGCCACGCAGACCCCGCCAAAACCCTGGTGCGACGCCCGTTGGAAGGCCGTTCCCGGGGTATAATCTCGGACTTCCTTTCCGCCTCACGTCGCCTTCACGCGCGACTCATCGGCATCATTAGCGACGCAACGTCAAGTCCATGGCCCACTTCTCGTGTTTCCCCGGCGCTTCGGCCCTTTCCGATTTCCGTCAAACCCGCCTGCTCGACACGCTTACGCGCATCGACGCCAACATCACCGGCGTGCGCGGGCAATATCTGCACTTCGTCAACGCGCAAACCCCGCTGTCCGCGGAAGACAACGCGAAGATCGAAGCGCTGATGCACTATGGCGATCCGCTCGAAGAAACCAAAGAGCGCGGCGCGGCCGAAACCTTCCTCGTGGTGCCGCGCTTCGGCACGGTGTCGCCGTGGGCCAGCAAGGCAACCGATATTGCTCACCTCTGCGGTCTCACGCAGGTGCGCCGTATCGAGCGCGGTGTCGAATACACGGTCACGCTGAAAAGCGGTCTGCTGGGCGGCAAGAAGGCGCTCTCCGACGAAGCCCGCGCGGCCGTCGCCGCGGCGTTGCACGACCGCATGACGGAGAGCGTGTCGCCCTCGCGTGACCACGCACTGCATCTGTTCGACGAACTGCCGGCCAAGCCGCTGCAAACCGTCGACGTGTTGAGCAACGGTCGTGGCGCGCTGGAAGCGGCGAACACGGAACTGGGCCTCGCGCTCGCCGACGACGAAATCGACTACCTCGTCGACGCCTTCACGAAACTCGGCCGCAATCCGACCGACGTCGAGTTGATGATGTTCGCGCAAGCCAACAGCGAACACTGCCGTCACAAGATCTTCAATGCGGACTGGACGATCGACGGCGAGAAGCAGGACATCTCGCTGTTCAACATGATCCGCAACACGGAGAAGCTGAACCCGCAAGGCACCATCGTTGCCTATTCGGACAACTCGGCGATCATGGCGGGCGGCGTGGCTGAGCGCTGGTTCCCGCGCACGCCGGCTGAACCCGGCGCGATGCCCGAGCACTATCGCCGCAACGTCGAACTGACGCACACCTTGATGAAGGTGGAAACGCACAACCACCCGACCGCGATCTCGCCGTTCCCGGGCGCTTCGACCGGCGCGGGCGGCGAAATCCGCGACGAAGGCGCGACCGGCCGCGGCGCGCGTCCGAAGGCGGGTCTGGCGGGCTTCACGGTGTCGAATCTGGAATTGCCGGACGGCGTCGAAGCCTGGGAAAACGCCCGTGACGCCGCGCAGCCGCTGGCACACCGGAACCCGGACGACAAGCACGAGGCGTATGGCCGTCCTGACCGCATCGCATCGCCGCTGCAAATCATGATCGACGGCCCGCTCGGCGGCGCCGCGTTCAACAACGAATTCGGCCGGCCGAATCTGGGTGGCTATTTCCGCGCTTACGAGCAGAACGTCGCGGGTCTGGTGCGCGGTTATCACAAGCCGATCATGATCGCCGGCGGCATCGGCAATATTTCGGATCAACACACGCACAAGCACGATTTGCCGGAAGGGTCGCTCCTGATCCAGATCGGCGGCCCGGGTATGCGCATCGGCATGGGCGGCGGCGCCGCCAGTTCGATGGCGACGGGCACCAACACGGCCGAACTCGACTTCGACTCGGTCCAGCGTGGCAATCCGGAAATCGAGCGCCGTGCGCAGGAAGTGATTAACGCGTGCTGGCAGCTCGGCGAGAAGAACCCGATTCTGAGTATTCACGACGTGGGTGCGGGCGGTCTGTCGAACGCGTTCCCGGAAGTCGTGGACGGCGCCAGCAAGGGCGCGATCTTCGATCTGCGCAAGATCCAGCTGGAAGAGAGCGGTTTGTCGCCGCGCGAAATCTGGTCGAACGAGGCGCAGGAGCGCTACGTGCTCGCGATTGCGCCGGCCGATCTGCCGGCCTTCGAAGCCATGTGCGAGCGCGAGCGTTGCCCGTTCGCGGTGGTCGGCACGGCTACGGCTGAACGTCAGTTGAAGGTGCTCGATTCCGAATCGAACGAGGACGCCGCACACGAGCCGGTCGACATGCCGATGGAAGTGCTGCTCGGCAAGGCGCCGCGCATGCATCGCGACGTGAAGCGCGTCGAACAGAAACTCGAACCGGTGGATGTCACCGGCATCGCGTTGTCGGAAGTGGCGGTCAGCGTGCTGCGTCACCCGACGGTTGCCAGCAAGTCGTTCCTGATCACAATTGGCGACCGCTCGGTGGGCGGCACGACCGCGCGCGACCAGATGGTCGGCCCGTGGCAAGTGCCGGTGGCCGACGTCGCCATCACGACGATGGACTACGCGGGCTTCCGCGGCGAAGCGATGACCATGGCCGAGCGTACGCCGCTCGCCGTGATCAACGCGCCGGCGTCGGGTCGCATGGCGGTCGGTGAGGCGGTCACCAACATCGCGGCGGCGCCGATCACGTCGCTCGATAAGCTCAAGCTGTCGGCCAACTGGATGGCCGCATGCGGCGCAGCGGGCGAAGACGCCGCGCTGTACGACACGGTCAAGGCCATTGGCATGGAGTTGTGCCCGGCGCTCGGCATCAGCATTCCGGTGGGCAAGGATTCGCTGTCCATGCGCACCAAGTGGGAAGATCGTGGCGTGGCGAAGGAAGTCGTCGCGCCGGTCTCGCTGATCATCTCGGCATTCGCGCCGGTCGAAGATGTACGTAAGCACCTCACGCCGCAACTGCGCAGCGCGGGCGACGTGGGCGACTCCGTGCTGATCGCGATCGACCTTGGCCGCGCCAAGCATCGTCTGGGTGGCAGTATTCTCGCGCAAGTCACGCAGCAGGTCGGCGACACGGTGCCGGACGTCGACGATCCAGAAGATCTGAAGCGTTTCTTCACCGCGATCCAGTCGCTCAATAGCGACGGCAAGCTGCTCGCGTACCACGACCGCTCGGACGGCGGCCTGTGGGCGACGGTTTGCGAAATGGCGTTTGCGGGCCACGTCGGCGTGTCGCTGAACGTCGACATGCTGATACTCGATCCGAACCACGAATCCGATTTCGGCGACGCGAAAGACTGGGCGAAGCAGACCAGTGGCCGTCGTGAAGACCGCACGATCCGCGCGCTCTTCACCGAAGAACTTGGCGCCGTCATTCAGGTGCGCGCAGCGGATCGCGACGCGGTGCTGGGCGCATTGCGCGAACACGGTCTGTCGGCATGCTCGCACGTGATCGGCAAGACCAACGAGCGCGATACGATCGAAATCTATCGCGACGCGAAGAAGATCTACGACGCACCGCGTACCGAATTGCATCGCGCGTGGAGCGAAGTGAGCTGGCGTATTTCGCGTCTGCGCGACAACCCGGCTTGTGCCGATGCTGAATACGATGCGCTCTCCGATGCGGCCGATCCGGGCATCTCGCCGGTTCTCACGTTCGATCCTTCGGAAGATGTCGCCGCACCGTTCATCGGCAAGGGCGCACGCCCGCGTGTCGCGATCCTGCGTGAGCAGGGCGTGAACTCGCACCTCGAAACGGCTTATGCATTCGACCGCGCCGGCTTCGACGCGCACGACGTGCACATGAGCGACCTGCTGGCCGGCCGCGCCAACCTGGCGGATTTCGCCGGTGCGGTGGCGTGCGGCGGCTTCTCGTACGGCGATACGCTGGGCGCCGGTGAAGGCTGGGCGAAGGCGATTCGTTTCAACTCGCAACTGGCCGACATGTTCGCTGCGTTCTTCGGTCGCGAAGATACGTTTGCGCTGGGTATCTGCAATGGCTGCCAGATGATGAGCAGCCTCGCGTCGATGATCCCGGGTGCTGAAGCCTGGCCGAAGTTCACGCGCAACAAGTCGGAGAAATTCGAAGCGCGCTTCTCGCTGGTGGAAGTGCAGGCTTCGCCGTCGATCTTCTTCGCCGGCATGGAAGGCTCGCGCATTCCGGTGGCGATTGCGCACGGCGAAGGTTATGCGGACTTCTCGCAGCAAGGCGATGCGTCGAAGGTGGCGGTGGCGATGCGTTACGTCGATCACCGTGGGCAGGCAACGGAGCAGTATCCGTTCAACCCGAACGGTTCGCCAAATGGCATCACGTCGGTTACGACGCTTGATGGCCGCTTCAGCGTGCTGATGCCGCACACCGAGCGCGTGCATCGCGCGGTGCAGATGAGCTGGCATCCGGAAGGTTGGGGTGAGGGCAGCACGGACGCGAGCCCGTGGCTGCGCGTGTTCCAGAACGCACGCCGCTGGTTGGGTTGAAGCGCACGCAGAAACAAAAAACCGCCCGAGGGCGGTTTTTTTATTCCGAAGCAGCAGCCAAAAACCGCTTACTGAATCTTCGCGTTCTTACGCAGGCCTTCTTCGAACGCCTGCAGCTTTTCCTGCTGGATTTGCTGCACGATCTGCGGACGCACTTGCTCGAGCGGCGGCGGCGCGATGTTGCGCACGTCGTCGACACGGATGATGTGCCAGCCGAATTGCGTATGCACCGGCGTGTCCGTCATCTGGCCTTTCTGCAGATGCGTGGCCGCGTCCGCGAATTCAGGCACGTAGGCCTTCGGATCCGACCAGTCCAGATCGCCGCCGTTCTTGCCCGATCCCGGGTCCTTCGAGAATTGCTTGGCAAGGTCTTCGAAGTTTGCGCCGGCCTTGATCTTGGCGATCAGATCCTTGGCTTGCTGTTCGTTGTCGACCAGGATGTGGTGCAGGTGATATTCCTTGCCGCCCGCGTCCTTGATCAGCGCGTTGTAACGCGCGGTGACTTCGGCGTCGGTCGGCGTGTTGTTCTTCACGAAGTCTTCGATCAGCGCGCGCAGCACGACGGTTTGTTGCGCGACGGAGATTTGCGCCTTGATGTCCGGACGATTCGGCAGGCCGCGGCGCAGCGCTTCCTGCATCAGGATCTCGCGGTTCACCAGCTCTTCGCGCACGGCCATTTGCAGTTGCGGCGTGTTTTGCTGGCCTTGATGAACCAGTTGATCGATCAACGCATCAGCGCGTGCTTTCGGAATCGGCGTGCCGTTCACGACGGCGATGTTCTGTGCGAATGCAGGTGCGGCCGCAAATGCAGCCAGCAATACCCAAAGGCGGGTTTTCTTCAAGGTCATCGAAAGGTTTCCTAGCGGGGCAACAAAGCAAATTCTTCGGGCGTATACGCCGTGATTGCAAGGGCGTGAATGCCGCGCTGCATGGCATCGGCCAGCGCATCATACACCATGCGATGCCGCGCCACGCGGGCTTTCCCGGCGAATGCGGCAGCCACGATCGTGACAGAAAAATGACCGCCGGCGGAGGCGCCCGCGTGGCCCGCGTGCTGCGCGCTGTCATCCGTGATCCGGATCGAGGCGACCGGCGCGAGCGCCGCGGTGAGGCGCGCCTCGATCAGCGCGGCGCGCTCGGCGGTCGTGGCGTGCATGAACACATCGCTCGTCATGTCATTCTTCCTTCATATACTTCGACAACCACAAACTCTGTCCGACGATGAATACCACCAGGCACCCGGTGGCGCCGAACAGCTTGAAATTGACCCACTGGTCGGTCGTGTAGTTGTACGCGACGAACAGGTTCACCAGCCCCAGCAGCACGAAGAAAATCGCCCAGACGATGTTCAGCTTGCCCCAGATCGCGTGCGGCAGCGTGATCTGCTTGCCCATCATCGCTTCAATCAGGTTCTTGTTGAAGGCCAGTTGCGAGATGATCAGCGCGACCGAAAACGCCCAGTACAGCACGGTTGGCTTCCATTTGATGAACGTGTCGTTGTGCAGCACGAGCGTCGCGCCGCCGAAGACGGTGACGACGCCGAGGCTCACCCACAGCATCGGATCGACCTTGCGGTGGCGGAATGCCACCCACGCGATCTGCACCAGCGTGGCGACGATCGCCACTGCCGTCGCCGTGAAAATGCCCCAGATCTTGAAGGCGACGAAGAACAGGATGATCGGGAACAGATCGAACAGGAATTTCATTATCTGGTCGGGAATTCGGAGAGTGGGTTGGAGAGTCGGAGAATTGGGGACGCGGCGCGGGGCGCCCGGTGGCAGGGATGCTGCTTAAAACCCGCCGCGGCAGCCGGGAACGGCGCGTTGCGCTGTTCGTAGCATGATTGCCGCGCCGGGTCGACCGCCGGGTTGACCGGTTTGCAAGCCGGATGAAGGGTGTCGCGGCCGGCGCGCGCCTGATGACAGACGCCGGCCGCGCATCATTCAACGGGCGCCGGACTCCGCGCTGCGTTACTTGGGCTCGAATTGTAACGCAGCCGAATTGATGCAGTAACGCAGACCGGTCGGCGCCGGTCCGTCTTCGAACACGTGGCCCAGATGCGCGCCGCAGTTCTTGCACTGCACTTCGATGCGCAGCATGCCGTGCGTGCGGTCGGTTTTCTCGGCGATCACTTCGCCGTTGATCGGCTTGAAGTAGCTCGGCCAGCCGCAGCCGGCGTCGAACTTGGTGTCCGATTCGAACAGCGGCGTGCCGCAGCAGACGCAGTCATAGATGCCGCGGTCCCAGTGGTCGTGATAGCGGCCGGTGAAGGGGCGCTCGGTGGCCGCGTGGCGTGTCACCTGGTATTCGATGTCGGAGAGCTGTTCGCGCCACTCGGCGTCGTCTTTCTGCACGGCGGGGGCGCCGGTGTTGAGGTCGTCGGGCTTGTTCATGGTCGGGGTTCCTGTCTCAAGATTGTTTTGGGGGCTCGTTACGAAGAGCAACTCACTTCCAGCGAGCTGGCCCAATCCGGCGGCAGCCCCGCATACGCTTCGTTTTCCGGTTGCTCGTCGAACGGGCGGCGCAGGACGGCTGCCAAGCGTTCCACTTCGGAGAAGTCCTTCTCTTTCGCTCGGCGGATCGCCGTTTCTGCCAGATGATTACGAAGTACGAATTTGGGGTTCACACGGTTCATTGCAATGGCGCGCGCGGCGTCGTCGCGTGTTTCTTCGGACAGTCGTGCGCGGTAGTCGTTCACCCATGCGTCGAATGCGGCGCGGTCGAGGAACAGGTCGCGTACCGGCGCGTCGCCGCTCGCATCGTGTTTGGAAATGCGCGCCAGATTGCGGAAGGTCAGCGTGAAATCCGCACGGTTGGCGTGCATTACTTCGAATAGACGGTTGATCAAGGTGTCGTCACCGTCGCGCTCGCTTTCGAGGCCGAGCTTGGCGCGCATGCGTTTCTCCAGCGCCGGCGCGAAACGCTCCTTGAAGCCGCCGAGCACGCGCTGCGCGTCTTCGATCGCCTTGTCGCCACGCACGCTTTCCTCATGCTTGACACCCAACAGCGGCAGCAGACCCTGTGCGAGGCAAAAGAGGTTCCAGTACGCAATCTGCGGCTGCATCTTGTACGCGTAGCGGCCTTGCGAGTCCGAGTGATTGCAGATGTAGCCGGCGTCGAAGCCGTCCATGAAACCGAACGGGCCGTAGTCGATCGTGAGACCGAGGATCGACATGTTGTCGGTATTCATCACGCCGTGGCAGAAGCCCACGGCTTGCCATTCGACCATCAGATCGGCGGTCGAATTCACGGCTTCATTCAGCAGCGCGAGATACGGATCGTCGGCTTCGCGGCAATGCGGATAGAAGCGCTCGATCACATGATCGGCGAGCGCGCGCAGTGCATCGACGCGATCGTTCGAATAGAAATGCTCGAAGTGCCCGAAGCGCACGAAACTCGGCGCCACGCGCGTGACGACCGCCGCGGTTTCGACTTCCTCGCGGCGCACTGGCTGGTCGGAGCCGATCACGCACAGCGCGCGGGTGGTCGGAATGCCGAGGTGATGCATCGCTTCCGAACACAGATATTCGCGGATCGACGAACGCAGCACGGCGCGGCCGTCGCCCATACGCGAATAGGGCGTGCGGCCCGCGCCTTTGAGCTGCAGCTCGAAGCGCTGGCCATTGTGTTCGACTTCGCCGAGACCGAGCGCGCGGCCGTCGCCGAGCTGGCCCGCCCACACGCCGAACTGATGCCCCGAATAGACCGACGCATACGGCAGCGCTTCGGAAGGCCACTCACGCGTGGCGTTGCCTGAGAACAGTTCGGCGAACCCCGGATCATTCTGGAGCCCCGGCTCTAAACCGAGCAACGCGGCGGTCTCTGCGGAGAACCCAACCACGTAGGGCGCACTCAGCGGCGCCGCGGGCAGGCGTGTCAGAAACACGCTGCCGAGCCGCGCAAATGCGCTTTCGGGCGAGGTGATCAGTGCGTCGGAAAGAGCCGATAAAGGCCCGGATAACCCTGCAATGCTTGGGGAAAACGACATGTTGAGCGCCTCTGGATTAACCGATATTGTAAGTCCGCGCCCGCGGCGGTGCTGGCGGGCTGTTAGTCCGAGGTTTGGCCAGACACGCGCCTGCGTGCCGGACGTCTTCTGCCGGAGCGCGTCTGGCGCCGTTTCAGCGCACGCCGCGCGGACTCGCCGCAGCGTTTCGTGCGATTCAAACGTGACTCAAACGGAGCGCGCCGCGCGGCCCCCGAGCTACAACCCCAATGACGCAAACAAGGCGAGGAGACCTCTCTTTATGACGACGCCGCTGCTTGGCCAGATGATGGACGTGCCGCTCACCGTGTCCTCGTTGCTCGCGCATGCCGCGCGGCATTTCGGCGACACCGAAATCGTGTCGCGGCGCATCGAAGGCGACGTGCATCGCTACACCTACCGCGACTGCGAAAAGCGCGCGAAGCAGCTGGCGCAGGCGCTGATCGCGCTTGGCGTCGAACCCGGCGAGCGGGTGGCCACGCTGGCCTGGAACGGCTACCGGCATCTGGAAGCGTATTACGGCACGACGGGCTTCGGCGCCGTGTGCCATACGATCAATCCGCGGCTCTTTCCCGATCAGATCGCCTACATCGTCAACCACGCCGACGACGCCTACGTGCTCTTCGACACCACGTTCGCACCGCTCGTCGATGCGCTGGCGCCGCAGTGCCCCAAAGTGCGCGGCTGGATCGCACTGGCCGATGAAGACCATCTGCCGGCAATGCAAACGCCGGTGCTGAGCTACGAAACCTTGGTGGAAGCGCAGGACGGGAATTACGATTGGCCGGCCATCGACGAACGGCAGGCATCCTATCTTTGCTATACGTCCGGCACCACCGGCAACCCGAAAGGCGCGCTGTACTCGCACCGCTCGACCGTCCTGCACGCGTTCGGTGCAGCGCTGCCCGACGCGATGAGCCTGTCCGCGCGCGACTCCGTGCTGCCGGTCGTGCCGATGTTCCATGTGAACGCCTGGGGCATCCCGCATTCCGCGCCGCTGACTGGGGCGAAGCTGGTCTTTCCCGGCAAGGATCTCGACGGCAAATCGCTGTATGAATTGATGGAAAACGAACGCGTCACGTATTCGGCCGGCGTGCCGACCGTGTGGCTCGGCTTGCTCAACTACCTGCGCGAAGCCAAGGTGCGTTTCTCTTCGCTGAATCGCACGGTGATTGGCGGCTCGGCTTGTCCGCCGGCCATGCTGCGAGCTTTCGAAGATGAATACGGCATACAGGTGATCCATGCATGGGGCATGACGGAAATGTCGCCGCTCGGCACCTTGTCGAAATTGACGTGGGAGCAGAGTCAGCGGCCGTTGGCGGAGCAGCGCAAATTGCTCGAAAAGCAAGGCCATGTGCTGTACGGCGTCGATATGAAGATCGTCGGCGAAGACGGGCGCGATCTGCCGTGGGACGGTGTGGCGTTCGGCGATCTGCACGTGCGCGGCCCTTGGGTGATCGACCGGTATTTCCGCAAGGACGATTCGCCGCTGGTGGACGGCTGGTTTCCGACCGGCGACGTCGCCACCATCGACCGCGACAGCTTCCTGCACATCACGGATCGCTCGAAAGACGTGATCAAGTCGGGCGGCGAGTGGATCAGTTCGATCGACATCGAGAACGTCGCGATCGCGCACCCGGCGGTGGCCGAAGCCGCGTGCATCGCCTGCGCGCATCCGAAATGGACCGAACGGCCATTGCTGGTGATCGTCAAACGGGCGGGTTTCGACGTGACGCGCGAGGAACTGCTCGCGTTCTACGACGGCAAGGTGGCCAGATGGTGGATTCCCGACGACGTCGTCTTCGTCGACGAACTCCCGCATACGGCCACCGGCAAGCTGCAGAAACTCAAACTGCGCGACATTTTCCGCGACCACATCCTGCCGTCCGCGCTCGAAGACGAGAAGGATTGCCCCCTGACTCCGCTTGCCAGGGGAAACCCCGTCTAACGATAAATTGAACGAGCGTGCTTTTTTGTGTATTCTGCCTGCTGACCCCGGGGAAATCGGAGCTAAAGTCGGACAATGAGCCGACTCGATCAACCGGACAGGCGGCGCGTCATGCGCCGCCTCATCGCACGGAGGCAGGCAGATGGCAGTGGACTACACAACTCATGACGGCGTGGCCGTCATCACGCTGAACAATCCCCCCGTAAACGGTCTCGGCCTCTCGACTCGAGCCGGTATCGTCGAAGGGATCGAGCGCGCGCAGAACGATCCGGCCATCAAGGCGATCGTGCTGACGGGCGCCGGCAAAGCCTTCTCGGGCGGCGCCGACATCACCGAATTCAACACGCCGAAGGCGACCCAGGAGCCGACGCTCCATACGGTTATCAAGGTCGTCGAGGGCAGCGCCAAGCCGGTTATCGCCGCGATTCATAGCGTCGCGATGGGCGGCGGGCTGGAACTGGCGCTCGGTGCGCACTATCGCATCGCCGCACCCGGCGCGCAGATCGCGCTGCCGGAAGTGAAGCTCGGCATCCTGCCGGGCGCGGGCGGCACGCAGCGTCTGCCGCGCGCAATCGGCCTTGAAGCCGCGCTCAACATGATCGTCTCCGGTGCGCCGGTGCTGTCGGAGAAGCTCGCTGATTCGGGTCTGTTCGACGAAGTCGTGGAAGGCGATCTGGCCGAAGCCGCGCTCGCGTTCGCCCGCAAGGTCGGCGCGAAAACGGGCCCGCATCCGAAGGTGCGCGACCGCAAGATCGAGCATCCGAATGCCGCCGGTTTCATCCAGTTCACACGCAATACGGTCGCGGCGATGGCGAAGAATTTCCCGGCGCCGCTGAAGTGCATCGACGCCGTGGAAGCGGGCGTGCAGAGCGGTTTCGACAAGGGCCTTGCATTCGAACGCGAATGCTTTATCGCGCTCGTGCAGACGCCGGAAAGCCACGCGCTGCGTCATGCGTTCTTCGGCGAACGCGCCGCGAGCAAGATTCCCGATGTGCCGTCAGACACGCCGGCGCGCGACATCAAGCAGGTGGCCGTGATCGGCGCCGGCACGATGGGCGGCGGCATCGCGATGAACTTCATCAACGCGGGCATTCCGGTCACGCTGCTGGAAACGAAGCAGGAAGCGCTTGACCGCGGCATCGCCACGATCCGCAAGAATTACGAAGCCACCGTCAAGAAAGGCAAGCTGAAGCCCGAAGCGCTGGAACAGCGCATGGCCTTGATCACGCCGACGCTCTCCTACGACGACCTGAAAAACGCCGACCTGATCGTCGAAGCGGTGTTCGAGGAACTCGGCGTCAAGGAGCAGGTGTTCAAGCGTCTCGACGAAGTGGCGAAGCCCGGCGCAATCCTGGCCTCGAACACGTCGACGCTGGATGTCGACAAGATCGCCGCTTTCACGAAGCGTCCACAGGACGTGGTCGGCATGCACTTCTTCAGCCCGGCCAACGTCATGAAGCTGCTCGAAGTGGTGCGCGGCAAGGACACGGCGAAAGACGTGCTCGCCACCGTCATGAAGCTTGCGAAGAAGATCAAGAAGACCGCGGTGGTCTCGGGCGTGTGCGACGGTTTCATTGGCAATCGGATGATCGAGCAGTACATCCGCCAGGCGCTCTTCATGCTCGAAGAAGGTGCGCTGCCCGCGCAAGTGGACAAGGCGATCGAGAAGTTCGGCTTCGCGATGGGCCCGTTCCGCATGAGCGACCTCGCGGGTAACGACATCGGCTGGGCGATCCGCAAACGCCGCTATCAGGAACATCCTGATATGCACTACTCGAAGATCGCCGATCGTCTGTGCGAGACGGGGCGTTTCGGGCAGAAGACCGGTGGCGGCTGGTACGACTACAAGGCGGGTGACCGCACTGCGTATCCGTCGAAAGTGGTCGACGAGATGATCACGTCGTTCTCGAAGGAAGCCAACGCTGAGCGCCGCAAGATCAGCGACGAAGAAATCGTCGAGCGTCTCGTGTTCGCGCTCGTCAACGAAGGCGCGAAGATTCTTGAGGAAGGCATTGCGTCGAAGGCGTCGGACATCGACATGGTTTATCTGACCGGCTACGGCTTCCCGCTCTATCGCGGTGGTCCGATGCTGTACGCGGATACGGTCGGCCTCTACAACGTCGAGCGCGCGATTCGCCGCTATGCGTCGCGCCCGAATGGCGACGCGTGGCAATTGGCGCCGAGCATCGCGGAACTCGCGGCAAAGGGCCGTGGGTTCAACGGCTGAAGCGCCGCCGCTCAGGCGAAATGAGTGAAATGAATGAAGTAGGGCGACTGAGCGATCCGCCAGCGCGCCCACCATCACCAGCCAACTTGCATGGGACCCGAGTAAGAGCTTTGCGTGGGACCCGAGTAAGCGCTAAAGCGCCAACTCGGGTCGACAGCTAAAGCGCCAACTCGGGGCGACCGCTTTGCATGGGATCCGAGTAAGCGCTAAAGCGCTAACTCGGGTCGACATAGGAGAGACATATGACTGACGCCGTAATCGTATCGACCGCCCGTACGGGCCTCGCCAAATCATGGCGCGGTGGTTTCAACATGACGCACGGCGCGACGCTAGGCGGCCATGCGACACAGGCCGCTGTCGAGCGCGCGAAGCTGGACCCGGCGCGCATCGAAGACGTGATCATGGGCTGCGCGAATCCGGAGGGCGCGACGGGCATGAACATCGCGCGCCAGATCGCACTGCGCGCCGGTTTGCCGGTTAGCGTGCCGGGCATGACGGTGAACCGCTTCTGTTCGTCGGGTTTGCAAACCATCGCACTGGCCGCGCAACGCGTGATCGCCGGTGAGGGCGATGTGTTCGTCGCGGGTGGCGTGGAATCGATCTCGTGCGTGCAGAACGAGATGAACCACCACATGCTGACCGAAGGCTGGCTCAGCAAGAACAAGCCGGAAATCTACTGGTCGATGCTGCAGACCGCCGAGAACGTCGCGAAGCGCTACTCGATCTCGAAGGAACGTCAGGACGAATACGGCGTGCGCTCGCAACAGCGCGCCGCGGCCGCACTCGAAGCCGGCAAGTTCAAGGACGAGATCGTGCCGCTGACGGTGCTGGCCGGCGTCGCCGACAAAGCGAGCGGGCGTCTCTTCACGAAGGAAGTCACGGTCAGCGCCGACGAAGGCATTCGTGCCGACACGACGCTCGAAGGCGTGTCGAAGATTCGTACCGCGATGCCGGGCGGCGTGATCACCGCGGGCAATGCGAGCCAGTTCTCGGACGGCGCGTCGGCTTGCGTCGTGATGAACGCGAAGGTCGCTGAGCGCGAAGGGCTGCAACCGCTCGGCATTTTCCGCGGCTTTGCGGTGGCCGGTTGCGAGCCGGACGAGATGGGTATCGGTCCGGTGTTCGCGGTGCCGAAGCTGCTCAAGCAGGCAGGCCTGAAAGTCGAAGACATCGACCTGTGGGAGCTGAACGAAGCGTTCGCGGTGCAGGTGCTGTATTGCGCCGACAAGCTCGGTATTCCGCACGACCGCCTGAACGTGAACGGTGGCGCGATTGCGGTGGGTCACCCGTATGGTGTGTCGGGCGCGCGTTTGACCGGCCATGCGCTGATCGAAGGCAAGCGGCGCGGTGCGAAGCTGGTCGTCGTGACGATGTGCATCGGCGGCGGCCAGGGGGCGGCGGGCCTGTTCGAAGTGGTTTGATCAGGCGCGAAAGTGGGCTTGATTAAAAGCGGGTGTCGTGTGGTGCGATGTGACGTGCAGGCATTGAATCCACGGCACCCGTTTTTTTATCCGGGTGGGTTTGGCTCGCCTCGGCCGCGGGCAAGAATCACCGGCATCGACTGGCGGCACGGACCGAGCCGCATCAGGGCAAAGCAGTACCGAGCGTCGGCAGGCTTAACGTACCTTGATCGACGAAGCGTGTCGTGCCTGTCAAGCCGCCGGCGAGCTTGCCGCGCAGGATGTACGGAATCTGTCCCGACTGCGCGGAGTCCGCTTGCACGGCGCCTGCGAAGGCGAACGCCTGGCGAACCGCGGCGAAGGCGGGCACCGTCAGCGGTACATTGACGACCGTTTCGCCGAAGCGCGGCACGGTGCCGCTCTGATCGCTGACACCGCTGGCGAACGGCTTGCCGTTCAGTTCGAGAGCAAGCGACACGCCGTCGAAGTTGACAGCGGATTCATTGGGATTCTGTACGCGCAGTTTGACATTGAAGCGCATCTCCAGGCCCTGACCGTCGACCGGTTCGATGCCGGCCACGCTCACGCGCAAAGGGTCGCCGCCGAACAGACCGGCGCAGCCGTTGAGCGTCAGCGTGATGACGGCGAGGATCGCGGCCAGACGGGCGTGACGGCGGGACAGCAGTACGCGAAAGAAGAACATGACCGGCACCTCGAAGGAAGCGGGTTGGGTCATGCATTGTAGCGGGGTGTTCCGCGGCAGCAGAGACGTTTCAGGTGACGCGCTGCAGCTGCGTTTTGACGAGGTTCGTCAGCTTGCGCACGGCTTGACTGATGAAGCGGTGCCGCTCGTTTTCAGCGCGCCGTGGCTCGACGATGAACGCGGCGGATTTCGCATGCGCTGTGCTGATCGACACGACGCCGCGCTGTGGCGTGATATAGCGTTCGCCTTCATGCAGCGTGATCGACGTGACTGGAACGGCGTCTCCCAGCCACGCCAGCGAATGATCGCGGAAGTCGAGTCGCAGATTGCCTTCGACGGCCACGATCGAGGTTCGTGCGCGCAAATCGTGCACGGCCATCTGACCGGCGGCAACGCGCGAGGTGGCGGCATCGTGAGGCAAACCCGTGCGAGGTTGAGTGATGGGCATGACCGATTCCCTTAAACCGTTTTCATGCCACACAGCTTATTGAGTCCGTCCGAGTGAAAACAGACGCAATAATGGACAATGTGAACCGGTACAAGGCGGGGTTTAAACATGCTGTATCGGTTGGAATCTCGCGGATGTGTATCTGTCCCTACGCCCTAACTATCCGCACCATCGGCTCATGAGCACTTCTACCTCGATACCCGACGCACAAGCGGCGACGTGCACGGATGGCCGCCCCCTCTACCGCCAACTGGCCGACCAATACCGCCGCGCGATCGATAACGGTGCGCTGCGTCCCGGCGATCGCATGCCGTCGATGCGCGCCTTCATGCAGCGGCACGGCGTGAGCCTCGCAACCGCGACCGAGAGCTATCGAACCCTGGAACGCGCGGCGCTGATCGACGCCCGGCCACGTGCCGGTTATTTCGTGCGCGCCCGTCAAACGGCGGCGCTGCCCGCGGCAACCGAGCCCGACCTTGCGGTCGTGCCCGGCGCCGCGCAGTTCGTCGGCATCCATTCGGCGATTTCGGCGATCGTGTCGAAATTCCAGCGCTATCCCGACGCGCTGAACCTCGGCGGCGCGACCGCATCGCCCGATCTTTATCCCACCGACGCTTTGCAGAAGGCCGCGCTGCGCGCCTTGCGCCGACGGCCGACCTTGCTGACCGCGGCCGGACCCGATCAGGGCGATCCCGAACTGCGCGCCATCATTGCGCGCCGTGCGCTCGACGCCGGCATCCAGATCGGCGCGGACGACGTGATCATGACCCACGGCGGCATCGAGGCGGTGAACCTGGCCTTGCGCGCGGTGACGCAGCCGGGCGACACGGTCGCGGTGGAATCGCCGTGTTTCTTCGGCTTGCTGCAGGTGCTTGAAAGCCTCGGTCTGCGCGCGCTCGAAATTCCGGCCAGTCCGACCACCGGCATTGCCATCGAAGCGTTGGCGTTCGCGCTGCAAACGCATCCCGACATCAAGGCGGTCGTGGTCGTGCCGAATCTGCAGAACCCGCTCGGCAGCGTGATGCCCGATGCGCACAAAGCACGGCTCGTCGAACTTTGCGCGCGAGCGGGCATTCCGCTGATCGAAGACGATCCCTACCGCGAACTCGCCGACACCGGGCAGCCGCCCAGATCGTTGAAGGCCTGGGATACCGACGGCACGGTGATCCATTGCACGTCGTTCAACAAAACGCTCGCTCCGGGCATGCGGGTCGGCTGGATCAACGGCGGACGCTGGCATCCGCGCATCGGCATGCTGAAGTTCGCGCAATCGCGCCATAACGAGCAGTTGTCGCAAGTCGTGCTCGCCGAATTTCTGGAAACGAATGCGTATGAACGGCATCTGCGGCGTTTGCGCGACCGTCTGCGGATTCAGCGCGAACGGATGGCCGCAGCAATCGCCGCATCGTTTCCCGAGGGCACGCGCTTCACGCCGCCGGGCGGGGGTATGTTTTTCTGGATCGAGCTGCCGCGTGACGTGTCATCGGCTGCTTTTTTCGATGCGGCCTTGGACGAAGGTATTCGCGTGATGCCGGGCACGGTGTTTTCGAACGCAGGGCGCTTCGATCATTTCATTCGCCTGAGTTGCCCGAGTACGGATCTCGATCAGGCCGATGACGCGGTGCGCAGGTTAGGGCGTCTGGCGGTGCGGAGGGTAGCGCATGCGCGAACGCCGTAGCGGTTATGATTTCCTGCTGTGCTAAGTCCCGGCCCAACGAACTGAATCGAAGAAGGTGATCCCGTGATCCGTCATATTGTGATGTGGAAGCTCAAGGAAACTGCAGAAGGTGCCTCGCGTGCCGAAAACGTCCTGAAGCTGAAGGAAAAACTCGAAGGCTGCCGCGACATTGTTCCGGGCA
This sequence comes from Paraburkholderia sp. WS6, assembly GCF_030464835.1. Classification (NCBI taxonomy): domain Bacteria; kingdom Pseudomonadati; phylum Pseudomonadota; class Betaproteobacteria; order Burkholderiales; family Burkholderiaceae; genus Paraburkholderia; species Paraburkholderia sp. WS6. The sequence goes on from NZ_JALQCK010000008.1 coordinate 115,740, forward strand.
TGCTCAAGCTCGAAGTCGGCATCGCGGCACCGGGCCTCGAATCGACCTACGACATCGTGCTGGTGTCGGACTTCACCGACAAAGCCGCGCTCGACGCCTACCAGGCCCATCCGACGCACACGGCGCTGAAGGGCTTCGTCGGTGCGGTGCGCGAATCGCGTGAATGTGTCGACTACGAAATCTGAAATCCGCAATGACCGACTCATCCTCATCTAAAGCGAGCAGCGCGACGCTGCCCGAAAGCCCGTTCGTCGACCGGCTCGGCGCGCAACTCGTCTCGGCGGCGGACGGCGCCAGCGAGGTCGTGTTGCCGCTGCAACCCGATCACATGAATACGTGGGATGTCGCGCATGGCGGCGTGACCATGACGCTCGCCGACGTCGCGCTTGCGATGGCCGCGCGCAGTCTGGCCGGCGACGGCGTCGGTGTGGTCACCGTCGAGATGAAGGTCAACTTCATGCAACCGGGTCGCGGCGAATTGCGCGCCACCGGCCGCGTGCTGCACCGCACGACCACCATGGCCTATTGCGAAGGCGAGATTCGCGACAGCGAAGGCCACTTCGTCGCCAAAGCACTCGGCACTTTCAAATATATGCGCCGCCTCGCCGTGGGCCGCGACGTGACGCGACAGCGTCTGCGCAGCGATCCTTCGGCGAAACCCGGCCCAAGCGACGGTTAATCACCGGATGAATAGCGTGCGTGTCGAGAGCCGTGCCCGCTGACTCCTCTTTTGCAGACGCTGTTGGTTCGAACTATTAGCCGATCACATCGGTAACTCATGGAGACGATCGTCATGCCCCAGATCAACCGTCAACTCGTGCTGGCTTCGCGTCCGCAAGGCGCGGTTACGCCCGATAACTTCAAGCTTGTCGAAACGCCGCTGGCGCCGCTTGCCGATGGCGAATTCCGCGTGCGCAATCACTTCCTGTCGCTCGACCCGTATATGCGCGGCCGGATGAGCGACAGCAAGTCGTACGCAGCGCCGCAGCCGCTGAACGAAGTGATGATTGGCGGCACGGTGGGCGAAGTGATGGAGTCGAAGAATCCGAAGTTCGCGGTTGGCGATAAGGTCGTCGCGATGTTTGGCTGGCAGGAGTACGGCACCTCGAACGGTGCGGGTGTGCAGAAAGTCGACGATACGCATGTGCCGCTGTCGGCGTATCTTGGCCCGGTCGGTATGCCCGGCGTGACGGCCTGGTACGGCCTGAACAAAATTATCGTGCCGAAAGCAGGCGAGACGGTGGTGGTTAGCGCGGCGAGCGGAGCCGTGGGCAGCGTGGTCGGGCAACTGGCCAAGCTGGCCGGTGCGCGCGCAGTCGGCATCGCGGGCGGCGCGGACAAGTGCCGCTATGTGGTCGAGACCCTCGGCTTCGACGCCTGTGTCGACTACAAGGCCGGCAATCTGTATCAGGAGCTCAAAGCTGTGACGCCGAATGGTGTCGACGGTTACTTCGAGAACGTCGGCGGCGAAGTGCTCGACGCGACGCTCGCGCGCATGAACGCGTTCGGCCGCATCGCGTTGTGCGGGTTTATCGCGGGCTACGACGGCCAGCCGATGCCGCTCAAGCATCCGTCGCTGATGCTCACGCAGCGGTTGCTGGTGCAGGGCTTCATCGTCAGCGAGCATATGGACGTGTGGCCTGAAGCGCTCAAGCAGCTCGGCACGCTGGTCGCGCAGAAGAAGCTGCAATATCGCGAGACCATCGCGCAAGGGCTCGATGCCGCGCCTGAAGCGTTTATCGGTCTCCTGAAGGGCAAGAACTTCGGCAAGCAACTCGTCAAGCTAATCTGAGCGCGGCAGCTGTCGAGCCGCGCATGCGGTAGATGTCGGTGAGACTCGGGCGATAAACATATCGGCTGAGACGGTTCCCAGCGGATAATCCCCGACCGCTAAATCCAGGAGAGGAAGGATGTTCGAATTCGAAGGCAAGGTGGCGGTGATCACCGGTGCGGCAAGCGGTTTCGGCCGGGCGTTCGCGGAGAAGGGCGCGTCGCTCGGCATGAAGCTCGTGCTCGCCGACGTGAATCCCGAGGCGCTCGCGCAAACCGTCGACGCATTGCGCGCCGGCGGTGCGGAGGCGATTGGCGTGCCGACCGACGTGTCCGATGCCGCCCAGGTCGAAGCGCTCGCGCAAGCGGCGCTCGACGCCTTCGGTAAAGTCCATCTGCTCTTTAACAACGCGGGCGTGGGCTCGGGCGGCTTCCTCTGGGAAAGCACGGCGAACGACTGGGCGTGGGTGTTCAACGTCAACGTGATGGGCGTCGCGCACGGCGTGCGCGCCTTCACGCCGATCATGCTGCGGCAGAACGAGCCCGCGCATATCGTCAACACGGCGTCGGTGGCGGGCTTGTTGTCGCCGCCCGCGATGGGCATCTACAACGCCTCGAAGCACGCCGTCGTGTCGTTGACGGAGACGCTTTATCACGACCTGCAGTTGGCGCAAGCCGGGCATACGGAGGGCGGTGCAGTCGGCTGTTCATTGTTGTGTCCGGCCTTCGTGCCGACCGGCATCGCCGACGCGGAACGCGCGCGGCCCGCGGATTTGCGCAACGATAGCAGGCCGACCCGCTCGCAGATCGCCGCCGGCAAGCAACTGCAACGCGCGGTGCAATCGGGCAAGCTGACCGCAGCCGACGTCGCCGACATCACGTTCGAAGCGATCGCTGCGCGGCGTTTCTACATCGTCACGCATCCGGGCATCATGGCGACGGTGAAGCTGCGTCACGAGGACATCGAGCAGTTGCGCAATCCGACCGATCCGATGTCGCTGAAGCCCGAAGTGAAGAACCCGAGCTAGGTGCTGTTTCCCCACTTTTGATCCACTAACCTTCGCCGCCCACGCGCCACTCGACGCCCAATGCCGCTGAACCCGAAAATCGAGCAGGTGCTCGACATGATCGCGCGCGCGAAACGCCCGCAACTTCACGAGTTGACTCCGCAACAGGCGCGCGCGTCCTACGAAAAAAGCGCGCCGATCCTGGAGATCGCGAGCGCGCCAATGTTCGCGATAGAAGACCTGCGCGTGCCGACACGCGACGGCGCGACGATTCGTGCGCGGCTTTATCAACCTGTCGAGCCGAGCTGGGCCGAGCCTGCGCCGGCGTTGGTGTATTACCACGGCGGGGGCTTTACGGTCGGCAGCGTCGCTACGCACGATGCGTTGTGCCGGATGTTCGCGCGCGACGGACGTTGCACGGTGCTGTCGGTCGATTACCGGCTCGCACCCGAGTACAAATTTCCCACCGCCGTTGAAGACGCATTCGATGCGTTGACCTGGCTGCACGCGCATGCCGCGGAGTACGGTATCGATGCGGAGCGGCTGGCGGTGGGCGGCGATAGCGCGGGCGGCACGCTGGCAACGGTGTGCGCGGTGTTGGCACGCGATGCGGGCATCAAACTCGTGCTGCAATTGTTGATTTATCCGGGCGCCACGGGCTATCAGCAAACCGATTCGCACTCGCGCCTCGCCGATGGCTTCCTGCTGTCGGGCGACACGATTCAATGGTTCTTCGACCAATACGTGCGAGATAAAAGCGACCGCGACGACTGGCGTTTCGCGCCGCTCGACGGGACGCGCGGCGCGCCTGATTTCAGCGGCCTTGCACCGGCATGGATCGCGACCGCCGAATACGATCCTTTAAGCGACGAAGGCGACGCGTATGCGGAGAAACTACGCGCAGCGGGCAACCGGGTTGCGCTAAAACGCTACCCGGGCATGATTCACGAGTTCTTCAAGATGGGTGGCTACGTGCCTGATGTCGCAGAGGCACATGCGGATGCCGCCGCGGCTTTGCGGGTGGCGTTCGGTGTGGAGTAATCGTCGTTCCGTGTAAAACGGCCGGGCGGCCGTCAAACTCGCGTCAGGCGATCTCGCGCTCGACATTGAACGCGAAGCTGCGCTCGAAGTCGCCGGGCCGTACGATCCGGTGCGAGCCGTTATCGTCGCTGCGTTCGGCGGCCGCCACGCTGATCACCTCGCCATGCGCCACCACGCGCACCGCGGTCGTGCCACGCGTGCCATATTCCGGCGTTTCGATAAACGCCGCCGACAACGCGCGCTCCCGTTCGAGCGGAATACCGGTGGACGGCAATTCGTCATCGCGCGCGAGGCGCGGATCGCGCATCAGATCGATCAGGCGCTCAAGCGGCGGCATTGCATCACGCGTAAGCATGGCGCCCAGTTCCGCGCGCTTTTTAACCAGCTTCGGCCAGGCGGTATCGAGCACCGCGTTCGAGATGCCGTGCGTGCCGGACTCGAGCAGTGTGGGTGCAGTGTTCGACCGGTTGCAGTACCAGCCGAGCTCGCGGCGCGTCCAGTCGCCGACGAGCAGATTGAATCCGTTGTAGATGTCGCCCGTTTGCGCGACGTGTTGCAGATAGTCGAGCGGCGTTTCGTGCGGCCCGTTGTCCGAGCCTTTTGCCGGGTCACTGAGCCAGTCGCTCACAAGCGTGCCGCGGGTCGGCGCATCGGCGCGCATTTCATGCGGCGCGCGGTAATTGGTCAGCGCGGCGAAGCGGCCATCGCGCGACATGCCCAGCCACGTGCCGCCGCCCACCAGATCGCGGCCGGCCAATACGGTCGGCGCGTCATGCCACCAGTTGATCGGCTCCGCGGTACGGCGAAAAAATTCGTCGCGATTCGCGGTGAGCGTGAAGAGCGGTCCGTCGACCGCATCGGGTCGCCAGTCGAAGACGATCAGGCACATCGGGTGGTGTCTCCCGGTGGGGGCGGTGGAGGAACAGATGCCATGAAAAAGCGGCGCTCGATTGCGCCGCTCGGGTTTCGGCGTTTAAACCTCAGTCGGCAACCCATACGGCAACGCCAGGAACTTCAGCGCCGGCCCCTCCGCCGCGCCCAGATGCACCGTGCCGCCTTCGAGCGCCGCCAGCTTGATCTCCACCAGCACGTCGACACCACCTTCCGGCGCCGACGCCGCATTCACCACCATCCCGCACGGCTGGCCCGGATCGTTCGAATGGAAAAGTTCGGCTCCGGCCCTGACCGTCGCCAGTTCACCCGTCACGTTCGCGAGCGAGGTGCGCCGCTTGATCGTGCCGCGATACTGGCTGCGCGCCACCACTTCCTGACCCGGATAGCAGCCTTTGCGGAAATTGACCGCGCCGAGCACGTCGAAGTTGACCATTTGCGGCACGAACTGCTCGACCACCGGCTGCGTGATGCGCGGTTCGCCTGCGCGAATGTCGAGCCAATCCCATACCGCCGGCGATACGCGCTTGAGCTTTTCGTCGAGCAAGGGCAGGCGCGCCTCGACCGCGGCCTTCGGGCCGACCCACAGATAGCGCAGCCGGCCCAGCGCGTCCGGAACGCGAATCAGCGACCCCGCCGTGCCGTCCACCTGGACGTGCACGCCGTCGGGCAGCGCATCGAACACGCCGGAAAGCGCTTTGCGCACGTCGCCCGCGAGACCCACCACTGTCAGTTCGCCGCTCGCATCAACCAGCTTGGCCTTGGCGCGCAGAACGAACATGGACAGCCGTTTCTGCACGGCGGCCTGCACGTCCTTCGACACCAGCAAGCGGATCGTCTCGCCGGTGCGCCACGTCAGGAACGACGCCAGCAGCCGACCCTTGGCCGAACAATAGCCCGCAAGGCGCGCATTGGCTGCGTCGAGGTGCTGCGTGTCGTTGGTCAACTGGCCGTGCAGGAAGCTCGCCGCGTCGTCGCCGGTCGCGTCGATCACGCCGAACTGCGTCAGCGGCATGTAGGCGCCTTGCCCGATGACAGCGTCGAATTCCTCAGCGGCGGGCCGCGGCAAAGCAGGAAGTCCGACGGGCGCGGAAGCCTGTGCCGTCGCAGCGGTGCCCGTGTGAGCAACTGCGGGCGCAACTGAAGGCGTGCCTGAAGCGGTAGCGAGCGGTGTGTTCATGGATTCCGGGAACAGTCAATTCTGACTTTAGCTAAGGCAAACAAGTATTATATGAGGTCCAACCCAGCCCAGTTTCGCATGACCCTTCTGAAGAAATGTTTCGTCGCCGGCTCAATCGTCGTTGTGCTGGCCGCAGCAGCAATCGCAGGCGGATATCACTGGGCCACCAGCCCACTCGATTTGACCCCCGCGCAACTCGATGTCACCGTCAAGCCGCACAGCAGCCTGCGCAGCGTTACGCTGCAGCTCAACCGCGGCGGCGTGCCGGTCGAGCCTGAACTGTTCGTGATCATGACGCGGCTGCTCGGCTTGCAAAGCGATCTGAAATCCGGCAACTACGAGTTCAAGACGGGCATCACGCCGTACGAAGTGCTGCAAAAAATCGCCCGCGGCGACGTCAACGAATATGTGGCGACCATCATCGAAGGGTGGACCTTCAAGCGTATGCGCGCCGAGCTGGACGCCAATCCGGCGCTCAAGCACGACACGATTGGCATGAGCGACACCGATCTGATGAACGCGATCAACGCGCCGGAAGCGTCGCTCGGCAACGGCGAGGGGCTGTTTTTCCCGGACACCTATCTGTTCGACAAGAACACCAGCGATCTGGACGTGTACCGTCGCGCGTACCGGCTGATGCGGTTGCGTCTGGACGAAGCGTGGACCTCGCGTTCGCCGAACCTGCCGTACAAGACGCCGTACGATGCGTTGACGATGGCGTCGATCATCGAAAAGGAAACCGGCAAGAAATCGGACCGGCCGATGGTGGCGGCCGTGTTCGCGAACCGTCTGCGCGTGGGCATGCCACTGCAAACCGACCCCACCGTGATCTACGGCATGGGCGACAGCTACACCGGCCGCATCAGGAAGAAAGACCTGCAGACCGACACTCCTTACAATACCTACACCCGGATGGGGCTTCCGCCAACACCCATCTCGCTGCCCGGTGTCGCATCGCTGCAGGCGGCGATGAACCCGGCGCAATCCACCGCGCTGTATTTCGTTTCGCGCGGTGACGGCAGCAGTATCTTTTCTGACACCCTCGGCGATCACAACAAGGCCGTGGACAAATACATTCGAGGGCAATGATGGCGCGGGGCAAATTCATAACGTTTGAGGGCATCGACGGTGCCGGCAAGACCACCCACCTGGGCTGGTTTCGCGAACGCCTCGAAGAGAAAGTCGCGAGCACCGGCCGCTCGGTCGTGATGACGCGCGAGCCGGGCGGCACGCCGCTTGGCGAACAGATCCGCGAAATCGTCCTGCATCAGAAGATGGATCTCGAAACCGAGGCATTGCTGATGTTCGCGCTGCGCCGCCAGCATCTGGCCGAGGTGATCGAGCCGGCGCTCGCGCGCGGCGACTGGGTGCTGTCCGACCGCTTCACGGATGCGACCTTCGCCTACCAGGGCGGCGGCCGCGGCCTGCCGCGCGACAAGCTGGAAACGCTGGAGCGCTGGGTGCAGGGCGGTTTTCAGCCGGACCTGACGGTGCTGTTCGACCTGACGCCGGAGGTCGCCAGCGAACGGCGCAGCGCCGCGCGCGATCCGGATCGGTTCGAAAGCGAGTCGGAGGCATTTTTCAATCGCACCCGTGCCGAATATCTGCGCCGCGCGGAAGAAGCGCCGTACCGGTTCGCTATCATTGACTCTTCGCAGACCATCGTGCGAATTCAGAAGCAACTTGAAGAGTTGATCGCAGTTCTTTGATTTTTAAAGAATATAATCTTGAGTTATGACGACTGATGAGGCTTGTGTAACGTCTCATGAAACTTCGTCAGTCTATTGATTTAAAAGAGAAACGATGATTTATCCGTGGCAAGCCGATGACTGGAACCGCCTGCAGCAGTTGCGTGGACACTGGCCGCATGCCTTGCTGCTGCATGGCCAGGCGGGGATCGGCAAGCTGCGCTTCGCGCAGCACCTCGCGCAGGGGCTTTTGTGCGAGGCCCAGCAGGCCAACGGCGAGCCGTGCGGCGCCTGCGTCGCCTGCAACTGGTTCACGCAGGGCAATCATCCTGACTATCGGATCATCGTGCCCGAAGCGCTGGCCGCCGAAGCCGGACTCGCCAGCGCTGCGGACGAAAAAGCCGAGAAGTCCGACGGTGACGAAGGCAAGAAGACGCGCGCGCCCAGCAAGGAGATCAAGATCGAGCAGATTCGCGGCTTGCTCGATTTCGTCGGCGTCGGGTCGCATCGTGGCGGTGCGCGCGTGGTCGTGCTGTATCCGGCCGAGGGGCTGAACATCGCCGCGGCCAACGCGCTCCTGAAAACGCTCGAAGAACCGCCGGCGGGCGTGGTGTTTTTGATGGTGTCGGCGCGCGTCGATCGCCTGCTGCCCACCATCATCAGCCGTTGCCGCCAATGGCCGATGACGATGCCCGCGCCGGAAGTCGCCACGAAGTGGCTCGCCGCGCAAGGCGTCGCCGAAGCGCCCGCGCTGCTCGCCGAAGCCGGCGGCGCGCCGCTCACGGCCCTCGCTCTCGCGAGTGACGAGAACCGCACGCTGCGCGACTGGACCCTGAAGCAACTGGCCGCCGGCGCTGATTGCGACGCCTTCGCCTGCGGCGAGGCGCTGCAGAAGCTGCCGGTACCGCTCGTGCTCGGCTGGCTGCAACGCTGGATGTACGATTTGCTGGCGCAGCGCACGGCCGGCGCGCCGCGTTATTTCCCGCAGGCGTCGACGGCGTTGTCGCGCTGTGCGTCGCAAGCCGACGCCAGCGCGTTCGCGCGCTTCATGCGCACCGTGACGCGCCAGCGCGCTGTCGAGAACCATCCGCTGAACGCGCGGCTGGTGTTCGAAGAACTGTTTATCGGCTATCGCGAGCTGTTTGCGTAAATCAACTTTGATGGCCGCCGGTGTGTGCAAGGCTGGCGTGCCTTAACCCGCCACGCATGATCCATGCATCCGTCCGCCGATTCGCCTTCCATCTCACGTCAAAGCACCATGAGCCTTTCCTACCGCGATGCCACCTTCGACGATCTGCCCGCGATCGTCGCCATTTACAACTCGACCGTGCCGTCGCGGCAAGTCACCGCCGATCTCGAACCGGTGAGCGTCGAAAGCCGTCTGGCGTGGTTTCATGCGCACGGGCCACACAAGCGTCCGCTGTGGGTGGTGGAAGATCCGCAGCAGTCCGGCCGCGTGATCGCGTGGTTGAGCTTCTCGGATTTCTACGGCCGCCCGGCCTATCTGCGTACCGCCGAAGTCAGCATCTATCTGGACGAAAGCGCGCGCGGCAAGGGTCTCGGCAAGCAACTGCTGGCGGCCTCGCTGGAAGTGGCGCCGACGCTCGGCATCGACACGGTGCTGGGCTTTATCTTTGGCCACAATGACGCGAGCCTGCGTCTGTTCCGCGGCTTCGGTTTCGACACGTGGGGGTCGCTGCGGCGCGTCGCGGTGCTGGACGGCGTGGAGCGCGATCTGGTGATTCTCGGCAAACGGCTCGAGCCGGCCGCGGCCTGATTTACAGCCACGATTTACAGCCAGATTCACACCCAGCTACTTATCAGCAGGACATCATCATGTTTGTCGATTCGCACTGTCATATCAACTTCGAAGGACTCGCCGACCGCCTGCCGCAGGTGCTCGAGAACATGCGCAGCCATTCGGTCACGCATGCGCTGTGCGTATCGGTCGATCTGGAGACGTTGCCGTCCGTGCTGGCGATCGCCAACCAGTACGAGAACGTGTATGCGTCGGTTGGAGTGCATCCGGATCACGAGGACATGCGCGAGCCGAGTCTCGCCGAACTGATTGAGTTGGCCGAACATCCGAAGGTGGTCGCGATCGGTGAGACCGGTCTCGACTACTACCGTCTGGAAGGCCGCACGATCGCCGATATGGAATGGCAGCGCGAGCGCTTTCGCACCCATATCCGCGCGGCGCACGCCACGAAGAAGCCGCTGATCATCCACACCCGGTCGTCGGCGGAAGACACGCTGCGCATCATGGCCGAGGAGCGCGCGAGCGAGCCTGGCGGCGTGATGCATTGCTTCACCGAGCCGTGGGCGGTTGCCGAGCAGGCGCTGGCGCAGAATTTTTACATTTCGCTGTCGGGCATCGTCACGTTCAAGAGCGCGACCGACGTGCAGGACGTTGCGCGCCGCGTGCCGCTCGAGCGTTTGCTGATCGAAACCGACTCGCCGTACCTCGCGCCCGTGCCGTATCGCGGCAAGCCTAATGAACCTGCGTACGTAAGTTATGTCGGACGCTTCATCGCGCAACAGCGCGAGATGCCGGATACGGCACTGGCCGCCGCGACGACACAAAACTTCTTCCGGCTCTTCAAGATTCCCGCGCCGGCTGGTGTGTGATCGGTAAAGCCAATAAATATCAAATGGATAGGGAAGTTTCCTAAAGTAAAACATGACAAATTATTCGACTTCGACGGCGGCGATTCAAGAGACTTCAGCGGCGCAAACCGCCCTCGGTTCGGCACGCCGCAGCGTGTCGCGCCTCGCGCTGGCCGCCACGTTTGCCTGCGCCGCGCTGACTTCGCTGGTCGCTTCGCCGGTTCAGGCCGCGCCGATCGACTCGCTCGTCAAGTCGGTGAAATTCGACGACGTCGACGGCGTCAACAAGCTGCTCGCCAAGGGCATGGACCCGAACAGCGTCGACAACCAGGGCATCCCGCTGCTGGTGCTCGCCGCGCGCGAGAAGTCGGACAAGGTGGGGGCGGCGCTGATTGCCAATCCGAAAACCGACATCGAGATCCAGGATAAAGCCGGCGAGAACGCGATGATGATGGCCGCGCTGGGCGGCGACCTCGACTTCGTCAACCTGCTGATCGCGAAGGACGCCGAAGTCAACAAGAAGGGCTGGGCGCCGCTGCACTATGCGGCTGCGAACGGCCACGACGATATCGTCAAGGTGCTGCTCGACCATTCGGCCTACGTCGACGCCGGCTCGCCGAACGGCACCACGCCGCTGATGATGGCCGCGCGCGGCGGTCACGTGTCGACGGTGAAGCTCCTGCTCGATAACGGCGCGGACCTCACGGTGAAGAACCAGATCGGCCTGACTGCGCTGGATTTCGCGAAGACCTACAAGGAACCGGACGTGGTCGAAGGCCTCACTGCGCGCCTGCAGCAGATGCAACAGAAGTGAAGTGCGCGAAAAGCCGGAGAACCGGCCACCGGGGCGCCAGCTTCACGGACACCGGCTGTCGGTTCCCTGGGCCACAAATTTGCCTGAAGATAGCACCCGTTGGCATGCCTGCCGCTTCGCAAAACAGTGCAGAATGACGACTTGGCGCGTTGCGAGGCGCGCCGGTTCGATGCGGCGCTAGACCGCCTGATAAACGACCCTGGAAAGGAACACCATGCTGCGGGCTTTGATTTTCGCCAGCGCGCTTGCCGTACCGTTATCGGCAGCCGCGTTTACGGGAGGCGACCTCAACAAGCTGTGCACGAAGACCGATGTAGCATCGCGTAGTGCGTGTGCCGCGTATATCGAAGGCGCTGCCGACGGCATCTTCAACACGATCGACGCGATCGGCGGCACCACCGGGCCGCGCGTCGGCCAGTACTACTGCCTGCCGCCAGACGCGCGCTCGGCGCAACTCACCGACGCGGTACGCAAGTACATCGCCGAGAATCCGATCGTCGCGGGCTATAACGCCAGCACGGCGATCTCGCTCGGGCTCGGCAAGGCATTTCCTTGCAAGAGCGGTAGCTGATCGCGTAGTTGATTTGAATTTGATGTGAGTCGCGGCTGACGTTTGCGCCGCGTGCCCGAATCGGGCACGTCGGGCGTTTCAGCCTGCTTGAGCCTTGAGGCGTGTTTCTGGCCGGCTTAAACCCGGCCGCCCGCTTTCACAGGCCGCCGGCTTAAGCACCTATCCCCGGTCCTGGCGGACGAACGCCTAAGATGTCTACAGGCATGCCGCGCCGGAAGCCTCAAACCTGGACGGCGCACGCCGCTGTTTCAGCGCTCGTCAGCGTCAGTGTCATCAGCGGGGCGTGGCCTTCGCGCTCATGCCCGCTCCCTCGGCATTTTGCCGCCTGTTCGGCCAATGGCCTCGCCCGCGTAGTGCCCGCTCCACGCAATGCCACGGTCGCGCACCGACGTGTCGGCCGAACTCGAAACCGGCAAGGGCGAACCGCCCGACTGGGTGCCGCGCAGCACGCAGACACCCGCCGGCAGCACCGCCGCGCACACCGAGGCCGATCCCGTGGCAAGCCGCGCCGGTCTTCATCAGGCGGGCGATCTGTTGCAGCAGGTGAAGGAAAAGGTGTAGCGCCGCATGCAGCGCCGATGAGTGCAACTGATCGGACACCCAGGCGGTCGAATCGTCCATCTGACTCACGAACCTGGCGCGGCGTCGCGCGTTTTGCAGCCGCTTGACGTCATCGAAGTGTTGCAGCGCTCGAGGCGCCACAAGCCCTTGAAGCGCGAACGCCGCGCCGTGCGAACCAAGGAGGACTACCAACATGGGCCGACTGATCGTCGTGTCGAATCGCGTCGCAACGCCGACGGAAACCAAAGGGTCGGCAGGCGGCCTCGCGGTCGGCGTGTTCGGCGCGCTGAAGGACGCGGGCGGCGTATGGTTCGGCTGGAGCGGCGACGTGGTGAGCGAGACCGTCGCCAACGCCGGTCCGACGCTGGAGCAGGACGGCGCGGTGACCTTCGCGACCGTCGGTCTCACGCGCAAGGATTACGATCAGTATTACCGCGGTTTCTCGAACGCGACGCTCTGGCCCGTGTTCCACTACCGTAACGACCTTGCACGCTACGAGCGCGACGAGTATGCCGGCTACCGCCGCGTCAACGCATGGCTTGCGCACAAGCTGATCAAGCTGCTCGAACCCGACGATGTGATCTGGATTCACGACTACCATCTGATCCCGTTCGCCGAAGCGCTGCGCTCCGAGGGCATCACGAACCGCATCGGCTTCTTCCTGCATATTCCGTTTCCCGCGCCGCAGATTCTGCTCAACATTCCGCCGCACGAAGAGTTGGTGAAATCGCTGTCGTGCTACGACCTGCTGGGCTTCCAGACCGCAACCGATGAACTCGCTTTCCACGACTACGTGACGCGCCACGCGCGCGGCACCGTGAGCGGAGGCAACCATGTGGAAGCCTTCGGCCGCAAGCTGCGCACGGGCGTCTATCGGATCGGCGTGTTCCCCGATGAAATCGCCGAACAGGCCGAGCGCTACGAAAGCCGCCAGCACGTGCTCGACCTGAAGCAGAGTCTGGAAGGCCGCAAGCTGATCATGAGCGTCGACCGGCTCGATTATTCGAAGGGACTCGTTGAACGTTTTCGCGCCTTCGAGCAACTGCTGGAACGCTCGCCCGAATGGCGCGGCAACGTGACGCTCGTGCAGATCGCGCCGCCGACCCGCTCGGACGTCGCCACCTATCAGAAGATCCGCCAGGATCTCGAATACGAAGCAGGGCGCATCAACGGCCGTTATTCGGGCCTCGATTACACGCCGATCCGCTACCTGAATCAGCAGTACGACCGCTGGAAACTGATGTCGCTGTTTCGTGAGTCGCAGATCGGCTTTGTCACACCGTTGCACGACGGCATGAATCTGGTCGCGAAGGAATACGTCGCCGCGCAGAATCCGGACGATCCGGGCGTGCTGGTGCTGTCGATTTTCGCCGGTGCGGCGGCGGAGTTGACTGGCGCGCTGCTGGTCAATCCGCACGATGCGATCGGCATGTGCGAGGCCTTGCAGCGCGCGTTGCAAATGCCGCTCGATGCACGCCAGCGGCGTCACGAGATCAATATGGCGGCGCTGCGCAAGAACGATCTCGGCGTGTGGCGCGATAGCTTCCTGAACGATTTGCGCAGTGTGCCCGTGCAGACGCCGGGCAAGGGCGGTGGACATAAATGATGGTGCGTTTGAACAGAATGGTTTTACTGAGCGCCCGGCAGTGCGCGTTTGATCGAAAGGTGTCCGCATGCTGAGGACGTTGGCCATCGCGGGGTATCGGTCGCTGCGCGAGTTGATCGTGCCGCTCGGGCAGTTGAATGTCATCACGGGCGCGAATGGCAGCGGCAAATCGAGCGTGTATCGCTCGTTGCGTTTGCTGGCCGAGACTGCGCGCGGCGGGGTGATTACGTCGCTTGCGCGTGAGGGTGGTTTGCAATCCACGTTGTGGGCTGGGCCTGAACGTTTCTCGCGCGCGGTACTGGCCGGAGAATTGCCAGTCGAGGGCACGCGCCGGAAAGAGCCGGTGAGTCTGCGGCTTGGATTTTCCGGCGATGAGTTCGGCTATGCGATCGATCTCGGGTTGCCGCCGCTCGACAGGGCCACCCGCTTCCCGCTCGACCCCACCATCAAACGCGAGTGCATCTGGAGCGGCCCGGTGCTGCGGCCGTCGGCCTTGCTGGTCGACCGGCACGGCGCAGCGCTGCGTACGCGTGACGAGCAGGGCGAGTGGCAAACCATCCCTCAACCCGTCGCGAGCTTCGACAGCATGATGACGGAGTTCTCCGACCCCCGGACCGCTCCCGAGATGATCACGGTGCGCGAGCAGATTCGTTCGTGGCGCTTTTACGATCACTTCCGCACCGATGCCGAAGCGGCCGTGCGTCTGCCGCAGATCGGCACGCACACCTTGGTGCTCTCGAACGACGGTGCGGACCTCGCCGCGGCCTTGCAAACCATTCGCGAGATCGGCGACCCGGTTGCGCTCGATACCGCCATCGACGACGCCTTTCCCGGTTCGCGCCTCGACGTCGTCTCGCAGGACGGCCGCTTCGAAGTATCGATGCAGCAACACGGCCTGCTGCGGCCGCTGAAGGGCGCGGAGCTGTCGGACGGCACCTTGCGATATCTGTTGCTGGTGGCCGCGTTGCTCACGCCGCGTCCGCCGGCGTTGCTGGTGCTGAACGAACCGGAGACGAGCTTGCACCCGGACCTGCTGCCGGCGCTGGCGCGCCTGATCGCGCGGGCTTCCGCGCATTCCCAGGTGCTGGTGGTGTCGCACGCGGCGCGGTTGATCGCGGCGCTCGAACGAGAGGACGGCAGCCAGTCGATCGTGCTCGAGAAGCACTTTGGCGCCACGCGCATCACCGATGCGGACGATCGCGACCTGCCGCCGTGGAAATGGCCGGCGCGATAACCGTGGCCACGTGATCTGGTTGAGGGCAATCGGCAGGCGAGGTACCCAGGCTACGTACCTAAGCTACATACCTGAGCGGATAATAGGCGCGCCATCGGATGTAAGTCGAATGTAACAGCGCACAGGAATTGCAAGGCCAAGGGTTTTTTTGTTCCGCCCTAGTGAATAATGGTGTGATGCGGATGGTGCAGGCGGACGCCTGGCGTTCACTGCATTGATGGAGAAGGACCGGCGCTGTCATAAACAGCGCCGCTGACGTGCACCGCCATCGGCGCGAGCCGTCAGTTCACGGAGACAAAATATGAAGATTGCGCAGATCGCCCCTTTGACCGAATCGGTGCCGCCGAAGCTATACGGCGGCACGGAGCGCGTCGTGTCCTACATCACCGAGGCGCTGGTCGATCTCGGCCATGACGTGACGCTGTTCGCGAGCGGCGACTCCGTCACGAGTGCAAAGCTCGAACCCGTCTGGCCGCGTGCGCTGCGTTTGGACCCGGGTATCCGCGACCGCATTGCGCCCCATATGCTGTTGATGGAACTGGTGCGCCGCCAGGCCGAAAACTTCGACGTGCTGCATTTTCACCTCGACTATTACTCGTTTTCGGTCTTCAAGCGCCAGGAGACACCCTTCGTCACGACGATGCACGGCCGCCTCGATTTGCCCGAACAACAGCCGGTGTTCGACACCTTCAACACCGCGCCCGTGATCTCGATTTCGAATTCGCAGCGTCATCCGCTGCCGCAGGCCAAGTGGCTCACCACCGTCTATCACGGTCTGCCGGAGCAGCTCTATACGCCGCAACCCGTCGAGCAGAAGTACCTCGCGTTTCTTGGCCGTATCTCGCCGGAAAAGCGCGTGGATACCGCGATCCGGATTGCCGGACGCTGCGGCATGCAGATTCGCATTGCCGCGAAGGTGGACGCTGCCGACCGCGAATACTTCGAGCGCGAAATCCGGCCGTTGCTGGACTTGCCGTATGTCGAGTTCATCGGCGAGATCGCGGATAACCAGAAGGCGGAGTTTCTATCCGGCGCGCATGCGTTGCTCTTCCCGATCGACTGGCCGGAGCCGTTCGGCCTCGTGATGATCGAAGCGATGGCGTGCGGCACGCCGGTGATTGCGTTTAACCGCGGCTCGGTGCCGGAAGTGCTCGACGACGGCGTGACAGGCTTTATCGTCGAAGACGAGATCGGCGCGGTGGCGGCGGTCAATCGCCTGCATAAGATGCCGCGGGCGGGCGTGCGGCAACGCTTCGAAGAGCGCTTCACGTCGCACCGGATGGCGCAGCAGTATGTGGATGCGTACCAGTCCGTAATTCGCGCGCAGAAGCGTTCGCGCTTCAAGGTGATCGATACGTCGGGGAGTTGAGCGGCGTAAAACCGGCCCACACGGTGGCATGAAAAAGAACGGCGATGTGCACTACGCATCGCCGTTTTTTATTGCCGCTGTGCGTGGGGCCGGTAACCGGATCACGCGGGATCACACGGGATCGCGCGCCTAGATCTTCAGGCGCGTTACCTTGGTGCCCTGCAGCGAGACATCGGCCATCAGGCCGGCATTGGTCAAAATGAATACTTCGACCGGGGCAGTCGCCGTGGTCGTGTCGATCGCGCCGTTGGCGCCCATCTTCACCAATGCGACGGAGGCGTCGCCGCCCGCCGACCAGCCATCGGCATTGCGGAATGTGTCGAGCGAATCCTGCGTCATGAACAGGAAGATGATGGCCTTCGATTGCGCGCCCGCCTGCAGACCGAGCGAGCCGGAAACCGTGCTGTAGTAGCCGACCGTGCCGCCGCCTACGCGCAGCGCACCTTCGCCATACTGGCCGCCAACGATGAAGCCTGCTTGCAGTACCGACGGGAACACCAGTACGCCGCGCGCCTTGGATACGAGTTCGCGCGAACCCTTCACGGTTGTGAACAGGCGCGACATGGTGCCGTCGACGCTGGCGTCGATCGACTGGCGTTTGGAGGCATCAGTGGAGGGTGTGCTGGGGTTGCCGCTGTTAGTCGTGCAACCAGCGACTGCAAGGCCTCCGAAAGCGAGCGCAGCGGTAGTCTTCAGCATGAAGTTTCGTCTTTGCATCGTTTTTCTCCATCATGGTTCCTGGGCACAACCTCATATGGTGTTGCCGGGTTGTCTTTAAGTTATATCACACGCAAGCGTAGACGGCGTACTTCGTCGTTCGGCGAAAAGCCTTGTGGGGCGGGGGTTTGCGAGCCATCGCAAGGTGCGCCGATGTAATTTTGACCGGTGGCGGGAGGGCGTTGGACGACGCTCGGACAGCGCCTTCGAATGGGCTTCTGAAGAATCGAACGGCGCAGGGACCGGCTTATCGGCGCCCGAGTTGAAACCGTATGGAGGACCGGTTTTTACCGATTTTTCGCGTTCGCGATTCGCATTGAAATCGAATTGAAAGTGTTGCCTCGACGCTGCACCCGCGTCCTCAGCCATGGTTTGCCGGACTTTTGACCGGCGGGCGCCGCAGCACGCGACGAATCATGCCGATCAATACGCCAATCAGGAACAGCGTGACCGCCGGCACGATCCAGTAGCCGACGAACGCATGCCAGAGGTAACCCATGAGCGTGGAGCGGCGCACGCTGTATTCGTTGCGGGCGTCCTGCTGGCGCGGCGCATTGGCCGCCAGCACATCGGCCGGGCAGCCGGCGGCTTGCGCCTCGTCGGGCTTGCCGCGGCAGCGCGCGGGCGCGCCGGCGGCGCGTTGTGCGTCGGTGAAATTCCAGGTGGTCAGCGCACGGTCGAGGTCGACGGCGTTATACGCCATTTCCTCCCGGATCTCGCTGACTGCAACGATCGCCACGGGCACGGCCCAGAATATGATGACGACCAGCCACCGCCTTAACCAGCGGTTTTTATGCTTCGATACCATCCTTGCCTCCGATCGATGCTCTGCAGCACCAACGACAAGATGGCGGCCCGTCTAATGTTGTGTATGGGGGTGGGCCGTCTCCGCAGCCATCATAGAAGAAAAACGGCGCGTTCGCGCGGATGGACTGCGAAGGGATAGGTCGCGCGAGGGCGGCTGCCGGGAGATAAGCGGCGACGGAGAGTGGGAGTCAGGACAGAAGGAAGACAGCGGCCGCGCCGGAAAATGGCGCGGCCCTGTTCGAGCAATACGCGGCCAGACACGCGGCGCGTGGGCCGCGCCGATTGCCTCGTGTTTAGTTCGCCGGCGCGGACGACAGGCAGGTCTTCATGAAGGCCTTACGGTCGTCGCCTTTCTTGCCGGCGGCTTGCGTGTTACACGCCTTCATCTTGTCCTGCTGGCTCATCGGCGCGGCGGCGGCCGGCTTGGCGGACAGGCAGGTCTTCATGAAGGCCTTGCGATCGTCGCCTTTCTTGTCGCCAGCCTGCTTGTTGCAGTCGGCCATTTTCGTTTGCTGGCTGTTCTGCGCGAACACCGGCGAAACGAGGACAGTACCCAGCACCAGCGCAGCGATAGCGGATTGGATTTTCATGTGACACTCCATCGGTGGTGAAAACGTTTTTGGTCGTTCATGCGCGTGGGCGTCAACGGTGTCCAGGACCCCTCGGCACGTCGATTATGGCAAATGCTGTCTGCCAGAACGGACGGAATGCCATTCCGGTTGACAGGCGAGCACGCTGGTTTTCCCCTACGCAGCGGGGTTGGCGGCCCCCCGGGGGGGTAAAACGACTGAATCGCAGCAGTGCAAAAATATGTTATGCAATCCGGATTAATTGGCGAGGCGTATGCAAATGAATTAGGCCGGCGTCATTCCATATGGACGATCAAATTCCAAACATCCAATTTGCATTGCTGCAGGTGCAAATGAATAGGAAATCGGCAGAAAATCCCGTTGAATATCATAGGGGTAATCTTGACTGGAATTCCTGCGCCGATGCGCCGCCCGTCGTCTCAGTCACGCAAGCCAAAGGAGGCTCGCCATGCACTACCTGTTGATGTATGACCTCGTGCCGGACTACCTCGAGAGGCGTGGCGCGTATCGCGACGCCCATCTGGCTCTCGCCTGGGCGGCAGCGGAGCGCGGTGAATTGCAACTGGCCGGAGCCTTGACCGAGCCTGTGGACACTGCCGTGCTGCTCTTCAAAGGCGACTCTCCCGAAGCCGCCGAAGCCTTTGCCAGAGCCGATCCGTACGTGCTCGCAGGGCTCGTAACGCGCTGGCTCGTACGCCCATGGATGACCGTGGTGGGTGAGGGCGCGGCGAACCCCGTGCGTTAGAAGCAAGCGCGAACAGCCGCGCTCGCGCGGCGTCGAGAGGAATGCGAACAGCATGAAGAAGCGCTGTGTTCGCTTCGACGACAATCGCGTCCCGATGTCACTCAGGTGCTGTCAAAACGCTGCGCCGAGACATTCCGCAGCGGGTGGAAATACCTTCAAAATGCATCGAAATGCGTTGTGACTCAAATGCCGATTTCGTAAATGCAATTCGTCGCCG
Source organism: Paraburkholderia sp. WS6 (assembly GCF_030464835.1). Lineage (NCBI taxonomy): Bacteria > Pseudomonadati > Pseudomonadota > Betaproteobacteria > Burkholderiales > Burkholderiaceae > Paraburkholderia > Paraburkholderia sp. WS6. The sequence goes on from NZ_JALQCK010000008.1 coordinate 135,155, forward strand.
TTGCCGCGCCGTTGTGCTGTGCAATAACGCCTTTCGGCGCGGGAACCGACGGTGGTTCTGTTACGGCAATACGAAAAATGACGCAGCAAAAAGGACAAGATTGTTTCCATCCGTAACACTTGTCTCAACCATATTCACGCAAACCCTGGTGATGGTATGCTTCGTGCACAAATTCTCCCATGCACGAGTGAGACCACGTTTTGTGCTTCGCAATAGGGACAAACCGCACTAACCCAGTGCGCTATTGACCCGCAAACAGAACGTACAAAACATATTTGTGCAACCGCGGGCTGCACACGGATCGTGAAAGTTGAATCCGTGGCCGCCCAAAGCCGCGGCCCGGCCAGGCTGCGTGGAGAAAACCCAATGTTTTTCGATGAGCTAAGCAATGACGAATGGGCGCTGCTGGCAGCGCTTGTCTCTGATGAGCCGGCCGTCCGTCTGAACCGACGCGGTCGGCCCCGCGCCGAACCGCGCATCGTGGCGAATGCCGTCCTGTGGATTCTGACAACTGGCGAACCCTGGTCGAAACTGCCGGGCCGCTATCCGTCGGGTCCTACCTGCCGGCGCCGTTTTGAAGAATGGCAGTTGAACGGCACCCTCCTCGAGATGGTTCGGTTGTTGTCGCAAACCGGGCGTACCTTCGCGTACGTCCCGCAACCGGCGCCGCCCGTCGCGGCCAAACCGGCATTACCGATAGCCGAAACCCCCAGCGTGCGCGACGAAGGTCTGCGCGGTGTGTCGTGGAAGAGCCCCGAATCGTGGCAGGCCCCCGGCGTATCGAGCAGCCTGGGCAACTGGCGTTCGGCGGATCCGTTCGCCGATATCACGCGCCAGTTGTCCGGAATGACGACGGGTATGACAAACGCGCCGCCGGTGTCGCGTACGCGTTCGGCCCCCTCGGCACCTGCACCTGCATCACCCGCGGCACGGCCTGCCATGCGCGCTGGTCTGCAAGGCATGGAGGAAGCGCGGGCGGTGGACACGGCAATGCACGGTCTGGATTCGGCTATCGCGTCGGCACGCCGCACGCAACAGCTTGAAGATCAGCAGCGCAGCTCGCTGTCGATGAGCCTCGCGCCACGCGGCACGCAAGTCGCCGACCGGCGCGGCTATGTGATCTACGTGGCGGCGGAGCAGGTGCCCAACGCCATGTATCGCGCGTGGGCGGAGATCATGAAGGACGGCAAACGCGTCGAGCGTTCCGGCCTCGTCGGTCCGCGCTTTGCCGAGGCCGACGCGGCGGAGCAATACGCGCTCGAATGGGCGCGGCAGTGGATCGACCGTGAATGCCGTACGCAGGCTGCAGCCGAGGCCGCACCTGCAGTTAATGCCACTGCGGCGGCTGCGGCAGTGGCGCGTCCGTTGCCGGCCATGCGTCATGTGCCGGAGCCGGTCGCTGTGAATCACGGTGGGCCTTTGCACGGTCCGCTCAATGCATTCCGCGGACCGCTGCGCCGTTATCCCAGCGAACCGGCCGCACCCGCAACCGAAAGCAGTGCGTCAGATCGTTATCCGTCGTATCCAGAACTCATCTCCCATGCGGGGTGAGCGCGGCGGTTAGCAGTACAGCAATACCCCGCGGCCGTCAGGAGCAACAGCCGCAGGTTCCCGCTTCATTCGTTGTGAATCATTGACGTCCATACGTGTCGTCGAAACGCACGATATCGTCTTCGCCGAGATACGAGCCCGACTGCACCTCGATCATTTCGAGCGGCATCTTGCCCGGGTTCTCGAGACGGTGGGTGACGCCCAGCGGAATATAAGCCGATTCGTTTTCGGAGACGATAAAGCGCTCTTCACCCCGCGTGACGAGTGCGGTGCCGCGCACGACGATCCAGTGTTCCGCGCGGTGATGATGCATTTGCAGCGAGAGTCGCGCACCGGGTTTCACGACGATGCGTTTGACCTGGAAGCGCTCGCCGGTGTCGACGGAATCGTAGTTGCCCCACGGGCGATGCACCTTGCGATGGTTGGTCGCTTCCAGTCCGCCATCGTTGCGAATCCGTCCGACGATCTTCTTGACGTCCTGCACGCGTGATTTGTCCGCGACCAGAATCGCATCCGCCGTTTCGACCACCACGAGATCCTGCGTGCCGACGCAGGCGATCAGGCGTCCTTCCGAATGCGCGAAGGTCGAGCTTGCCCCTTCGAACATCACGTGGCCGCGCCCCACGTTTCGATCGGCGTCTTTCTCCGAAATGTCCCAGATCGCGTCCCACGAACCCACGTCCGACCAGCCCGCTTGCAGCGGCACAACCACGCCGGATGCAGCGGTCTGATCGTTGCCCAGTTGCTCCATCACCGCGTAGTCGATCGAATTCGACGGCGAGGCGCTGAACGCGTCGCGTTGCAGACGGAAGAAATCGCCGTCCGCTTTGCCGCCTGCGAAGGCCGCGTCGCAGGCTTCGTAAATCGCCGGCTGGAAGTGGCGGATCGCCTTCAGCCAGGTCGAGGCGCGCATGATGAAAATGCCGCTGTTCCACCAGTATTCCTGCGATTCGATATACCGCTGCGCCAGTTCCAGATGCGGTTTTTCGACGAAGCGATCGAGCTTGTGCGCGCCGACCTTGCCGGCCGCATCGGTGTCCGTTGCGCGAGCGTCATTAGGCGTGCCAAGCGCCGCGCCAATGCGAATGTAGCCATAACCCGTTTCCGCACGCGTCGGTACGATGCCCATCGTCACGATATGGCCGGCTGCCGCATGCTGCACGCCGGCCGCCACCGCTGCATGAAAACCGGCGCTGTCGGTCACCGCGTGATCGGCGGGCATCACGACCATGATGCCGTCCTCGTCCTGCGCGGCGATCGAAAGGGCAGCCACCGTCAGCGCCGGCGCCGTATCGCGACCGGCGGGTTCGAGAATCAGCCGGGTCGGCTTGCCGCTCGTACGCAATTGCTCGGCCGTGGTGAAGCGCTGTTCTTCGTTGGCCACCACGACGAGTTGCTCGGCGAGCGGATGGCCCGTTTCGAGCCCGTCGAGCCGGCGCGTGGTCGACTGCAGCAGCGAGTCGTCGCCGAGCAGGCCAATCAGTTGTTTCGGATGCTGCTCGCGTGACATCGGCCACAACCGTGTACCGGAGCCGCCCGCCAGAATCACGGGATGAACTTTGAGCTTGACGTTCAGGTGCATAGCTTGCGTGGACCGGGTGTCGGCGGGTGTGGCCGTAACCGGAGCTGTCATGATGGACTCCTCGAGGCTGGGTGAATGCGTCGAGTTTTATCACGAAGTAAAGAATCAATAAAAGCGCGTTAAATAGAAACTATATAAAACGTCGAATAAAGTTGGCCGTTTCGTGAAGAAAAAATGTCCGAATAATTTTTAAAAAAGAAAAATTACCCGAAAAAAATCACGGACCATTTTTTTATCCGGCGGAATGACGCAGAATGGGGACGAAAGGCGAGGCGTAAGCTTCGTAGGAAAACGGACGGCTTGGCTCAGATCCGCCTCCAGAACGGCGATAAACGGGTCTCTCAAACGCCAATTCGGTAACAATTGCCGCACAAAATTCGGAAAAAATGCTGAAAATTTGACCGATACATTTTGAGATATTTTGCTGTCTTGCAGTCCGAATTTTAATACCGCTTTATCTATACCTGTACAAGGGTATTCACTCATTTCGACACCTGTTTTCCGGATCGTCCGTTCAGGAATTTTTTTAATCCGGAAAGCGGCAGGGCAATTAACACCGGTTCAATCAGTTTCGCGCCGCGCATCGATCTGCAGGCGCGAATACCGGCGTTGCGCTCCCGGTGGCCGGACGCAATGAGTGTGACGGGAATTCAACCAACCAACGGATGGCACTTGACTGACGAACTGAGGGGCAGCGCATGCTGAGCGTTCTATCGAGAATCATCGACATCGCCATGGTCGCGCTCGGCGCGGCTATCGCGACGGCCGTGCACAGCGGGAAATTGGCGTGGCTGGACGACGTCCAAAGTGTGTCGCTCGCGTTCGACTGCCTGCTCGTGGTGGTGTTCTTTCCTGCGCTGGGGATCTATCAGTCGTGGCGCGGCAAGCCGCTGTACGACCTGCTGTGCCGCGTTGCGGGCGGCTGGGTGATGGTGGAGATCACCGGCATCCTGATCAGCTTCAGCCTGCACCGTTCGGACAGCCTGTCGCGTCTGTGGCTCCTTTACTGGGCTATCGCCACGATCGTGCTGCTGATCGTCACCAAGGTGATCGTCTACTCGATCCTGCGCGGACTGCGCCGCGAAGGCTTCAATCAGCGCGCGGTGGCGATCGTCGGCGGCGCGCCGTATGGGCGCTTCCTGATCGAACAGATGCGCAGCCGCCCGGAAGCGGGCTTTAGCCCCGTCGTGGTGTTCGACGAGGAGGGCACGATCAACCCTTATGAAGATCCGGATGCGAGCGACGCGATCGAAGGCGTGCCGGTCGAGCGCGATTACTCGCGGATGCTTCAACTGGTGCGTCAGCGCGCGATTCGTGAACTGTGGCTCGCGCTGCCGATCTCGAAGGAGAAGGCGATCCATCGCTTCGTGATGGACCTGAAGAACGACTTCGTGAACATCCGCTTCATTCCGGACGTTCGCAGCCTCACGCTCTTCAATCAGCCGATGGTGGATCTGCTCGGCGTGCCGGCGATCAACCTGGCCGCCTCGCCGATCACCGATCTGCGCGTGCTGCCCAAGCGCATCTTCGACCGGCTGTTCGCGCTGGCGGCGTTGACCGCGCTGTCGCCGGTGATGCTGGTGATCGCGGTGATGGTGAAGGTGAGCTCGCCGGGCCCGGTGTTCTTCCGCCAGAAGCGCAAGGGCATCGACGGCAACCAGTTTGAGATCTACAAGTTTCGCTCGATGAAGATGCACAAGGAAGAGGCCGGCAAGATCACTCAGGCGACACGGCGCGATCCGCGTATCACCGCGGTCGGCGCGTTCCTGCGGCGCACCAGCCTCGATGAATTGCCGCAGTTCATCAACGTGTTGCGCGGCGAGATGTCGGTTGTGGGTCCGCGTCCGCACGCGCTCGAACACGACGATATCTACAAGGATCTGGTGAAGGGCTACATGCACCGCTACCGGATCAAGCCGGGCATCACCGGGTGGGCGCAGATCAACGGCTATCGCGGCGAGACCGACCGCATCGAAAAGATGATGGGCCGCGTCAAGCTCGATCTGTACTACATGCAGCACTGGACCTTCTGGCTCGACATCAAGATCGTCGTGCTGACGCTGTGGAAGGGCTTTGTGGGCAGCAACGCATATTGAGGCGCAGCCGCGCAACGCGCGGCCGCTCTCCTGAATCAACTCCATTTTCCGAGGTGTAATACATGAACCTGACGATCATCGGTAGTGGCTACGTAGGCCTCGTGACGGGCGCATGTCTCGCCGACATCGGCCACGACGTGTTCTGTCTCGACGTCGATCAGCGCAAGATCGACGTGCTCAACAACGGCGGCGTGCCGATCCATGAACCGGGTCTGCAGGAAATCATTGCGCGCAATCGCAAGGCAGGCCGCCTGAAGTTCTCGACCGACATCGAGGCCGCGGTCGCGCACGGCGACATCCAGTTCATCGCGGTGGGCACGCCCTCCGACGAAGACGGTTCCGCAGATCTGCAATACGTGCTCGCCGCCGCGCGCAATATCGGCCGTCATATGACGGGCTTCAAGGTGATCGTCGACAAATCGACGGTGCCGGTCGGCACGGCTTCGCGCGTGCGCGACGTGATCGCCGAGGAACTGGCCACGCGCAACGCGAGCCACATGTTCTCCGTGGTGTCGAATCCGGAGTTCCTGAAAGAAGGCGCCGCCGTGGAAGACTTCACGCGCCCCGATCGCATCGTGCTCGGCTGCGATGAAGACGTGCCCGGCGAAAAAGCGCGCGAGTTGATGAAGCGTCTCTATGCGCCGTTCAACCGCAATCGCGAACGCACGCTGTACATGGACGTGCGTTCGGCCGAGTTCACCAAGTACGCGGCCAACGCGATGCTCGCCACGCGTATCTCGTACATGAACGAGCTCGCGAATCTGGCCGACCGCGTCGGCGCGGATATCGAAGCGGTGCGCCGCGGCATCGGCTCCGATCCGCGCATCGGCTACGACTTCCTGTATGCCGGTTGCGGCTACGGCGGTTCGTGCTTCCCGAAAGACGTGCAGGCGCTGATTCGCACCGCAGCCGACCACAAAGCCAATCTGCGCATCCTCGAAGCGGTGGAAGCCGTCAACGACACGCAGAAAAAGATCCTTGCGCAGAAGATCGTCGACCGTCTGGGCGAAGACCTGTCGGATCGCACCTTCGGCGTGTGGGGTCTCGCGTTCAAGCCGAACACCGACGACATGCGCGAGGCGCCGAGCCGTCCGCTGATCGCCGAACTGCTGCGCCGTGGCGCGCGGGTGAAGGCCTACGACCCAGTCGCGATCGACGAATCGAAGCGTGTGTTCGCACTCGATCTGAAGGACGTGCCGCAACAGCATGCGCGCCTGTCGTTCGTGAACGAAGAGATGGAAGCGGCCGAGGGCGCCGACGCACTGGTGATCCTGACCGAATGGAAGGTCTTCAAGAGTCCGGACTTCGGTTCGCTCAAGGAGAGCCTCACCACGCCGCTGATTTTCGACGGCCGCAATCTGTACGAGCCGGACGCGCTGCTCGAACTCGGTATCGAGTATCACGCGATCGGCCGTCAGCACGCGCTGCGCAATGCGCCGGCGAAGGTTGGCGCGAACGGCCTGCCGGTCACGGTAGACGCGGCCGATACGGTCGAGGCCGGCCAGTAAGTTGGCCGATAAGCCGCCGCGCCGCCAAAGCCTCACTAAGGAGCCCGCCATGTTCGCCAACGTTCTGATCGTCTGCCACGCCAACGTGTGCCGTTCGCCCGCAGCCGAGATGCTGTTCAAGGCCCGGCAGCGCGCGCCGTCGCGGCCGTCCTCAGCGCCGATCGCGTTTCATTCGGCGGGTCTCCGCGCCACCAACGGCCACGCCATGGACCCGGTGATGCGGCGCCTGCTCGCCGAGCAGGGCGTCGCCTCCGGCATCCACTATTCGCGGCGCCTCGACCGCGAGCTCGTGCGCGCAGCCGATCTCGTGCTCGTCAGCGAGCGCGCGCAGGTGAGCGCGGTTGAAGCGCTCGATCCGGCTTCGCGCGGCAAGGTCTATCCGCTCGGCAAGTGGGAAGACGACTCCGACGTCGCCGATCCGCACGGCGGCAAGGAAGCCGACTATAGGGAGAGTCTCGTGCTCATCGAACACCTGGTCATGGGATGGCTGAAGAAAATATGCTGATGAAAAAACGCACTGCACACACATTCGCGAACGTCAATTCGAAACTCGCCGCCACGCTTTTGCTGACGTCCTTTCTGTCGGCCTGCGCTACCGCACCTGGCAATTACCTCGACACGTCCCGTCTGAAAGACGACGGCCAGCATCAGGGTCAGCAAGCTAACGAAACCTATCCGGTGCATCTGATCGACGGCCCGCTGGTTGCGGCGCAAGCACAGGCGCAAGCCACTGCCGCGCAACAGGCGCTGCCGACTTCGCACTATAGCGATCCGTCGCAGTACGTGTACCGGCTCTCGCCGCAGGACATTCTCGGCATCACCGTGTGGGACCACCCGGAATTGACCACCCCGCAGGGCAGCACGCTGTCCGCGGGCGGCAACACCACGCAGTCGATCGGCGGCGCCTTGCAGCAGCCGTATACCGCCGCGCTGCCGGGCCAGGCCGATCCGTACGGCCAGACGATTGCCCCCGACGGCACGATCTTTTTCCCGTTCGTCGGCCGCATCAAGGCCGCGGGCAAGACCGTGAGTGAAGTGCGCGATCAGTTGAGCACCGGCCTCGTGCGCTACATCCGCAATCCGCAGGTCGACGTGCGCGTGCTGTCGTACCGCGGCCAGAAAGTGCAGGTGACCGGTGACGTGAAGACGCCGGGCCCGCTCGCCATCAGCGACGTGCCGCTCACGCTGGTCGACGCGATCACGCGCTCGGGCGGCACCAACAGCGACGCCGACATCCAGCGCGTGCGTCTCACGCGCAACAACAAGCTGTACGTGCTTGACGCCAACCGCATGCTCGACCAGGGCGACACCACGCAGAACGTCATGCTGCAAAACGGCGACGTGATCAACGTGCCGGATCACAACGACAGCCGCATCTTCGTGATGGGCGAAGTGAAGACGCCGATCCAGCTGCCGATGGTGAAGGGCCGCCTGACGATCGCCGACGCGCTCACCCAGTCGGGCGGCATTCTCGACACGGACGCCAATCCGCGCCAGATCTTCGTGATGCGCGGCATGCGCGAGCATCCGACCACGCCGGACGTGTACCGCCTCGACATGACGCAGCCCGACGCGATCATGTTGTCGTCCCAGTTCCAGTTGCAGCCGATGGATGTCGTGTATGTGGGCACCGCCGCTTCGACCACGTTCAACCGTGTGTTGCAGCAAGTCCTGCCGAGCGTACAGACGTTGTTCTACCTGAAGCAGTTGACGAGATAACTGTCTGAGCCGTCGACAGGCCCGCGCCGCTCTCAAAGGGCGCGGGACCGAAGCAAACGCCGAGGCAAACGCGCAAGCACATGCCAGAGCACACGCTGAAGCCCACGCCGAAGCAACCGAAACGGGATCGAATTGTGAGCAACCAAATCTCTCCACACATGGCCGGTCCGATCAAGACCGAAGAAGAGGACGTCGTCCTCGGGCAACTGGTGCAGGTGATCCTCGACGACATCTGGTGGCTGATCGCGATCGCCGGCGTGATCGTCGCGCTGGCCGCGGCGTACTGTTTCCTCGCCAAGCCGATCTATTCGGCCGATGCGCACGTGCGGGTCGAGCAGTCCGACAACACCTCGCAGGCGCTCACGCAGACGCAAACGGGCGCGGCCATCACGACCGGCTCGACTTCGCTGCCGACCGACGCCGAAATCGAAATCATCAAGAGCCGCGGCGTAGTCGGCCCGGTGGTCCAGCAACTGAAGCTGAACTTCAGCGTCGTGCCGAAGACGATTCCGCTGCTTGGCAGCATTGCCGCGCACATGGCGACGCCGGGCCAGCCGGCGCCGCCGTGGCTGGGTCTGGCTTCATACGCCTGGGGCGGTGAAGAGGCCGAGATCGATTCGCTCGACGTGGTGTCGGCGCTCGAAGGCGAGAAGCTGACGATGAAGGTGTTCGACGAACAGCACTACGAACTCTACGCAAAGAACGGCACGCTGCTGCTGCGCGGCCAGGTTGGCCGGCAGGAGCAGGGCGGCGGCGTGACGATCCTTGTCAACAAGCTGGTGGCCCGGCCGGGCGAAGAGTTCACCGTGACGCGTTTTAACGACCTCGACGCGATCAGCGCGTTCCAGTCGGCGATCACCGTGCAGGAGCAGGGCAAGCAGACCGGCGTGATCCAGATCTCGCTGGATGACAAGAGCCCTGAGCACGCCGCGCTGGTGGCCAATGCGCTCGCGCAGTCGTATGTCCGTCAGCACGTGTCGAACAAGCAGGTCGACGCCAGCAAGATGCTCGACTTCCTGAAGAGCGAAGAGCCGCGCCTGAAGTCCGATCTCGAACGCGCCGAAGCCGCGTTGACCGCTTACCAGCGTCAATCCGGTTCGATCAATGCGAGCGACGAAGCGAAGGTCTACCTCGAAGGCAGCGTGCAGTACGAGCAGCAGATTGCCGGTTTGCGTCTGCAGATGGCGCAGTTGACCGAGCGTTACGGCGACGACCATCCGATGCTTGTTGCCGCGCGTCAGCAGATGGCCGAACTGGAGGCGCAACGCGCCAAATACGCTGATCGCTTCCGCGATCTGCCGGCAACCGAAGTGAAGGCCGTGCAGTTGCAACGTGACGCCAAGGTGGCGGAAGACATCTACGTGCTGCTGCTCAACCGCGTGCAGGAGTTGTCGGTGCAGAAAGCCGGTACCGGCGGCAACGTGCATATCGTCGACCAGGCGATGCGCCCGGGCGCGCCGGTCAAGCCGAAGAAGGTGCTGATTCTCTCGGCGGCAGTGATTCTGGGCCTGATCTGCGGCACCGGTTTCGTGTTCCTGCGCCGCAATATGTTCAAGGGCATCGACGACCCCGACCATATCGAGCGCGCGTTCCATCTGCCGGTGTACGGCCTCGTGCCCTTGAGCGCCGAACAGGCTGTGCTCGAAAGCGGCTTCCAGCGCGGCGGCGAACGCCTGCGCTCGGTACTGGCGAACGCGCGGCCGAAGGACGTCACGATCGAAAGCCTGCGCAGCCTGCGCACGTCCATGCAGTTCACGATGATGGACGCGAAGAACCGCATCGTCATGCTGACGGGGCCCATGTCCGGCGTCGGCAAGAGCTTCCTGACGGTCAATCTGGCGGTGCTGCTCGCGAACTCGGGCAAACGCGTCTTGATGATCGACGGCGATATGCGTCGCGGTGTGCTCGAGCGTTACGTGGGCGGTGCGCAGGAAAACGGTCTGTCGGAATTGCTGAGCGGGCAGATCTCGCTCGAAGAAGCGATCCGCGCCTCGAACGTCGAAGGCTTGAGCTTCATCTCGTGCGGCCGTCGTCCGCCGAATCCGTCGGAACTGCTGATGTCGCCGCGTCTGCCGCAATACCTGGACGGGCTCGCCAAGCGTTATGACGTGATCCTGATCGACACGCCGCCGGTGCTGGCCGTGACCGATGCGTCGATCATCGGCGCGTATGCCGGTTCGACTTTCTTCGTGATTCGCTCGGGCGTGCACAACGAAGGCGAGATCTCGGAGGCATTGAAGCGCCTGCGCGCAGCAGGCGTGCACGTGCAGGGCGGCATCTTCAACGGGATGCCGGCGCGTTCGCGAGGCGGTTATGCCCGTGGCTATGCAGCGGTCGAGGAATATCTGAGCACCTGAGCCACGAGGCTGAGCCCAGTGGGCTGATGCCAGCGCAAACACGATAGAAAAGGACATCACGATGAAAGTGACGGTACTGGTTCCGACTTACCGCCGCCCGGCCGATCTCGCGCGCTGCCTCGCCGCGCTGCAGCGGCAGTCGCGCGCGCCGGACGAAGTGGTGGTGGTCGCACGCGCCGACGACGAAGCGACCCATGCTTGCCTGCGTGATCCCGCCGTGCCGGGCACGTTGCCGCTATCCGTCGCGTTGGTGGAGGTGCCCGGCCAGGTCGCGGCCCTGAATCGCGGACTGGATGCGGCCAAGGGCGACGTGATCGCGATTACCGACGACGACGCCGCGCCGCACGTCGACTGGGTCCAGCGTATTGCTGCCGCGTTCGAAAGCGATGCGCGCCTTGGTGCGCTGGGTGGTCGCGACTGGGTGCATGAAAAAGGCCGCGTGCTCGACGGCGAGCGGCCGCTGGTCGGCAAGGTCACGGCGCACGGCAAGATCATCGGCAATCACCACCTGGGTGTGGGTGGTGCGCGCGAAGTCGACATCCTGAAGGGCGCCAACATGAGCTATCGGCGCGACGCGATTCGCACGATCCGTTTCGATCAGCGCCTGCGTGGCGCGGGCGCTCAGGTTCACAACGATATGGCCTTCAGCCTCGCCGTCAAGAACGCCGGCTGGAAGCTGATGTACGACCCGCGCGTGGCTGTCGACCATTTCCCGGCCGAACGTTTCGACGACGACCGGCGCGACGCGCAAACCATGGCGGCGTTGCGTAATGCCGCCTTCAACTTCCACCTGATCCTGCGCGATCAGTTGCCGCCGCTGCGCCGCGAAACCGCGTGGTGGTGGTGGACGCTGGTGGGCACGCGCGTCTATCCGGGCCTCACGCACGCCGCGCTTGCTCTGGTTTCGAAACAGGCGAGCCTAAGGCTGTCGCGCTGGCGTGCGGTGCGCACCGGCGCACATGAGGCGCGCCGCGCGTTGTCCCGGACCGCGTGAAGCCCGCGAGCGCTCATGTGTCCCAAACGTCCTGCACGTTCGTGCATCGGCACTGGCGCCTGCTCGCGCAGGCCGATGCCCCTTTCCACCGGCAGAGCGGAGTGTCTGCATGAGTACGAAAGTTCACGTTCATCTGTTTTACGGCGCCGACCCGCGTTTTTACCGGCCGGGCGATAACATCGGCTGCCTGTACGGTTATCACCATGCCGAATCCGATGCGTTCAGGCTGACCTATTCGCAGGACGCGCGCGAAAGCAAACCCGTGCGTTTGCTGCGCCGCGCGCTGAAGGCGGCGCTCGGGTTCGACTTCATCCATACGTGGCGCAACCGCGACGAGATGCTGCGCTCGGACGTGATCTGGACGCATACCGAGCAGGAATGGCTGTCCGCCGCCCTGATGCTGCTTCTGAGCGGCCGCAAGGCGGGCGCTGATGCCAGCCCCTTGCTGTTGGCGCAAAGCGTGTGGCTGCTCGATAAATGGCCTTCCTATGGGATTCTGCGCCGCTGGCTGTATCGCAAGCTGATGACGCGCGCCGACCAGTTGACCACCCTCGCCACTGAAAACGCCGAACTGTGCCAGCGCTATTTCAAGCGCGACGCGAAGCCGCTCCTGTACGGTCTGAACACGCAGGACTTTCCCGTGAAAGCGCCGACCGAATGGACGCCGCATACGCCGATCCGCATCGCTGCCATTGGCAACGATCGCGACCGCGATTGGGAAACGCTCATCAAGGCCTTCGGCAACGATGCGCGCTACACGGTGAAGCTCGCGACACGCCGGCGAATTCCCGCCTCGCTGCGCGCGCCAAACGTCGAGATCGCGTTGTTCTCCGGTATCAAGAAGCAGCACGAACTCTACGACTGGGCCGACGTGATCGTCGTGCCGCTGCGGCCGAACTCGCATGCCTCAGGCATCACCGTGATGCTGGAAGCGGCGGCGGTCGGCAAGCCGATGGTGGTTACAAACGTTGGCGCGTTGCAGGATTATTTTCCGGCGGGCGAGGCGGCTTACATTCCGCCGTTCAACCCGCAGGCGTTGCGTGAGGCGGTGGACCAGCTCGCCGCCTCTCCCGCGGATGCATTGCGCCAGGCGCAGGCGGCCGCCGCCGGTTTGCTGTCGCGCGATCTGACCACGCAGAACTATGCGATGCAGCACGTGAGAATTACGCAGGAGATGCTGCGGGCGCGCGCAGCGTCGCGCGGACGTGTTGTGGCCGGTGCGGCCGACGCCGATGCCGTGGCAAAGGCGCCGCGTACCCCGGCGACCGCGGCCGCGGTGAACCAGCCGGCGCGAGTTCGCGCGGGCAGCCAGGGGCAAGGCCAACGTCCTGGCCCGCGCGAATCACGCGGAGGCCTCTAAACGATGTCGACGATTGCGCGAGGCGGCGATAACGCGGAGCGGGCACTGTCCGGCGCTCGCAAGGAGTGGCTGCCGGAAGCCTTACTGTGGCTGATCACAGTGATGTTGATCATCGCGCATCAGGGCACGGTGCTCACGCTTGGATTCCCGGTGCTCGCGATCCTGACGGGCCTGTGGCTCTACTTCAAGAGCCCGGCGCGCTACATCGGCTTCATGTGGTGGCTGTGGTTCCTGAGTCCGGAGGTGCGGCGTCTCGCCGACTGGTCCAAAGGCTCGTTCACGCCCACCAGCCTGATCCAGGTCGCGCCGCTCGCGGTGACGATGATCAGTGCCTTGTCCTTGCTCCGCTACTACAAGCTGCTTTCGCAGCGGCGCGGCCTGCCGGTGCTGCTGGTTCTGATGGGGCTCGCCTACGCGTTCATGATCGGCGTGATGTCGAGCGGGCCGCTCGCCGCGACGTATGACCTCGCGAACTGGCTCTATCCGATTCTGATCGGTTTTCACATCATGGCGCACACGCGTCAGTACCCGAAGTATCGCGACACGATCGTGAGTACCTTCATCTGGGGCATGCTGGTGATGGGCGGCTACGGCCTGATCCAGTTCTTCATCATGCCGCCGTGGGACGCGCTGTGGATGCTCGGCTCGCAGATGAATTCGCAGGGCGATCCTGTGCCGATGGGCGTGCGCGTGTTCAGCACGATGAACTCGTCGGGACCGTTCGCGTTCGCGATGATGGGCGCGATGGTCTACGTGATGGCGGCGACGCACCGCGTGCGCTGGGTTGCTGCGGCGCTGGGCTTCTTTGCTTTCGCGCTGAGCCTCGTGCGCTCGACGTGGGGCGGCTGGGTGATCGCGCTCCTGATCCAGTTGGTCAAGGCGAACAACAAGGTGCGCGTGCGGATCGTTGCGAGTGCGGTGCTGCTTGCCGGTCTTTGCGTGCCGCTGCTCACGGTCGGCCCGGTGGCCGAACGGATGCAGGCGCGCCTGAACACGCTCGTCAACCTGAGCGACGACCAGAGCTACGCCGCGCGTAACGAGTTCTACGCGACCTTCGCGAAGACGGCCTTTACCGACGTCTCCGGCGAAGGCATGGGCGCGACCGGCACCTCGACCAAGCTCTCGAACGACGGCGGTCAGCTCGGCCAGTACGGCAACTTCGACAGCGGCGTGATGAACATCCCATTCGTTCTCGGCTGGCCCGGCACCTTGCTCTACATGTCCGGCATCGTGTGGCTGGTGGTGCGCGCGGCGCTCGCGTCGTTCAAGCTGCGCAACGACAAATTCGTTTCGGCCTGCCTGAGCCTCAGTCTTGCGACCTTCGCGATGCTGGTGTTCACCAATTCGCTGGTCGGCACCGGCGGGCTGCTACTTTTCATGAGTGTTTTTTCGATCCTATCCGCGGTGCACTACGAAAAGATGAACCGCAGACGCACGCTACTTTTCCACGGAGGCACTGATTGAGAGTCGCCATTGTCACGCACGTCGTGCGCCATAACGACGGCCAGGGGCGCGTCAACCACGAGATTGCGCGCGCCGCCCTCGAGGAAAACATCGCTGTGACGCTGGTTGCGTCGCACGTTGCGCCGGATTTGCTCGCGCATCCGAACGTCCGCTGGGTGCCGATGAAGATCGGCCGCTGGTGGCCCACCAATCTGCTGCGCCAGCAGGTGTTCGCGTTCAAAAGCGCGATGTGGCTGCGCGCGCATCGCCGCGAATTCGACGTGCTGCACGTGAATGGCTTCATCACGTGGGTGCCCGCCGACGTCAACACCTCGCACTTCGTGCATAGCGGCTGGTTCGGCAGCAAGTATTACCCGTTCGGGCTCACAAAGGGCGTGTGGTCCGCGTATCAGTCGGTCTATACGCGCTGCAACGCGTTGCTCGAACGCTGGGCTTACCGGCGCTCGAAGGTGATTACGGCGGTGTCGCAAAAGGTCGCCGATGAAATTCGCGCGATCGGGTTGACGCCTCATAACCGGGTCGACGTGATCTACAACGGTGTCGATACGCAAGGTTTCGCGGCTGCCACGGGCGACCGCGCGAAGTTCGGCTTGCCGGTGGACGCGTTCCTGCTGCTGTTCGTCGGCGACTTGCGCACGCCGCGCAAGAACCTCGGCACGGTGTTGCAAGCGCTCAAGCATCTGCCCGAACACGTGCAGATCGCAGTGGCCGGTTTTCTGCCGGGCAGCCCGTATCCGGAAGAAGCGAAGGCGCTCGGCATTGCGCATCGCGTGCATTTTCTCGGGCTGGTCAAGGAAATGCCGGTGCTGATGCATTCGGTCGACGCGTTCGTGTTCCCGTCACGCTATGAAGCGATGAGCCTGTCGCTGCTCGAAGCGATGGCCGCGGGTCTGCCGGTGGTCACGGCGCGCACGGCGGGCGGTGCGGAAATCATCACGCCGGAATGCGGCATCGTGCTCGACGATCCGGACGATCCCAAGGCATTGGCGGGCGCTATCGCACGTCTTGCTGACAACGACGACGCACGCCGCGCGATGGGCGTCGCCGCCAACGAACTTGCGACCGGCTTCGGCTGGGCGCGGATGGCCGCGCAATACATCGCGCTGTACCGGCAACTGGCGGGGCAGCAGAAGGACCGCCGACGCAGCGAAGCGGAAGCCACGGTGGTCGCCAAGACCGACGCGCTGACGCTGAACACGCTGGCCGGGCAGACAATCCACCACAACGCTCAGAACGCTCAGGGACAACAACTATGACCACAAGATCAATCAAATCGCTGCAGATCGGGATGCACTGGTTTCCGGAACGCGCGGGCGGCCTCGACCGCATGTACTACTCGCTAGTCGGCGCATTGCCGGGCGCGGGCGTCGCGGTGCGCGGCGTGGTGGCCGGCTCACCCAAAGTGGCCGCGGACACCGGCGGCGCGATCAACGGTTTCGGCTCCGCCGCGCAATCGCTGCCGCTGCGGTTGATGGCAGCACGCCGCGCGCTGCGCCATGAGATCAGCACCTCGCGTCCCGACGTGATTTCGTCGCACTTCGCGCTGTACACGTTTCCGGGTCTCGACGTGACGCGCGGCATTCCGCAGGTCTCGCATTTTCAGGGACCGTGGGCCGACGAGAGTCACGTCGAAGGCGCCGATTCGCTCGGTCAGCGCGCGAAGCGCTATCTGGAGCAATCGGTGTATGCGCGCTCATCCCGGCTGATCGTCTTGTCGGAAGCCTTTGGCAAGATTTTGACTTCGCGCTATCGCATCGCGCCGGACCGCGTGCGCGTCGTGCCGGGTTGCGTGGACGTCGAGCAGTTCAATCTGCCGATCACGCCGGCCGAGGCGCGTCTGAAACTGCAACTGCCGCAGGACCGGCCGATCGTGCTGGCCGTGCGGCGTCTGGTGCGCCGCATGGGCCTCGAAGATCTGATCGACGCGGTGAAGCTGCTCAAGCGCACTGAGCCCGACGTGCTGTTGCTGATCGCGGGCAAGGGGCGGCTCGAAGGCGAATTGCAGGCGCGTATCACCGAGGCAGGCCTCGAGGACAATGTGAAACTGCTGGGCTTCGTGCCCGATCAGCATCTGGCCGCGCTGTACCGTGCGGCGAATATCAGCGTGGTGCCGACAGTAGCATTGGAAGGCTTTGGGCTGATTACCGTTGAATCGCTGGCTTCGGGCACGCCCGTGCTGGTGACGCCGGTGGGCGGTTTGCCGGAGGCGGTGGCGGGTTTGTCGCCGAATCTGGTGTTGCCGGAGACCGGCGCGAAGGCGATTGCGGAAGGCCTGGCAGGCGCGTTGAACGGCTCACTGAAGTTGCCGGATGCCGATGCATGCCGCCGTTATGCGCGCGAGAACTTCGATAATTCGGTGATCGCGAAGCGTGTGGCGTCGGTGTATAGCGAGGCGATCGCGGCGGGCGGGGTGCATTGAAGGCTTCATGACGCAATAGAAAAAGGCCTGAATCGTTGCGATCAGGCCTTTTTTCACAGGGTGACGGCTGCCCACGCAGCCGCCTCTCAGAATCAGAACGTCTCGTGATGCTCGTTCCGACCAAGGTCCGCATGAACCATCATGTGGCACAACTGTTCAAGCGTGGTTTCCGGCTTCCAGCCGAGCTTCTCGTGCGCCTTGTCCGCGCAACCGATCAGCAGATCCACTTCCGCCGGGCGATAGAACTTCGGATTCACGCGCACCAGCGTCTTGCCGGTTGCCACGTCGATACCGGTCTCACGCTCTTCCTTGCCCGACCATTCGATCTGGTAACCCGCGGCGGCGAACGCCATGCGCACGAAGTCGCGAACCGTCTCGGTGCGGCCGGTGGCGAGCACGAAGGTATCGGGTTCGTCGGCTTGCAGCATGCGCCACATGCCTTCCACGTATTCGAGCGCGAAGCCCCAGTCGCGCTTGGCGCTCAGGTTGCCGAGCTCCAGCGCATCCTGTTTGCCGAGCTTGATCTTCGCGACGGTGTCCGTGATCTTGCGGGTGACGAATTCACGGCCACGTAGCGGCGATTCGTGATTGAACAGAATCCCGCTGCTCGCAAACAGGTTGTACGACTCGCGATAGTTGATGGTCGACCAGTGCGCGAACAGCTTGGCCACACCATACGGGCTGCGCGGATAGAAAGGCGTGTCCTCGCGTTGCGGCACGGCCTGCACGAGACCGAACATTTCCGAAGTCGACGCCTGATAAAAACGGGTCTTCGGATTCAGAATGCGGATGCCTTCGAGCAGATTCAACGCGCCGATGCCGGTCACTTCGGCGGTCGTCACGGGCTGGTCGAACGAGACACCCACGAAGCTCTGCGCGGCGAGGTTGTACAGCTCGTCGGCCTGCGCGCCTTCGAGCAGGCGCAGCGTCGAGCCCAGATCGGTCAGGTCGTGTTCGACCAGACGCAGATTCGGATGATCGAGCACGCCGAGCTCACGGATGCGCCAGAAATTGACCGAACTCGTGCGCCGGTACGTGCCGGTCACGTGGTAGCCCTTGTCGAGCAGCAGTTTGGTCAGATAGGCGCCGTCCTGTCCGGATACGCCGGTGATGATCGCTTTGCGTGGTTGGCTCATAGCTTGCCTTCGATATTGGTAAAAGAGAAAGAGAAGTGCACTTGAAAAAGGAGCTTCAAAGCGTGCCGTCCAGCAGTCGCCGCACCAGCGGATCGACGACCTGAAAATCCTGTTCCGCCTTGAGCCGGTACAAACCCGGCTTGGGATGCGCGCCGTCGGACATCAGCGTCTTCCAGTCCGGCAGATTGCTGACGTACGCGAACTGATCGACGAGCGGCACCTGCTGTTCGGCGGCCACCCGTCGCGTCATCGCGACCATCTCGGCGAGCCGCGCGTTCAGGCGGTTGTCGGGCATCGGGTTCGAGGTCTGTAGAACCGGCTCTTTGCCGAGCGCGCGGGCCGTTTTCACGAGCGTCGTTTCGGCCGCGTAAAACTGCTCGGGCGTCTGGTTCCGCATCACTTCGTTAATGCCGTAGTTGATCAACACGATCTGCGCGGGCGAAGCGGCGAGCCGTTCCTGCCACGGCAGGCCGGCGGTCGGGCCGGCGCGGCGGTTGCCGGTGCCGTCGCGCAGTTGGCTGGCCATCGTGCCGCCCACGCCGTAGTTCGTGACGCGCACCCGTTGACCGTACCTGGCCTGCAATTCGTCCTGCAGATACGACACGGCGTTTTGCGCCTGCGGTCCGCAGTGGCCGTCGCTGCACGTAATGCCGAGCGTGGTCGAATCGCCGTAGGCGTCCACCAGCACCTGCGATGCCGGTCCGCTGGCGTGCGCATCCAGTGTCAGCGAAACCAGCACTGACGCAGCGGCCGACACGCCCGCAGCGAACCACGCGCGGCGCCTCATGCGCGGCTTTGCGGCGCTTGCGATGCGCCCCCCGGCACGCTGCCGGCGGACGCATGGGCTTTGCCCGCCGAGCCGAAGATCAAGCGTTTTTCGAACGCGAACCACGTGATGCTGGCGTAGGCGAGGGTGATCGCGAGTGCGAGCGCCGCGGTCAGATAGCGGTTCAGATGCAGCGGCCACAGCGTGTACAGCACGCTCAGGTGAATCAGATAGATCGTGTAGCTGATCGTGCCGATATAGACCAGCACGGGGTTGCACAGCAGTCGCTTGACGATGCCCTTGCTTTGCAGGGCGATGACCACGACCGAAGTACAAAGCACCAACGAAACGCTGTAGAGCGCGGCGTTCGACAGCGGCGTATTGGCCGCCCGGAACCGCGGATAGTGCAGATGCAGCCACGCCAGCACCGCGAGCGCGGCAAAAAAGCCGAGCACGGCGAGACCCTTGAACGGTTCGAGTGCATTGCGATCGCGCCGTACGGCGACGGCGAGCAACGCGCCGGCCGCCAACAGGTCCATGCGGAACGGCGTCAGGTAATAGATCGGCCAGAACGAATCGAACCAGGGCGTGGCGACCGCGCGCAGCACCGGCACCAGCACGATCAACGCGGCCGCCGCGTAGCCGAGCACGCGCTCGGGCAGCAGCAGGATCACGAACGGCCAGAAGATATAGAACTGCTCTTCGACCGCCAGTGACCACAGCACATTCAGGCTGTCGTGACCGCTTTGATTGAGCGCGTCGCCGATATTGGTCGCGAAGAACGCATACCACTGCCAGTGCTGCGCCCAGCCGAAGCCGAACAGAATCGACGACACCGCCATCAGCAGCAGATAAGGCGGCAGGATGCGCCGCGCCCGGCGTGCATAGAAATAGCCGAAATACGACTGCTGACGCGCCTTTCGTTCGAGCAGGATGCCGGTAATCAGGAAACCGCTCAAAACAAAAAACAGATCGACGCCCATCCACAGCGGCGCTTTCAAGGCGTGCTGGGCGAATACCGCGAGCACAGCGATGGCGCGCAAACCGTCGAGCTGCACGATGCGGCGAGAGTGAGAAGGCGCTAAGGGCAGTGCGCTAGCAGTCATGAACCGTCCATGGTGTGAAGCGGATGGGCCGGGCGAAGGATCGCGCAAGTCTTCTCAAGTCAGGAACAGGGCTTGAGGGCAAGGGCGCGCTCGCTTCGCGTCGCAACGGAAGTGCATTCGATTCTAGGGAAAATAAATTGATGAAAAAACGGGAATGAAATAGATAAATGAATCAGATTGCAACAGGGTGTTTCGTTATCCATTCGCAATAGATTTTTATGCTTGTGCCTTGTGGCTGTCGCAATCCGTAAGAAGTGCAGCCGGAATCAGGCTACATCGGTAAGGATGGGGCGCAAGGGCACTGCGGGACGCAGGCGTTCACGTCCATTTTCATTTAATCGATTTTTAAATCATTTTCTTTCACGATGCTTAAAGCGCCGAATATTTTTGAATTATTTTCGATTTTCGTCGCGGCATTCTTTCCGCGTAATGTGAGCCGTGTGGACGGGTGGCCGGGGATGGCGCGTGCGTCACGCGCCGACTGCTCGTATTCGATCGGGTTCGCGTTGGACCGTGGGCGCTGTGATGAGCCTGATTACTAAGCCCCTTCTTATACGTCGTGTCTTGCGGGAATCAGTCTCGTGTTCTTGCGTCGCTGCTAGCGGCCTCAGCCGTCATCTCATTGGATTTTGCATCCGCGCGGGCCCGTTGCCTGATCGCGGCACGGCCCTGATTGGAGGAATAACTTTGGCCCGTTTCACGTTCAAAACCTGGATTGCTGTGTTTGCCTATGCGGCCGGAATGACGGCGGCGTCGGTCAGCTTCACGGCATCCGCGGAAACCGTGTTGAACGCGAAAAATTCCTGGATCGGTAACACCTTCGGTTTCGGCGATGGCACGTGGACGCAGATCAACATCACCGCGATTGCGGTCGCGCCTGACGGCAAGGTCTATACGAACGCGCCGTGGGACGAAAGCGGCGCCGAAGCGAGCGTCTACCAGAACGGCAAGATGCTCGGCTTCGCGGGCGGCACGCATGGTTGGGGCAACGGCGGCGGCAGCGCGATCGCGGTGAATCGCAAGTACGCCTTCGTGGCGATCGAAGTCGGCAACGAGAAAGGACGTCTGGTCGAGCAGGGCGTGTGGCCGGAAAAGGGCAAACAGTGGTTCGGCATTTCGCGTCGGCAGATCGCCGATCCGAAGCGCGCCGCGCCGTTCCAGCCGGCCGCGAAAAGCGCTGACCCGCATGCGCAACTCGCAGCGGGCTTTCTGATGATGAACGAAGTGCCGACCGGCACGAGTGCCGAAATCGGCGGCATGGCGGCGAATGACAGCACGCTTTACGCGGCGAACACGGCGCGCGATCGCATCGAAGTGTATGACGCGGAATCGATGCAGCAGAAAACAACCTGGACTGTGCACGAGCCGGGCCGTATCGCGCTAGCCCCCGACGGCACGCTCTGGGTGTTGAGCGGCACGCGCAACGATAAGGCGCCGCAAGTGGAGCACTACACCGCCGCGGGCAAGCGCATCGACGAAACATTCACGTTGCCCGCCGATACGGTCGCGGTCGATATCGCTTTGGATGCACAGGGCCGCGTTCTGATCGCGGACAACGGCCCGCGTCAACAGGTGCTGTTTTTCAGCAAGGGCAACGGCCGTTATGCGGAGTCGGGCTCGCTCGGTGAACGCGGTGGCATTTTCAGCGGTACGCCCGGCAAGCCAGGCCCGCAGCGCTTCAACGGTTTGACCGGCGTTGGCGTGGATGCACGCGGCAACGTCTATGTGTCGACCAACGGCATCGGACCACGCTACGAACCGATCGGCGCGGGCCTCGGTGCCACGCTCGAGAGTTACGCGCCGGATGGCAAACAGAACTGGCAGGTGCAAGGCTTGTTGTTCGTCGACGGCGCGTGGATCGATCCGTCGCGTCCGGACAGCGTCTATACCGGCAACAAGCGCTTCGAACTCGATCTCTCGAAGCCTGCGGGGCAGGACTGGAAATACGCGGGCTTTCTGTCGAACCGCTTCAAGTATCCCGACGACCCGGTCTTTCACACCGATCAATATCCCGGCTTGCCGATCGCTCGCAAGCTCAAGGGCCGCACGTTTCTGTACTTGACCGACATGTACGCGGACCACCTGAAGATCTATCGCTTCGATCCGCAGCACGACGGCGAGACTGCGATTCCTTCGGGCTTCATCGCCGGGCGTGAGCGCGCGGTCTCCAAGGTGCCGAACGCGCCGCCGGGGGGCGACTGGATCTGGCGCGACGTGAACGGCGACGGCAAGTTCAACACGGACGAATTCACGCTCAACACGAGCGGCACGAAGCTCGCGGGCGGCTGGGGCTGGTGGGTCGATAGCGCCGGCGATATCTGGCGCACCCGAGATAACAAGGGCATTTATCGCTTCCGTTTCGGCGGACTCGATGCGAAGGGCAACCCCATCTACTCGTATTCGAACCTGACGCAGTACCCGGTGCCGCAACCGTTCACCGAACTGCATCGCGCGATCTACGAGCCCGACACCGACACGATGTATGTGACCGGCTATACGCCCGATACGCCGGTGGATCGCGGCTTCTGGAAAGAGGTAGGCCGCGTGCTGGTGCGCTACGACAAATGGTCGAGCGGCAATCCGGTGCAGCGCTATTCGATCACGCTGCCGTGGACGACGCAAACCAAGCCTATCGCCACGATCATCGGCCTCACCGTTGAAGGGCAATACCTCTTCGGCGTCGAGCCGGTCGGCGCAGTGCACGTGTGGGACAAGGACACTGGCAAGGAACTCGGCGTGATCCGTCCAGGCCCGGAAGTGGGCAGCGCGTCGGGTTGGGTCGATGTGCCCAACGGCATCAGCGCCGCGAAGCGCAGCAATGGCGAGTACCTCGTGTTCGTCGAAGAAGACGCGCGCGGGAAAGTGATGATGTATCGCTGGAAACCATGACACAACGCATGGCATGACCGCTTTCTTCGCAATACCAGGCAAATGTAGTCAAACCCAAGGCATCCGATGGACAAAGGCATTCTCAAGAACGTAGCGATCAACTTCTTCGGGTTGGTGCTGCCGACTTTCGTCTCGCTCGTGACCGTGCCGTCGTATATCAAGCTGCTCGGCGTCGAGCGCTACGGCGTGATCAGTCTCGTTTGGACCCTGATCGGCTACTTCGGGATTCTCGATCTCGGCATGAGCATGGCCGCGCAGAATCACATCTCGAAGGCACGCGCCTCGGGCGACAAGGGCGAGAGCGCGCGCGTGTTCTGGAGCGCGACGTGGCTCAACCTCGCGACCGGTGTGATCGGCGGGCTGATCATCTATTTCGGCGCGTTTCTGTACACCGCGTACTTCACCAAGGTGTCGCCCGAGTTGCAGCATGAGGTCTATATGGCGCTGCCGTGGCTCGCGGTGGCGATTCCGATTGCCAACGTGTCGTGGGTGTTCGCCGGTGCGATCAACGGCGCGGAACGCTTTGGTGTCTACAACACCAATCAGACGATCGGTACCTTTCTGTTCCAGTTGCTGCCGCTCGGCGCTGCTTTGTGGCTGGGGGCGACCTTGCAGAACGTACTCGCCGCGGCGGTGTTCGCACGGATTCTCGCAGCGATTCTGCTGGGCCGCTCCGCGCTGAAGGTGTTGGACATCCGCAGTGTTCTGCCGCCGCAACTCGGCGTGGCGAAGGGACTCTTCAACTTCGGCGGCTGGATGCTGATTGCGAGCGTCACTAACATGATCGCCGAATCGCTCGACCGCGTGATGCTCGGCACGAGTCTCGGCGCGCGTTTCGTCACCTACTACACGGTGCCGCAGAACCTCGTGACGCGTCTGAATATCGTGCCGACCGCGCTGGTGCGCACGTTGTTTCCACGGCTCTCAGCCGTGGGCCGCGCGGATGCGGACACCATCACGCAGCAATCGCTCGAATTCCTTAACGGCGTGTTCACGCCGGTCGCGTTGGTCGCGATGCTGGTGCTCGAACCGTTCCTGCATCTGTGGGTCGGCAATGAGATCGCCACCGTGGCCGCGCCGGTGGGCCGGATCATGATCGTCGCCGTGTGGCTCGTCGGCCAGGCGAACGTCACGCGGATTCTGATTCAGTCGCAAGTCAACCCCGCCACCGCCGCGCGCGTCGGCCTGTTTGAATTGCCTCTGTTTGCAGGGGCGTTGTGGCTCGGCATTACCCATTTCGGTTTGACCGGCGCGGCGATGGCCGTGGCCGGCCGGGCGCTGTTCGATTACGCCGTGCTGCTGCGCCTGTCGGCGATTCGCGCCCGCCAGATCGCGCTCGACATGCTCGCCCACCTCGCTTTTCTGCTGGCCAGCCTGTGGCTTGCCAGCTTCCTGCCGAGTCTCGCCTTGGCGATCGTCGCCGGCCTGTTGATGGTTGGCGCGAACGTCGCCTGGTCGATCACGATGACACCCGCTTTGCGCGATCTTGCGCGTTCACTGCTGTTGCGACTGAATCCGAGGAAAAGCGCATGAACCACGAAGTCCTTGAAGAAGCCGTGCTGCAACCTGCGACGCGCAGCGCACTGGCTGAACTCACCACCGTTCCCGGTGTTCAGGCGCCGTCGCGCCGCTCGGCGTTGCGTACCGACAAGACGGTGCGTGTCGCGATCGTGCACGACTGGCTCGTCACCTATGCGGGCGCCGAGAAGGTGCTCGAACAGATTGTCGCGTGCTTTCCGGACGCGGACCTGTTCAGCCTCGTCGATTTTCTCGACGACCGCAGCTTTCTGCGTGGCAAGCCGGTCACCACCTCGTTCATCCAGAAACTGCCGCTTGCACGGACCAAATACCGCACGTATCTGCCCTTGATGCCGCTCGCGATCGAGCAGCTCGACGTGTCGGCCTACGACGTGGTGATTTCCAGCAGTCACGCGGTCGCGAAGGGCGTTCTGACCGGCCCCGATCAGGTGCATATCAGCTACGTGCATTCGCCGATTCGCTACGCATGGGATCTGCAGCATCAGTACCTGCAGCAGTCGAAGCTGACCGCCGGGCCGAAGTCCGCGATGGCGCGGCTGATTCTGCACTACATCCGCAACTGGGATATCCGCACGTCGAACTCGGTGGACGGCTTTGTTGCAAACTCCGATTTCATCGCGCGGCGGATCAGGAAGGTTTATCAGCGCGAAGCGCAGGTGATCTTTCCGCCTGTCGATGTCGAAGCGTTTGCGCTATGCACCGACAAGGATGATTTCTATCTGACCGCCTCGCGGATGGTGCCGTACAAGAAGATCGATCTGATCGTCGAAGCGTTCGCGCAGATGCCGGAGCGCAAGCTGGTGGTGATTGGCGATGGCCCCGACATGCAGAAGATCCGCGCAAAGGCCGGCCCGAATGTCGAGATCATGGGCTATCAGCCGTTCAAGGTGCTCAAGGAAAAGATGAGCCGCGCGAAAGCTTTCGTGTTCGCCGCGGAAGAAGACTTCGGCATTTCAGTGGTCGAAGCGCAGGCCTGCGGCACGCCGGTGATCGCCTACGGCAAGGGCGGGGCGCTTGAAACCGTGCGCGATCTGTCCGAGTCGCGGCCCACGGGCATGTTCTTCGACGAACAGAACGTCGAGTCGATCATTGCGGCGGTCGAGCGATTCGACGGGCACGTGAAGCGTTTTTCGCCGGTGGATTGCCGCGCGAACGCCGAGCAGTTCTCGGCCGCGAATTTCCGCGAACGTTTCTTCGCCCACGTGCGGGCTTCGGTGCCGGCATTGCGCTCGGCGACGCTGCCGCCGTACGTTCCGTATAAAGCAGAGCCAGGTGCCAACGCACCGCGCATCCTCGCGGTCGACCAGAGTGGGGTGCTCGGCGGCGCCGAGTTATCGCTGCTGGAAATCGTCAAAGCTTTGCGCTCGCGCATCGAAGTCGTACTGTTCGACGACGGCCCGTTCCGCACTGCTTTGGCCAAAGCCGGCGTGACCGTCAACGTGCTGGACGCCGGTGCATTGCGCAACGTCCGCAAGCAGGGCGGTTCGTTGCCGAAGGGCCAGGCGCTCAAGGGTCTGATGTCGCTCGTGCGTGCCACCGCGAAACGCGCGCGCGACGCCGAGGTGATCTACGCGAACACGCAGCGCGCGATGGTAATCGGCGCGATTGCCGGCAAGCTTGCCAGGCGGCCGGTGGTCTGGCATCTGCGGGATATCGTGAGTCCCGAGCATTTTGGCGGCAAGCAACTGGCGATTATCAAGTGGTGCGCGCGTCTCGGCCTCACGCACGTGATCGCCAATTCGGCGGCTTCCGCTCGCGCCTTCGCGGAACTCACGCACTTCGACAAAAAGCGTATCGACGTGGTGTTCAACGGTATTTCCGCGGCGCCGTTCGACGCGTTGCGTACGGTCCCGCAAGCGACGTTGCGCCAGCGCCTGAACCTGCCGCAGGATGCGTTTCTGGTCGGCTCGTTCAGCCGCCTCGCGCGCTGGAAGGGCCAACACGTGTTGCTCGAAGCGATGGTCCTCAATCCGCAGATGCATGCCGTGCTGGTGGGTGCGCCGCTGTTCGGCGAGGACGCGTACGAGATCGAGTTGCATGCGTTCGTCGCCGCGCACAACCTGGGTGGCCGGGTGCATTTCCTCGGCTTCCAGCACGACATACCGGCTTGCATGTGCGCGGTCGATGCGGTCGTCCATACGTCGATCACGCCGGAGCCGTTCGGTCGCGTGATCGTCGAGGGGATGCTGGCGCAGCGGCCGGTGGTGGCGGCACGCGCGGGCGGCGTGCTGGAGATCATCGACGATTACGAGAACGGCGTGCTATGCACCCCCGGCGACGCGCATGGTCTCGCCGATACGCTCGCCGAGTTGCGCTCGAACGACGACCTGCGTAACAGGCTGGTCAGAAATGGCTATCAGACGGCGTTGAGCCGGTTCGGGACGGCAACGTATGTGGAAGGTGTCGAACGAATTCTGAAGCGCGTGGCGGGGCGTTGAGGGGCTTGCGCGGGCGCTTAAGCGGATGAACGTGCAAAGTGATTTAACGCGGGGGTAGGCAGGGGCTCGGCCAGTCCCTGTCGTTAGCGCAGCGGAGCGAAAGTCCTGAGGACTTCCGCTCCGTTTTTTTCGCGCTACACACCACCTATGCAACTGGGTTGTACAACGTGATCCCGGCGGCACGGCTTGCTCACATTGTCGAAGGAGAAACCTCTGTTTCTGAACTGAACAGTGTGTTTCTCCGATCTTTCTACTGCATCGCTCTCAGGCTGGCTTCACTACATTCTTCGGTTTGAAACTCGCGGACCACTTCATCGCCGGCAGTTCGACCAGCCGGTAGAACACGTAGGCCACCGGCACGGCCACCAGCATGTAGCCGAACGACGGCCAGATCGACATCTGCAGCGACGAGCGGAACAGGATCGACGACAGCAGCACGAAGATGGGCAGATGGATCAGATACAGCGAGAAGCTGAAATCGCCGAACCGTGACAGGAGGCGCACGCCCGGGGTATCGGCATTGCGGCGTTCCAGTGCCTTGTACAGATAGAACGCGAAACCGACGGCCCAGAACTGGAATGCGCCGTACTGGCCGAAATGAAACGCCGCGCAGCCGAGCGCAATGAACGCCGCGGCGAGTGCGTAGAGCCAGACCGACGAACGCGCATCCGGCGCGCTACGGGCCTTCGCGTCGGCGATCCACGCGCCGAGCGTCCACGAAAACCAATAGGACGTGAAGAACTGCATGTCGTGGCGTTCGAGCACATAGGCGGACACCACATTAATGACCGCGACGATCGCCAGCACGGAAGTCATGCCCAGACGCCGGCGCAGCGCGAACAGCAGCGGATAGATCGCGTAGAACTGCACTTCGAGCGATAGCGTCCAGAGCGCGCCGTTCGACCCAAACGTCTTGCCGGCCACGCCTTGCAGCGAAAACAGGTTGACGAGGAATGCCTGCAGGCCGATCTCGCGGATCTTGTGGTTGACCGGCGGCAACTGCAAGCTGGCCCAGTCGAGCGCGAAAGTCAGCACGAGGGCCGCCAGCAATACCGGATAAATGCGCGCGAACCGGCGGATCCAGAAATTGCCGGTGTCGAGCCGGTAGTCGGGATTTTTTGCCAGACGTAGCGCGCCGCCGCGATGAATGCAGTAGCCGCTGATCACGAAGAAAATCGGCACGCCGGCCGAACCCCACGCAATCGGGAAGGTCAGGTAGGCGGCGATCGTACTCAGACTGAAAGAATGGCCGACGCTCTGGTGAAAGGTCTGCATGCCCACCCATTCGACCTGGCGGCAATGAAAATAGGCGACCAGAAGCGCGGCGAAGCCCCGCATGGCGTCGATTACATGTTCCTTGCCGGCGCTCTCGGCGCGCGCTTCGCTCTGCGCGCGCGGCGCGGCGGCCTTTCGTGACGGGGAAAGGGGCAGGGATGAGCCGGCGGCATCCAGTGCTGAGTCGCTCATGCGCGGTCCTTAATCTGAAGGAAGAAAAAGCTTATCCCCCGGGCACGCCGTGCGCGCCCGCGGTGCATCACATGCTAGTGCACCACGGAGGTAAAAAATCGATAAAAAATTGCGTGGGAAATCGAATTAAATGGCGATTTTGTGACGAAGTGTAATTCCGTATAAGTACTTGCTACATCGAATTATTTGCCGGTTTTGTTGTGCTAATTTAAGGCACGGATTCTCTTGACCAGAGGTGAAGTCATGAACCTGCATTTACTCGCCGGCATTGCCGTGCTGCTGATCCTTGTCGCCGCCTCCGCCTACCGGGAGGCGCTGCGCAACGAACCGATCCGCCGTTTTCGGATGAACCCGGGCAAGCTGCCCCAGCTCGACGAGAACGAATGAGCGGTGTCCGGGAGCGCCGTCGTGCATCGACCATGCGCCCCCGGACACGCTTGAGGTGACCTGCGATCCGCTTCGCCGGATACGTAAAATTTTCGGGATTTCAGAAAATAATTCGCTGCCGGCACGTAATTGTTTCCTGATGCATGTCACGATCCGGAATATTGAAAGCCAATCGAATTATTTATTCGAATCGAGAAAAATTAACGCACGAAATGGATTAATTTTTTTGTTAGTCTTTTCGGCGACATCGAGTGGCCGCGAGGCCCGCGAACACACTAATTTCTAACCGATGTGGGAATGCCAACCATGCTGAAAGTCACCAAAGCCGTGTTTCCCGTAGCGGGCCTCGGGACACGCTTTTTGCCGGCTACCAAAGCAAGCCCCAAGGAAATGCTGCCGATCGTCGACAAGCCGCTGATTCAATACGCGGTTGAAGAAGCGATTGCCGCCGGCATCACCGAGATGATCTTCGTGACGGGCCGCAGCAAGCGCGCCATCGAAGATCATTTCGACAAGTCCTACGAGATCGAGGCGGAACTCGAGGCACGCAACAAGCAGAAGCTGCTCGACCTCGTGCGCAGCATCAAGCCGGCTAACGTCGACTGCTTCTATGTGCGTCAGGCCGAAGCCCTCGGTCTGGGGCACGCGGTGCTGTGCGCCGAGAAACTGGTGGGCGACAGCCCGTTCGCCGTGATTCTGGCGGACGACTTGCTGCACAGCTCGAAGCCGGTGATGAGCCAGCTCGTCGACACCTTCAACCACTATCACAGCTCGGTGATCGGCGTCGAAACCATTGCGCGCGAAGACAGCCGTTCGTACGGCGTGGTGGATGGCCGCGAGTGGGAAGACAATGTGATCAAGCTGTCAGGCATCGTCGAAAAGCCGGCGCCGGACAAGGCCCCGTCGAACCTCGGCGTGGTGGGCCGCTACGTGTTGATGCCGACCATCTTCAAGCATATCCGCGCGCTCAAGCCGGGCGCGGGCGGTGAGCTGCAATTGACCGACGCGGTGCAATCGCTGCTGACCGAAGAACAGGTGCTCGCGTACCGCTACTTCGGCACACGCTTCGATTGCGGCAGCAAGTTGGGCTATCTGAAGGCGACGGTGGAATTCGCGCTGCGTCATCCGGAAGTGAAGGCGGAATTCGAAGCGTATTTGCAAACCTATATGCAGGCGAATATGCAGGCCAGCGTGCCGGCGCAGTACACGGCTGAAGCAGCTTAACGTGTAGGAGACCTTTCACGCAGAAGCAACGCGCAGCACTACCGCGCAAATTAAAACGGGCGCCGCATGATGCGGCGCCCGTCTTTCTATCTGGCCTGCTTATCTGGCCTGGTTTGCGGCTGAGATTCAAGACTCAGGCGGGCCCGGAAGATCGAGCCTTATACCCAAGCCACGCGCAAAAGGCCTTTACTGCGCCTTCTTCACTTCCAGCCGGAACTTATGCAGCAACGGTTCCGTATAGCCGCTCGGCTGTTCACGTCCTTCGAACACCAGCGCCTGCGCCGCCTTGAACGCCAGCGTGTCGAAGCCCGGCGCCATGGGCTGGTAGTGCGGATCGCCCGCGTTCTGCTCGTCGACCACCTTCGCCATGCGCTTGAAGGTTTCTTCGACCAGCTCGCGCGTCACCACGCCGTGATGCAGCCAGTTCGCAATGTGCTGGCTGGAGATACGCAGCGTTGCACGGTCTTCCATCAGACCGACGTTGTGAATGTCCGGCACCTTCGAGCAACCCACGCCCTGATCGACCCAACGCACCACGTAGCCGAGAATGCCTTGCACGTTGTTCTCGACTTCGCTGCGGATCTCATCCGCGTTCCACTTCGCTTCGGCAACAACCGGAATCGTCAACAGGCCGTCGAGCAGTTCGTCGCGCACCTTCGAGTAGTCCGTGCGTTCGAGCTCCTGCTGAACCGCCTGCACGTCGACCTGGTGATAGTGCAGCGCGTGCAGCGTCGCGGCGGTCGGCGAGGGCACCCATGCGGTGTTCGCACCGGCCTTCGGATGCGCGATCTTCTGTTCGAGCATGGCGTGCATCAGGTCCGGCATCGCCCACATGCCCTTGCCGATCTGCGAGCGGCCACGCAGGCCCGCGCTCAAACCGACCAGCACGTTGCTGCGCTCGTACGCGGCAATCCATGCGCTCGACTTCATGTCGCCCTTGCGCATCATCGGGCCGGCTTCCATCGCCGTGTGCATTTCATCGCCGGTGCGGTCGAGGAAGCCCGTGTTGATGAACGCGACGCGCTCGGACGCTTCGCCGATACAGGCGAGCAGGTTGACGCTGGTGCGGCGCTCCTCGTCCATGATGCCCATCTTGATCGTGTTGCGCGGCAGCTTGAACAGGTCTTCGACGCGCGCGAACAGTTCGCTCGCGAACGCGACTTCGGCCGGGCCGTGCATTTTCGGCTTCACGATATAGATCGAACCGGTGCGCGAATTCAGCTTGTGCTTGCGGTCGTGCAGCGCGCACAGCGTGGTGATGACACCATCGAGAATGCCTTCCGGAATCTCCTTGCCGTCTTTCGTCAGCACGGCCGGATTCGTCATCAAATGACCGACGTTGCGGATAAACAGCAGCGAGCGGCCATGCAGCACGATCGGCGCCGTGCCGTTCGCGGCGGTGTACACGCGATCGGTGTTCAGACTGCGCGTGAAGGTCTTGCCACCCTTCGTGACTTCTTCCGTCAGGGTGCCGTTCATCAGGCCGAGCCAGTTGCGATAGAGCTGGACCTTGTCGTCCGCATCCACTGCTGCAACGGAGTCTTCGCAGTCGATGATCGTGCTCACCGCGGCTTCGACCAGCACATCCTTCACGTGCGCCGAATCGGTCTTGCCGATCGAATCGTTCGCGTCGATCTGGATTTCGAAGTGCAGGCCGTTGTGCTTCAACAGCACGGCGGACGGTGAGCTCGCGTCGCCCTGATAGCCGATGAACTGCGCCGGCGTTTTCAGTTCGGTCTTGCCGCTCTTCAGCGTGACGACGAGCTTGCCGCCTTCGACGCTATACAGCGTGGCGTCGACGTGCGAGCCGTTCGCGAGCGGGGCGGCCTGGTCGAGAAACTTGCGGGCATAAGCGATCACCGCGGCGCCACGCACCGGGTTGAAGGCCTTCTGCTTTTCTGCGCCGTTGGTCTCGGGGATCGCATCGGTGCCGTACAGCGCGTCGTACAGGCTGCCCCAGCGTGCGTTGGCCGCGTTCAGCGCATAGCGCTGATTCGACAGCGGCACGACGAGCTGCGGGCCGGCCTGTTCGGCGATTTCGGTGTCCACGTGGTCGGTCGTGGCTTTGACGCTTGCCGGCGACGGCACGATGTAGCCGATGCCTTCGAGGAAGGCACGGTACGCGCGCAGATCGCGCACCGGACCCGGATTGGCGCGATTCCATGTATCGAGTTCGGTTTGCAGGCGGTCGCGCTCGGCCAGCAGCGCACGGTTTTTCGGCGCCAGCTCATGCACGAGGGCGTCGAAACCTGACCAGAATGCGGCGCTGTCGATTCCGGTGCCGGGCAGGGCTTCGGTTTCGACGAACTGGTCGAGGTTGGCGGCGACTTGCAGTCCACCGCGCATGTTCATCTGAGTCATCGACTGCTCCATCCTTGAATGGGACCGATGAGGGGGCATCGGTCCGTGTTGTGCTTCGTTTTTATTGCCGCCGCTTTGAACGGATTCCGAATGGCTCCGGAATTAAGCGGCGATTGCCTGAATACCCGCCTTGGCGATTTGTGCGTCCTGATCCGACTTGACGCCCGACACGCCGACCGCGCCGACCACCTGGCCGTCGACGATCACCGGCACGCCGCCTTCCAGCGTGCCTTGCAGCGGTGCGCTCAGGAATGCCGTGCGGCCGTTGTTGATCATGTCTTCGTATACCTTGGTTTCGCGGCGGCCGATCGCCGAAGTGCGGGCTTTTTCCGTCGCGATGTACGCGCTGGCCGGCGCGCTGCCGTCCAGACGCAGCATGCCGAGTTGATGGCCGCCGTCGTCGACCACCACGATGGCAACGGCCCACTGGTTCTTCTCGGCCTCCGCGCGGGCGGCTTCGAGGATTCGGGTCGTTTCGGCAACGGTCAACACGGGTTTGCTCAGCATAATGAATTTCCTGTTTCGTTTATGGTAGGGATGCTTCTACACGTTGAATCCAGTGACGCGCCGGAGTGTGCCCGGCGTCGGCCCTGTCTTTGCCCGAGCGGTTCGATTGGGGATTTTACGTCCAAGCGCGACCGGAAGAAACGGCCGCATCGCCCGGCCGGTTTCAGGCAGCGCGTCGAATCCCGCCGGATTCGCGCTCGCGCGGCGCAAACTCTTGCGCAGCAGGCGTTCCGGGGCGGGCCGCTTAATGTGCTGCTCAATACGCAGCTCAATAGGCCGCTCAAATTCGGCGCAACCGATGCCCGGCAGCACGCGCCGGCGCTTTACAATCGGAGTTCAACACAAAAAGCGCGTGTTTCCCACACCACTCACACTATGCCTACCATCAGCGAGCTTTTCGTCTATCCGATCAAATCCTGCGCCGGCATTGCGTTGAACGAAGCACGCCTGCTCGCCACCGGCCTCGAATACGATCGATGCTGGATGGTCACTGACCCGAGCGGCGCAATGCTCACACAGCGAGCGTATCCGCGCATGGCGCTGATCAGGGTCGAGCTCGGCGAACATGAACTCGTGATCCGCGCGCCGGGCATGAGCGAGTTGCGCACGCCGCTCGACGCCGCCAGGCTGAGCGCTCCGCACAAGGTGCAAACCGTGGTCTGGCGCGACGCGGCCTATGGACTCGACACCGGAGAAGAGAGCGCAGCGTGGTTTTCAGCGTTTCTCGGCGTGCCGTCGCGGCTTCTGCGCTTCGATCCCGAACGCGAACGGCAGGTCGATCAGGACTACACCGCTAGCGTCCCCGGGGCCACCACGTATTTCGCCGATGGTTTTCCGCTGCTGGTGATCGGCCAGGCCTCACTCGACGATCTGAACGTGCGCCTGAACAGTAAAGGCGCGCCGTCGATTCCGATGGACCGGTTTCGCCCCAACGTCGTGCTGACGGGACTCGATGCGTACGAAGAGGATTATGTCGAGAGTCTGAGTGTCGACGGCGCAGAGGAGGAGGCCGTGCAACTGCAACTGGTCAAGCCATGCTCGCGCTGTCCGATGCCGACTATCGATCAGGCGAAGGGCGCGCCCGATCCCGATTGGCCGAACGAGCCGACCGACACGATGAGCGTCTACCGGGCGAATCCGCAGCGGGATGGTGCGGTGACATTCGGCAACAACGCGCTCGTCGCGCGCGGGGCCGGGGCGTGGCTGCGTGTCGGGCAAACGGTCGACGCTGAATTGGGCTTTGGCGATTAACGCCGGTCACGCCCGGTCAGCGCCGCGAGGATCACCGGCATCGGCACGGGCTTGACGAAATGATGATTGAATCCGGAGCGTAACGACTCGCGCCTGTATTGAGCAATTTGAAGTCCCGACAGAATCGAAGCTCACTATTCTGTTTTCTTCGGTCATTCCGGCAAGGTATCTGGCACGGCTTTCTTACGAACAAATTGCCGCTCGGGAGGACGAGGTAGCGCGAATCGCACGGGATAGCGAAGCGGGCAGCCGCATCTACGCCGTGTCCTCGATCCTGCGTCTGATCTGCAAGAACATCGGGTTGGGCTTCGCCACCATCGGTCCATAACGGCCGGCACACAGAGCGGATCTACAACCTGTGTAGGTATATTTCCATACCGATCGGTCAGATCGTGCGCGGTGAGTGTCGCTAAGTGCCGCGAAACACTGCCCGCACGCGCACGGTGCTGCGTCGCACCATCCCTGTGCCTCGCTGCATCAAGACGTGCCCCACATCCTGCTGACAGCAGACCCGTGTCATATGCCGCAAAGCCCGCCCCACGGGGCTGCAGCGGGAATCTCACTCGATTGGCACAACCTTTGCGTTAAGCCTTGCCATCGGATCAACGTGGATCCGTCGCGAGTGCAACAACAAAGTACTCGCCGCAGCACAGGTCAGGACAACGGCGTCCCCCGAACTCAGTCATCGACTGGGTTCGCGGGACGCCGTTTTTATTTCCGGAATCGCTTTCGCGCAGCAGCCAGCCGGCAGCGATTCGAGCCCAGCACATTGAGGAAGCCGCGGTCATGAAAATCATCGTTATCGGTCACGGGATGGTCGGCCACAAACTGGTCGAATGCCTGGCGCAAGACGCGGCGCATGGGCTCGACATCACCGTGCTGTGCGAGGAATCACGCCCGGCGTACGACCGCGTGCACCTGTCCGAATTCTTCGCGGGTAAGACGGCGGACGATCTGTCGCTCGTCGAGCCGGGTTTCTTCGAGCGCCAGAACGTCTTGCTGAAGCTCAATGCAAAAGCCGTGGCGATCGATCGCGACGCGCGCACCGTAACGGTATCGACCGGTGAGACCTTGCCGTACGACAAGCTGGTGTTCGCTACGGGTTCCTATCCATTTGTGCCGCCCGTGCAAGGCCGCGAACGCGCGGACTGCTTTGTCTACCGCACCATTGACGACCTCGAAGCGATGCAGGAATGCGGCGCCCGTTCGAAGACCGGTACGGTGGTCGGCGGCGGCCTGCTTGGCCTCGAATGCGCGAAGGCGTTGCGCGACATGGGGCTGGAAACGCACGTGGTCGAGTTCGCCCCGCGCCTGATGGCGGTGCAGGTCGACGAAGGCGGAGGCCGCGTGCTGCGCGCCAAGATCGAAGAACTCGGCGTGACGGTGCACACGCAGAAGAACACCTCGGCGATTGTCGATGGCGAGACGGGCACGCATCGCATGCAATTCGCCGACGGCAGTCACCTCGACACCGACATGATCGTGTTCTCCGCGGGCATCCGTCCGCGTGACGATCTCGCGCGCGAAACCGGCCTCGCACTCGGCGAACGCGGTGGCATCGTGATCGACAACGCGTGCCGCACCAGCGATCCGCACATCTACGCGATCGGCGAGTGCGCGCTGTGGGAGGGCAAGCTGTTCGGCCTCGTCGCGCCCGGCTATGAGATGGCACGCGCGGTGGCGAAGCAACTGCACGGCGACTCGGCGGAATTCGCCGGCGCCGACATGAGCACCAAGTTGAAGCTGATGGGCGTGGACGTCGCGAGCATCGGCGACGCGCATGGCAGCACGCCAGGCAGCCGCGCCTATCAGTTCAGCGACGAACGCAAGCAGGTCTACAAGAAGCTGGTCGTGTCCGAATGCGGCAAGTATCTGCTCGGCGGCGTGATGGTCGGCGATGCGAGCGAATACGGCACGCTGCTGCAGATGATGCTGAACCGGATCGAGTTGCCGGCGTCGCCCGAATTCCTGATCCTGCCGTCGTCCGACGGTCAGGCGAAACCGGCGCTCGGCGTCGAGGCATTGCCCGCCGGCGCGCAAATCTGTTCGTGCAACAACGTCTCGAAGGGTGACCTCTGTGCCGCCGTGTGCGCGGGCGCGACCGACATCGGCGCCTTGAAGTGCGCGACCCAGGCCGGCACGTCGTGCGGCGGCTGCGTGCCGCTCGTCACGCAGGTGATGAAGGCCGAGATGAAAAAGCAGGGCCTCGCGGTCAACAACCACGTGTGCGAGCACTTCCCGTATTCGCGCCAGGAGTTGTATCACCTCGTGCGCGTGGAGGGCGTGCGCAGCTTCGGCGAGTTGCTGTCGAAGCATGGCCACGGCCTCGGCTGCGATATCTGCAAACCGGCGGTGGCAAGCATTCTTGCGTCGTGCTGGAACGAATTCGTGCTGAAGAAGGAGCACGCGGCGCTGCAGGACACCAACGATTACTACCTCGCCAACATCCAGCGCGACGGCACCTATTCGGTCGTGCCGCGCATGGCGGGCGGCGAAGTGACGCCGGACGGTCTGATCGCCGTCGGCCAGGTGGCGAAGAAATACGGCCTCTACACGAAGATCACCGGTGGTCAGCGAGTCGATCTGTTCGGTGCTCGCGTCGAACAACTGCCGTTCATCTGGGAAGAATTGATTGCGGCCGGTTTCGAATCGGGCCACGCGTACGGCAAATCGCTGCGCACCGTTAAGTCGTGCGTCGGCTCGACGTGGTGCCGTTACGGTGTCGGCGATTCGGTGGGCCTCGCGGTTGAACTCGAGAATCGCTACAAAGGCCTGCGCACACCGCACAAGATCAAGTTCGGCGTATCCGGCTGCACTCGCGAATGCGCGGAGGCACAGGGCAAGGACGTCGGCATCATCGCCACCGAGAAGGGCTGGAATCTCTACGTGTGCGGCAACGGCGGGATGAAACCGCGCCATGCCGAACTGCTTGCCTCGGACCTCGATAAGGAAACCCTGGTGCGCTACATCGACCGCTTCCTGATGTTCTACGTGCGCACGGCGGACCGTCTGCAACGCACCAGCGTATGGCGCGACAACCTCGAAGGCGGGCTCGACTATCTGATCGATGTGGTCGTGAACGATCGCCTGGGCGTGGCTGCGGAACTCGAAGTGGAAATGCAGCACGTGGTCGACACCTACGAATGCGAATGGAAGCGGGCCGTCACCGATCCTGAAACGCGCAAGCGCTTCCGTCACTTCGTCAACAGCGGCGAACCGGACAGCAATGTCACCTTCGTCGAGGAACGTGGCCAGATCCGGCCCGCGACGGTGGTCGAGCGCCGATCGAAGCTCGCTTCGATTCCTGTGGTTGCCGAAACCGTTTGATTCTTTTTTTTGCGTTATTCACCGAGGACTTCCGCCATGAACCTTGACCGCCTTCCGCTTGCCTGGACGCCGATTTGCCCGCTCGACGAGATCGTCCCCAACACGGGCGTGTGCGCGCTCGTCAACGGCGAACAGGTGGCGGTGTTTCATGTGAGCATCGGCGACGCGGACACCGTCGTGTATGCGATCGAAAACTACGATCCGGGCTCGCAGGCGGCTGTGCTCTCGCGTGGGCTGATCGGCAATCTCGGCGAGCGTCTCGTCGTCGCTTCGCCGATCTACAAGCATCACTTCGATCTGCGCACCGGCGAGTGCCTCGAAACACCGGCGTATTCCGTCAGCGCGTACGCCGCGCGGGTGGAAAGCGGGCAGGTGTGGGTCGCGGTGTGAGTCACTGATTTTTTGTCAACCTTCTCGAACGACGTCGCCTGCCATGTCCTCCAATAGCGTCAAAACGGTGTGCCCCTACTGCGGCGTTGGCTGCGGAATGGTGCTGCACGTCGAGGACGGGCAGGTCGTCAAGATCTCCGGCGATAAAGAGCATCCGGCCAACTTCGGGCGGCTCTGCACGAAGGGCCAGTCGGCGCACGTCGCGTTGCGCAAGTCGGGTCGTCTGGAAGGCGCGTTCGTGCGTCATGCACGCGACCAGGATCCGACGCCGCTGCCGATGGCGCAGGCGATCAGCACCACGGCGGCGCGTTTGCGCGGCCTGCTCGACGAACACGGACCGGACGCGCTGTCGTTCTACGTATCGGGACAGATGTCGATCGAGGCGCAGTACCTCGTCAACAAGCTTGCCAAGGGCTTTGTTGGCACCAACAACATCGAATCGAATTCGCGTCTGTGCATGGCGAGCGCGGGCAGCGGCTACAAGCTTTCGCTCGGCGCGGACGGCCCGCCGGGATCGTACGAAGACATCGATCATGCCGACCTGTTCTTCGTGATCGGCGCGAATATGGCCGACTGTCACCCGATTCTGTTCCTGCGGATGATGGATCGCGTGAAGGCGGGTGCGAAACTGGTTGTGATCGATCCGCGCCGCAATACGACGGCTGACAAGGCCGATCTCTTTCTGCAGATCAAGCCGGGTACCGATCTAGCGTTGCTGAACGGCTTGCTGCATTTGCTGCACGAAAACGGCCACACGGATGCGGATTTTATTGCGGACCTCACCGAAGGCTGGGACGGAATGCCCGCTTTCCTCGCGGACTACACGCCGGAAAATGTGTCGGCGATTACGGGCCTTTCTGTAGAAAACATCCGCCAGGCCGCGCAAATGGTCGGCGCCGCGCCGGAGTGGATCAGTTGTTGGACCATGGGCCTGAATCAAAGCACGCATGGCACATGGCACACGAATGCAATCTGCAATCTGCATCTGGCGACGGGCAAGATCTGCCGCCGTGGCAGTGGACCGTTCTCGCTGACCGGGCAGCCCAATGCGATGGGCGGCCGAGAAATGGGGTACATGGGGCCCGGTTTGCCGGGGCAACGTTCCGTGCTGGTCGAAGAAGACCGCGTGTTTATCGAAGATCTGTGGGGCATTCCGAAGGGTACGCTGAAGACTGAAGTGGGCAATGGCACGATCGATATGTTCACTCGCATGGCTGCGGGCGAAATCAAGGCGTGCTGGATCATCTGCACGAATCCGGTGGCGAGCGTTGCGAACCGTCAGAACGCGATCGCTGGTTTGCGCGCGGCCGAGCTCGTGATTTCACAGGATGCCTTCCTCGACACCGAGACCAACCGTTACGCCGATGTGCTGTTGCCCGGCGCGCTGTGGGCCGAAGCTGAAGGTGTGATGATCAACTCCGAGCGCAACCTGACGCTGATGCGAAAGGGCATCGAACCGCCGGGCGCTGCGTTGGCGGATTGGCAGATCATCGCGCGTGTCGCGTGTGAAATGGGTTTCGCCGATGCGTTTGCCTATGCGAGCGCCGAGGAAGTGTTCGCAGAGATCACCCGTGCATCGAATCCGAAAACGGGTTACGACCTGCGCGGCGCGAGCTATCGCCGTCTGATGGAAACACCGCTGCAATGGCCGCTTGCTTCCGACGGCGCAGCAGACCGCAATCCCATTCGCTACATCAACGACGGCGTCAGCCAGACGCTGAAGGAACGGCCCGACGGCAGCCTTCCGCGGCTCGTGTTCCCGACCGCAAGCGGCAAAGCGGTGTTCTTTGCCCGCGCCTTTGCAGCCCCGGCCGAATTGCCCGATCGGGAATTTCCGATCGTGTTAAACACGGGCCGCTTGCAGCATCAATGGCACACCATGACCAAGACCGGCAAGGTCGCGATGCTCAACAAGCTGAACCCGGGCCCGTTCGTCGAGATTCATCCCGAA
The DNA here is from genome assembly GCF_030464835.1 of Paraburkholderia sp. WS6. Taxonomy (NCBI): domain Bacteria; kingdom Pseudomonadati; phylum Pseudomonadota; class Betaproteobacteria; order Burkholderiales; family Burkholderiaceae; genus Paraburkholderia; species Paraburkholderia sp. WS6. The sequence continues at coordinate 174,944 of NZ_JALQCK010000008.1, forward strand.
GACGCTGCCACGCTTGGCATCAAGGCAAAAGATCCGGTTGAGATCCGTTCGCGCCGTGGGCGTGTTGTATTGCCGGCGGTCGTCACGGAGCGCGTGCAAGCAGGCAACTGCTTCGCGCCGATGCACTGGAACGACGTCTTCGGCGACGACCTGTGCATCAACGCCGTCACCAGCGATGCAATCGATCCGATCTCGCAGCAACCCGAACTCAAGTTCTGTGCGGTCGCGCTGAGCCCGGTTGCGCTCGACGTCATCGAGCCGGTTTCGAATGCGGATGACGAGACGCTCATCGATGCGCCTGCCGCTGCAGTCGACCCGGCGACAGCAAGTGCTATATCGGCGAACACCGAGGAACTGGAAATGCCCCGCATCAATGCATTGACTAGCCTGTTGCAGCTTCCGCAGACACTCGCGCCTTCGTTCACGGAAACCGAGCGGGCGTATCTGGCCGGTTTCGTCAGTGGCCTGCGTTCGGCTGAAGGACAGGGCATCGACAGCGTGCCGGTCCTTCCGGCAGGCGCGCCGTTCGATCCGGTGAACCGCTTGTATGTGGACGGTTTGCTGGCCGGACTCTATAGCCGCAGCGGAACCCATGCGGCCGCGCCGGCAGGTGCGCTTGCCGCACCGCATTCTGAAGCGGCGCATGCGTCCAGTGTGCGCATCTTGCGCGTGCGGCCCAAAGTGACCTTGCTGTGGGCCTCGCAAACCGGCAACACGGAATCGCTGACCGAGCGTTATGCCACGCGTCTGATGGAGTCGGGCTTCGAAATCCGCACGTCGTGTATGGCGGACTATCAGGTGTCGGCGCTCGCGAAAGCGCAATACGTGCTGCTGATGTCGAGCACCTTCGGCGACGGCGATCCGCCTGATAACGCGCAAGGTTTCTGGTCCCAACTCGCCAGCGACGCAGCGCCTCGTCTCGAAGGTCTGCGCTACGCGGTGCTCGCGCTGGGCGATCGCAACTACGATCAATTCTGCGGTCACGGCCGCCGTCTGGATGAACGTCTCGCTGCGCAAGGCGCGGTGCGTCTGATGGATCGCGTCGACTGCGACAGCGAGTATCAGGAGAATGCCGACGCGTGGCTCGAAAGCATCATCCTGCGCATCAAGGAAGAAGATGCCGCGCTGCACGCAGTGCCGCCGGGCGGCATGATCAATGCCGTGGTGCCCGGCGCCGTGCCGACCAAAACGCGTCCGGCCGCCTCGCGGCTCGTCAGGAACCTGCAACTGAACAAGCAGGGCGCAGCCAAGGATACGCGCTACTTCTCCTTGAGCACGGTCGACTCGGGCCTCGAATACGAAGCCGGCGATGCGCTGGGCGTATGGCCGAGCAATTGTCCTGAACTGGTAGACGAATTGATCAGCCTGAGCGGCCTGAGCGCCGACGCCGCGGTCAATGTGTCCGGTGTGGGCGACATGCGCCTCGCCGACGCGCTCGGCAAGCACTACGAAATCGCTCGCCCCAACCCTGACTCACTGGCATTCATCGCTGCCCGAAGCAGCAACGGCGCATTGCGCGATCTGTTGACGCCGGCACGCAAATCCGATCTCAAACAATGGTTGTGGGGCCAACAACTCGCCGACGTACTCCACGAATTTCCCGTGGACCTGACGGCCACCGAATTGACCGGCATGCTCAAGCGCCTGCAGCCGCGTTTGTATTCGATTGCGTCGAGTCCGAAAGCACATCCTGGCGAAGTTCATCTGACGGTTGCCGCGGTTCGCTACAGCAATGGCCGCCGCCATCGCAAGGGCGTATCGTCGACGTTCCTCGCCGATCGCGCCGGGGACGTGAATGTGCCGGTATTCGTGCAGAAATCCGCACACTTTCGGCCTCCTCATAGTTCTGACACGCCGATCATCATGGTCGGTCCGGGAACCGGCGTTGCACCGTTTCGCGGCTTTCTGCACGAGCGGCGTGCACGCGGCGACAAGGGGCGCAACTGGCTGTTCTTCGGCGAGCAACATGCGGCCACCGATTTCTACTATCGCGACGAACTGGAAGCGATGCGTGACAGCGGTGTGCTGACCCGGCTCGACGTCGCTTTCTCGCGCGATCAAACGGAAAAGATCTATGTGCAGGACCGCATGCGCGAGCAGGGTGCGCAAGTGTGGGCATGGCTCGAAGAAGGTGCGCATTTCTACGTTTGCGGCGACGCAAACCGGATGGCAAGAGACGTCGACGCGACGCTCAGGCATGTGGTTGCTCAGCACGGGGGGATGAGCGAAGAAAAAGCCGCTGAGTATGTGGGCCGTTTAGCGCAAGAAAAGCGCTATGCACGCGACGTTTATTGATTTTTGAAGCGGCCGGCACGGTCGCTGCATCACAGTTTCAAAGAGTACGCAGGCAAGCTTCAGAAGCAGAGTCCGGATGGCATGAAGGTTGCATGTTCAGACCGGTATTCAACATCGTGACCATTCCGGTGCGCAGTGATTCAGCGCAAAGTACCAGCGCCGCGCACCAGGTTAGCAAACAATCAGTATATTTGAGGATGCCGAATGAAAAACGTGATGAGCTCCCTAAAGAGTGGGGACTGGCGCGCACTAGTGGCGTGTTTTCTCTATTTCGACACCGGCTTCACCGTTTGGGTGTTGTACGGACCGCTCGCGCCGTTCATCAGCAAGAGCGTTGCAATGACGCCTGCGCAGCAAGGTTTGCTGGTCGCCGTGCCGGTGCTGTCGGCAGCGATCCTGCGCGTGACGCTCGGTAATCTCTATCAATCCGCGCATGGCAAGCGCATCGCGCTGATGGGCGTATTGCTGTCGGCGGTGCCGACGATCGTGCTGCCCTTGTTGCCGTTCGTGCCGTCGTACACCTTGCTGCTGGTGCTCGGCGTGTTCCTCGGCGTGGGTGGCGCGAGCTTCGCGGTGGCGCTGCCGATGGCCGGCAGCAACTATCCGCCGAAGGTGCAGGGCCTGGTGCTGGGTCTGGCCGCAGCCGGCAACATCGGCGCGGTGCTCGATGGCTTCCTGTTCCCGCAACTGGCAACGCACTACGGCTGGCAAATGGCGACCGCCGGCGCACTGCCGTTGCTCGCGATTGCCGCGATTACGCTGTACTTCTGGGCCAACGATTCCGGTATCAAATCCGGCAGTGTGCTGCGCGCGTTCGGCAGCTTCGCGGTGACGCTCGTCGGTTTGATCGTGCTCGTGTTGCTGGTCGAAGCGGGTATGTTCGGTTCCGGCAAGACCGGTGTCCTGCTGCTGCCGGTGATCGGCGCGCTGCTGGCGATCGCGGTGCTGCCCAAGCGCTATCGCTCGGTGCTGTCTGAGCGTGACACGTGGGCGATCATGCTGGTTTACAGCATCACGTTCGGGGGTTTTGTCGGCATGTCGTCGTATGTTTCGCTGCTGCTGACCAACCTGTATCAGCTGTCGAAGATCGACGCGGGCCTGTTCATGGCGCTGCTTGCCGCGACCGGCGCGATCGTGCGGCCGCTCGGCGGTTTGATCGCCGACAAGGTGTCGGGCGTGCGCGCGCTGACCTTCCTGCTCGCGGTCATTTCGCTGTGCGACTTCGTTTTTGCCGCCGCGATGCCGTCGATGGTGGGCGGGATTGTGCTGCTGCTGTGCCTGTACGTGGCCTTCGGCCTGGGTAATGGCGCGACCTTCCAACTGGTGCCGCATCGCTGGGCCGGCCGCACCGGTTTGATGTCGGGCATCGTCGGCGCCGCGGGCGGCATCGGTGGATTCTATCTGCCGGTCGTGATGGGCATCGCGAAGGAAAGCACGGGCAGCTATCAGATGGGCTTCGCGACCTTCGGTACGCTGGCGGCTTGCGCGTTCCTCGCGATCGTCGCGCTGCGCCGTCCGTGGATGGCGTGGTCGATGCACAGCAACGTGATGCACGCGCACGCAACGGAGTAATGCAATTCGGCATCCGCGCCGAGGCGTGTCTGCCGATGGCGGTCATGCGGCACGGATGCCGATCAGAGCGAAGAGGTCAATCGAATCATAAGCAGATGACATGAGCATCACGAAAGATCGGGTTCAAGCACCACCGTCCGAAGTGGACGTATCCAGCGAGGTATTGAGCTCGTTGATCAACATGGCGGGGCGACAACGGATGCTGTCGCAGCGCATTGTGTTGCAGTCGATGTTGGCGTTTCAACAGTTCGACGGTGCGATGGCGATCGCGCGGGAGACCTTGTGTACGTTTTCAGACAGCCACACGGCGCTGGTGCGAGGCGGCGACGGCTTGCCCGGACTGTTCTCGCCGGCGTTGCGCGAAGCTTTTCACGGCAGCGGGAACGTTGCGAAGAAGATCACGGACTTTATCGCGCTGGCCTCGGTGGCGTTGGAAGCGATCGAACGCGGCTCGCCGCGCGCCAATGAAGCACTGAACGCGTTGATCGGTTCCGTCGATCCGTTGCTGACGCATCTGCACACCGTGACCGCTGTCTACGAGCAGGAAAGCCGGCGCATTGCGCGGGCGCAGAAGAAGGGCCAGCAGGATCTCATCGAGCGGATCAAAGCGATCGCAAAGGAAGCACATATTGTCTCGTTCAACGGCCAGATCGTGGCGAGCCGCTCGAATGTGACCGGCCGGGAGTTCGCCGTGATAGCGGGCGTGATGACTTCCATCACCAAGGAACTTGAGGCTGTGGTGAGCGCGTTTGTGCAGAAGACGTCGGCGGGATAAGCAAGCGCCTGTGGCGATCTGTTTGGCTGTCCCTCAGTGGAAAAGCAGGGTGCCACCTGAGAATATGCAGGCAAATACTTGCATGTCGTCGGTTGCGAGCCCAATATGCAGTCAGGAGGCTGCATATGACGATCTCATCTGACACACCCAATAACGCGTCGACTGACCGCATCGAAAAACAGATCCTGCTGAAGGCACCGCGCTCGCGAGTGTGGCGCGCGTTGTCCAACGCCGAGGAATTCGGCAAATGGTTTTGCGTGGATTTCAGCGGCAAACAGTTTGCCGCCGGTCAATCCGTGCAAGGCAACATCACCTATCCGGGATACGAGCATCTCGTCATGGACGTGCTGGTCGAGCGCGTCGAGCCGGAACATCTTCTGTCTTTTCGCTGGCATCCGGCCGCGGTCGATGTGTCGGTCGACTACTCGCCCGAGCCCACCACGCTGGTCGTATTCGAGCTGAGCGAGGTCGATTCGGGCACGTTGCTTCGGGTGGTCGAATCGGGCTTCGATCAAATTCCCGCCGCACGTCGCGAGGAAGCGTTCCGCATGAATAGCGGCGGGTGGGAAGAGCAGTTGATCAACATCGAAAAGCATGTCGCCAGGGGATAAGCCGGCTGTGGGCAATGCGCGAGTGAAGGCGGCCATGCTGCGAAGTTCCGCGCAGATTTTTGCGGCGCTCGGCGACGAAACGCGACTGCGTCTGATCGCCGTGTTGTGCGCGGGCAGTGCGATGTCGATTGCGCAGTTGACCGCCGGCACGGAGATTACGCGGCAGTCGATCACGCAACATTTGCAGGTGCTTGCCAATGCGGGCCTCGTGCGCGACGTCAAGGTGGGCCGAGAGCGCTTATGGGCGTTCGAACCGGCGCACCTCGAAGAAGCGCGGCGAGCGCTCGAAGCGATCTCGCGGCAGTGGGATCACGCGTTGCTGAGATTGAAGGCGGCGGTGGAGGGGGATTGATGCCGTTGGCGGTCGTCCGCGTTCAGAAAATCGGACTGTATACGGAACGTGAACATCGCGAAAAATTGAACACCTGTGGCCTGGAGCCGCTCACGACGCGGCTCCAGCGCAGCAATCCCCTAACCCTCAGAACTTGTGCCGCAGCGCGAGCCGCACGGCGACCTGATTCCCCGTCGACGACGGCGCCTGCACGCCCGGAATGAACGCGTTGTCGAGAATCGAGTGGGTCGAGTCGCCAGCGACCTTCTGATACTCACCCTGCACATACACGTCCGTGCGTTTGGACAGGTTGTAATCCGCCATCAAACCGACCGAGTGAATCTTCGGCTTCACGCTGCCCGTCGACGCGTCGTAGTTTTCCATCGTGTACACATATTGCGCGCCGATAAAGAAGGCCGGCGTGAACTGGTATTTGCCGTTCACTTCGAAGTTCTGGTACTTCAGCGTATTCAGGCTGACACCCGATGCCGCCAGCGGGATGCCGATATAGCCGTTGCCGGTCGGATCCTTATAGTTGGAGTTGGTGTAAGCAAAACCGGCGGTCGCCGAACCGAACGTGTAGTTGATGCCGGCGCCGAACACGCGCATGCGTCCGGCGATGAAGCTCGCGTCGTTCGCGGTGATCGCGCCGGTCGAGCCTGCGCCCGGATTGTTCGCCTGCAGGTACGCGGCTGCAATCAGCAGGCCGCCGTTCGCGTACTGGCCACCGAAGCTATAGGCGCGGTTGTTCGCGAAGTTCGTGTCGTTGCTGAAGCTGTACACGCCGCCGAACTGGAAGCCCGCGATTTCCGGGCTCGCGTACTTCACGCTGTTGCCGAGACGGAACGAGTTGTCCGTATTGTCGTTGTCGTACGGATGCGCAAACAGGTAGCCGGCCCAGTTTCCGTTGGCGGTGGTTTGCGCGAGGTAGTCGACCACCGAGTCGTACTGGCGCCCGAGCGTGACCGTGCCGAACCGGTTGTCGCTCAAGCCCACATAGGCCTGGCGGCCGAACATGCGGCCGCCCTGGTTAAGCCGCCCCGAGCTTACGTCGAAGCCGTTTTCCAGTTGAAACACGGCCTTCATGCCGCCGCCCAGATCTTCCGAACCCTTCATGCCCCAGCGGCTGCCTTGCGCATAGCCGCTCGCCATTTCCCAGACCGCGCCGCGCCCGGCGTTGTTGGTGTAATCAATGCCTTCATCGAGCACGCCGTACAGGGTCACGCTGCTTTGCGCGAAGGCGGACGGGGCCGCCAGCGAGGTGAGTGCCGTGAAGGCGGCGGTGGCGATGACATTCTTTTTCATTGTGAACTCCAGACGTTGGTAATGAGTGACCCCAGTGGTTCGAAACGGGGTTCGACCGCTTGCAAAGGCCGCTGCTTTTGGCAAAGCCCGGATTCTGCTATTCGGGATGGGATTCGCGTATGAGGCACATCCCTGGATAAACGTGATTTTTTCGAATGTTTGTCCCGCGAATTATTCGCTTGTGGCGCGCCGTGCCGGAGAGAAAAATTCCGTTCATGCACCTTTGGCATGAAGGCGATAGCCGAAGGCAATGCACCACCGCACCAGGTTTTCAGGAGACGACATGCGACTCGATCGGAATTTTGCTAACGGCTGCTTTATCGACGCGGCAAGCGACGAGCTCATCGCCGTCACCAACCCCGCCACCGAAGCCGTGATTGCCCACGTCACGGGCGCCACCGAAGCCGAGGCTATCGCCGCAGTCGACGCCGCAGCCGCCGCCCAGAAGGGCTGGCGCAAGCTGCCTTCGGCCGAGCGCGCGGTCTATCTGCACAAGCTCGCCGACGCGCTCACCGAATGCGCGCCTGCCATCGGCGCGGCGCTCGCGCTGGAGTCGGGCAAGAGCGTCGCCGACGCCACCAACGAAGCGATCTACGCCGGCCAGATCACCCGCTACCACGCCGAATGGGCGCGCCGCATCGAAGGCGAGGTGATTCCGAGCGACACGCCCGACGAAAACCTCGTGCTGCATCGCGAGCCGATCGGCGTGGTCGCGTGTCTGATCCCATTCAATTACCCGGTCTATACGTTCATGCGCAAGGTGGCGCCCGCGCTGATCGCCGGCAATACCGTGGTGGTGCGCCCGAGCAACAACACGCCGACATCGGCGTTCGAGATCGCAAGAGCGGTTGAGAAGGCAGGGTTGCCGGCCGGCGTCGTGAACATTCTCGCGATGAATCACGCAACCGCCGAAGCGCTTTGCACGCATCCGAAGGTCGGCATGATCACGCTGACCGGCAGTGTCGGCGCGGGCCGCAAGGTGCTCGAATACTGCAAGACGAACATCGCCAAGCCGTCGCTCGAACTGGGCGGCAAGACGCCCGCGATCATCGAGGCAGATGCCGATCTGGAGAAGGCCGCGCGCGATCTGGTCGCATCCAAAACCACTCACTGCGGGCAGCTTTGCACGGCGATCGAACGCGTCTACGTGCAGGAAACCGTGCATGACCGTTTCGTCGCGCTGCTGAAGAAGCACATGAGCGCGGTGGAAAGCGGCGATCGCAGCGAACAGCCGTCGCTGATGGGGCCGCTTGTCAACGACGTGTCGCGCCAGTCGATTCACGGCATGGTCGAACGCGCGCTCGCCGCGGGCGCCACGCTCGAAACCGGCGGCAGGCTGCCGCAAGGCAAGGGCTTCTTCTATCCGGCCACGTTGCTGTCGAACTGCCGTCAGAACATGGAAATCATCCAGGAAGAAACCTTCGGTCCGATCATGCCGGTCGTCAAATACCGCACGCTCGACGAAGCGCTGGAAATGGCCAACGACCATCAGTTTGGTTTGTCGTCGGTGCTCTATACCGAGAACTACCGCAGTGCGATGAAGGTCGCCAACGGCATCGAGGCAGGCGAGTTGTATGTGAACCGTACGCCGGCCGATCCGTATCAAGGTTTCCATGCGGGCTGGAAACGCTCGGGTCTCGGCGGCGACGACGGCAAGCACGGCATGCTCGAATTCACGCAGACCCGTCTCGTAGTCATGAAGTACTAAAGCTGAAAAGCTGAAACCGGCGCGTGCCGTGCGATTCGGAGTAGACGGCACGCGTCGCCTTGAAACCCGCAGAAACGCAGCAAGTCCGCTGCACTTATAAAAATATTTGAAGACCCGGCGGCCCGGTGAACCGGCGCTGTGTCTTCCAGGAGCGCTCACGTGTCATCTCAGCCCGTTCAAACCACCGCTTCGCTCGCCCCAAGCGTCGCGGAAACCGCATTGCAAGCCAACAAGGCTCAACGCTACATCCAGCTCATGTTGCTGGTCGTGGCGGCCGGCGCGATTTACCCGATTCTGTATCTGCGGCAGGTCTATCAGCCGACGATGCTCGAAGTGTTCCACATCACCGATAGTCAACTCGGCTATCTGTATTCGTCGCTCGGCACGATCTTTCTGCTGAGTTACTTGCCGAGCGGCTGGCTCGCCGACCGGATCGCGCCGCGCCTCCTGATCTGCTTTTCGCTGATCGCAACCGGTGTGCTCGGCCTGTGGTATTCGACCGCGCCTTCGTTCCAGATGTTGATGCTGATCTTCGGCGGTTGGGGTCTGACGACTGGATTGACCTTCTGGGCCGCCGTCATCAAGCGCGTGACGATGATCGCCGGCACGCACGAGCAAGGCCGCTTCTTCGGTTTGCTCGACGGCGGACGCGGCCTGATCGAAGCGATGCTCGCGACCATCGCGATCACGCTGTTCGCGTGGTTCACGCAGACCAAGGGTGAGCCGGTTGCGGCCGGCTTCAAGCTGGTCGTCTACATGTACGCGTTTCTGTGCATCGCACTTGGCGTGGTGCTCGCGCTTGTCAAAGATAAGCAAGGCGCTAAAGACGCTGCCGCCAACCGTGCCACGAAAAAACGCAGCAACGTGCTGGTCGATCTGAAGACGCTCGCGTCGATTCCTGAATTGTGGCTGGTCGCGGCTATCGTGTTCTGCGGTTACCAGGTGTTCTGGGCTACTTACAGCTTCTCCGCGTATCTGCACGAAGGCGAGATCGGCTTGACGGTGGTGATGGCCGGCACGATCACGACGCTCAAGCTGTGGATGCGTCCGATCGGCGGCATCGGCGGCGGCTTTCTCGGCGACCGTTATTCGAAGGTCTCGGTGCTGGTGATCGCGCTCTTCCTCGCTGCATTGTCACTGCTGGGTCTGATGGCGGCGCCGCGTATCTCGAGCCATGTGCTGCTGGTGTTCCTCGTGCTGTTCATCGGCATTCTGACTTACGCGATTCGCGGGCTGTACTGGTCGCTGCTGGATCGCTGCAATATCCCGGTCGAAACGATAGGCCTCGCCATCGGCCTGATCTCCGTACTCGGTTATTCGCCCGACGTGTTCCTGCCGTTGATCAACGGCTATCTGACGCAGAACTTCCCGGGCGTCTTCGGTTACCAGCTTTACTTCGGCTATGTGGCAGGAATGGCGGCGCTCGGCGGCTTCGCCGGCCTGGCGCTGAGAAACATGCTTAACAAAAAAGGGGTTGCGTAAATGAAAGTCGTCTCGCTCGAAACGCATATCGTCGCCGTACCGCCGCCGCACGTGGGCGGCATGTACTGGATCTTCGTCAAGCTCAAGACCGATTGCGGTATTGAAGGCGTCGGCGAAATCTATTCGGCGACGTTCCATCCGAAAGCGATGACCCACATCATCGACGATGTATTCGGCCGCTATCTGCTCGATCAGGATCCGCACCATATCGAACGGCTCTGGCGCGAAGCGTATTCGAGCGGCTTCACGCAACGCCCCGATCTCACGATGATGGGCGTGGTGAGCGGGCTGGAAATGGCGTGCTGGGACATTATCGGCAAGGCGGCGAACAAGCCGGTGTACGAGCTGCTGGGCGGCATGGTGAACCAGCGTCTGCGTTCTTACACCTACCTGTATCCGAAGAACAGCCGTGGCGAATACGATTACGACGATCCCGATCTCGCCGCCGAATGCGCGGTTGAAAACGTCAAGCGTGGCTTCACCGCGGTGAAGTTCGATCCGGCGGGGCCGTATACGGCTTACTCGGGCCATCAACTGTCGATGGAAGTGCTCGACCGTTGCGAGACCTTCTGCCGCCGTGTGCGCGAGGCTGTCGGCAGCAAGGCCGATCTGTTATTCGGCACGCACGGGCAGATGGTGCCGTCCTCGGCAATCCGGCTCGCCAAACGGCTCGAGAAATACGATCCGTTGTGGTTTGAAGAACCGGTGCCGCCGGGGCAGGAAGGCGCGATGGCGCAAGTCGCGCAGCACACGAGCATTCCGATTGCCGCGGGCGAGCGCCTGACCACCAAGTATGAATTCTTCAAGCTGCTCGAAGCGGGCGCGGCGTCGATCCTGCAACTGAACGTGGCGCGTGTGGGCGGCCTGCTCGAAGCGAAGAAAGTCGCGGCGATCGCCGAGGTGTATTACGCGCAGATCGCGCCGCATCTGTACAACGGTCCAATCGGTGCGGCCGCCAGCATTCAGCTCGCCGCCTGCACGCCGAACTTCCTGATTCAGGAAAGCATCGGCACGTGGGACGGTTTCCATGCGGCCGTGTTGAAGAAGCCGATTCAATGGGAAGACGGCTACATCATTCCGTCGCAGGAACCGGGTTTGGGCGTGGAGTTGAACATGGACGTCGTTCGGCAGCACACGCCGTACACCGGCGAACGTCTGCATCTGCAGATGGCCGCACAACCCGCCGACGTGAAGGATCTCGCGCCGGCCAAGGGTTGAGCCCGGCTTGAACCTGCCGGGTTTCGACCTGCGGGTTTCAAGCTGCGAGTTTCTGGCTGTTTTACGCATTCAATGGATTGGGCGCCGCTTGGCGACATAGAGCATGAACTACGATTACATCATCGTCGGCGCGGGTTCGGCGGGCTGCATTCTCGCTAATCGCCTCTCGGCGTCGGGCCAATATTCGGTGCTGCTGCTCGAAGCGGGTGGCAAGGACAGTTCGTTCTGGTTCAAGATCCCGGTGGGTTTCACCAAGACGTACTACAACGAAACCTATAACTGGATGTACTACAGCGAGCCCGAAAAGGAACTCGACGACCGGCCGATCTATTGCCCGCGCGGCAAGGTGCAGGGCGGTTCCGGCTCGATCAACGCGATGATCTACGTGCGCGGCCAGCCGCACGATTTCGACGACTGGGCCGCGGCGGGCAATCAGGGCTGGGCGTTTCGTGACGTGCTGCCGTATTTCCGCAAGCTCGAATCGCATCCGCTCGGCAACACGGAGTATCACGGCGCGGACGGCCCGATCCGTATCTCGCCGATGAAGGATGCAGTCCATCCGATCTGCCACGTGTTCCTGAAAGGCTGCGACCAGGCCGGCTACAAGCGCAGCGACGACTTCAACGGCGAACGATTCGAAGGCGCGGGCATCTACGACGTGAACACGCGCAACGGGCAGCGTTCGTCGAGCAGCTTCGAATATCTGCATCCGGTGCTGACGCGCAAGAACCTGACGGTCGAGCGTGACGTGCTCGCCAGCCGCGTGCTATTCGACGGCAACCAGCGGGCCATTGGCGTGAGCGTGACGCAGAACGGCGCGACGCGGCAGTTCATGGCGAACCGCGAGGTGATCCTGTCGGCGGGCGCGGTCGATTCGCCCAAGCTGCTGCAACTCTCAGGCGTAGGCGATAGCGCATTGCTGGCAAAGCATCGCATCGCGATGGTCAAGGAACTGCCCGCTGTGGGGCAGAATCTCCAGGACCATCTGTGCGTGAGCTTCTACTATCGCGCGAACGTGAAGACGTTGAACGACGAAATGCGCCCGTTGCTCGGTAAGCTCAAGCTCGGCCTGCAGTATCTGCTGACGCGCAAGGGGCCGCTCGCGATGAGCGTGAACCAGTCGGGCGGGTTCTTTAAGGGCAACGATCAGGAAGTGCAGCCGAATCTGCAGTTGTACTTCAATCCGCTGTCGTACCGGATTCCGAAGAGCAACAAGGCGAATCTCGAACCCGAGCCGTATTCGGGCTTCCTGCTGGCATTCAACCCGTGCCGGCCGACGAGCCGTGGTTCGATCGAGATCGCGTCGAACCGTGCCGAAGACGCCGCGAAAATCCGTATCAACGCGTTGACCACGGAGAAAGACATCGACGAAGTGATTCAGGGTTGCGAACTGGTGCGCAAGGTGATGGCATCGCCCGCGTTGAAAGAGATCACGGTCGAGGAAATCTCGCCGGGACCGCAGGTAAATACGCGCGAAGGATTCCTCCAGTATTTCCGTGAGCAATCGGGTTCGATCTATCACCTGTGCGGCTCGTGCGCGATGGGCGACGACCCACGCACCTCAGTGGTCGATGCGCGGTTGCGGGTGCACGGCATTACCGGCTTGCGCGTGGTCGATGCGTCGATCTTCCCGAACATCACGTCGGGCAACATCAATGCACCGACGATGATGGTCGCGGAGAAGGGCGCCGAGATGATCCTCATGGACGCTGCCGTCGAAGCTGCCTTTAAACCCGAAGCGGCGGAGCTCGCTGCGGCCGCCTGACTTCGCCCGGCTCAATCCGCTTCGCCCAACTGCGCCGACTCCGACGAATCGAGCGCGCGCTCGGTCAACCAGATCTCCTGCTGCAGCCAGTCGCGGAACAGCGCGACGTGCGGCAGCTCGTCCTGTTCCGCACGCGTGACGAGCCAATACGATTGATGTCCGTCGACGTGCACGTTCAGCACCTGTACGAGTTGGCCTTCCGCGAGTTCGCGCCCGATCATGTGACGATCGGCGATGGTCACGCCGAGCCCGTCGATAGCGGCCTGGATCGCGTGATCGAGCAGATCGAATTCGTAGCCACCGCGGGTGTCGACGTTCTCGATGCCGGCGGCCTTCAACCAATGCTGCCAGGTCAGATAGCGCTGATCGGCGCTCGCGAGCACGTGCAGCAGCGTGAACTGATTCAGATCGATGGCCGCGCGGCCTGCCTCGCGCGCGAGCAACGCGGGGGCGCAGACGGCGATGTGCCGTTCGTTCATCAGCAAGCGGTTGTCCACGCCTTCCCACTCGCCGTTGCCGAAGCGGATGGCGCAGTCGAGCACGCCTGATTCGGCGAGATTGTCGTCGATGCGGGTCGACAGGCTGAGTTCGAGATGCGGATGCGCGTCGCGCAGACGTCCGAGACGCGGCATCAGCCAGCGGCTCGTGAAGGTGGGTGGCGCGTTGATACGCAGACGGTTGCGGTGGGTTTTCTCCTGCAGGCTGCGGACTGTGAGCTCGATCCGGTCGAATGATTGTTGCAGTGCTTGCAGGAGAATGCGGCCGGCGGCCGAGAGTTCGAGGTGGTGATGGTGACGCTGGAGCAAGGTCTCGCCGAGTTGGGCTTCCAGTTGCCGGACTTGCCGGCTGACCGCGCTTTGCGTCACGTTCAGCAGTTCCGCTGCGCGCGTGAAGCTGCCTGTGCGGCCGGCGACTTCGAAGGCTTTCAGCGCGTTCAGCGCGGGCATTTTGCGTTTCAAGATTGGGCACCCAAGGGTAGGCTGACGCGCAGCGGCGCGCGTGCCTGGTATTTTACTGTGTTGCCCTCGAGGTGTTACAGGTCTGCACGTCTTGCGGCGACGATGTGTTCGTGCCGCAAGACGTGCAGCGACCGGTCAATACGCGATGCAGACCGACTTGCTTTCCGTATAAGCTTCCACAATGGCCTTGCCGTGCTCACGTCCGATCCCCGACGCCTTGAACCCGCCGAACGGCATGGCGGGATCGACCATGTTGTGCGTGTTGACCCAAACGGTCCCCGCTTCGATGCCTTCAACCAGCCGCAGCGCCTTGTCGAGCTGATTCGTCCACACACTCGCGCCAAGACCATATTCCGATGCGTTGGCCTGAATCAGGACCTCATCGATATCGTCATAAGGCATTGCCACCAGCACCGGTCCGAATACCTCCTCCCTGACTACGGAAAGCGGCTTGCATGTGCGATTGGCAATGACCGTCGGGCGGACAAAGAAGCCATCCGCATCAACGGCCGCGTCACGTGACAGGATCTCGCCGCCTTCCTCGCGGCCTTGCGCGATCATTCCCATGACCTTGTCGCGGTGCCGCGCGGAAACCATCGGGCCCATCTGCGTAGCCGCATTGAAACCGGAACCTAATGCGATTCCATCGGCCACGGCGGCGATACCTTCCACCACTTCGTCGTAAATCGAGCGCGCAACGTACAGGCGGGAACCCGCGGTGCAGACCTGCCCGTGGTTGAAGAAAATCGCGCCGGCGGCGCCTTCGATCGCTTTCTTCGGGTCGCAGTCGTCCAGTACGATCACGGGGCTCTTGCCGCCCAGTTCCAGCGATGCGCGTTTCAGATCGCCTGCGCATTGGCGGCCGATGATGCGGCCCACTTCTGTTGATCCCGTGAAGGTGACTTTGTTCACGAGGGGATGCTTGACTAGCGCTGCGCCGGCGGTTTCGCCGCGGCCTGTGACGACGTTGAATACGCCTGGAGGGAAGCCGGCTTCGTGGGCCAGTTCGGCCAGGCGGATTGCTGTTAGAGGCGTTTCTTCAGCCGGTTTCAGCACGACGGTGCAGCCGCATGCGAGGGCTGGGGCGATCTTCCAGACCGCCATCAGAAGCGGGAAATTCCACGGCACGATTGCGGCGACTACGCCTGCTGGGACGCGTTTTGTTGAGGCGTTGTAGCGGGTGCCGGGTGGGAAGGGGATCGACACGTCGAAGGTGGTGCCCTCGATTTTGGTCGCCCAGCCGGCCATGTAGCGGAGCCATTGGACGCTGCCTGAGACTTCCAGCATCTTGGAGAAGGCTATTAGTTTTCCCTGGTTTAGGGTTTCTAATGTGGCTAGTTCGTCAGTGTGTTGTTCTACCAGGTCGGCTAGTTTTAGCATCAGACGTTCACGAGCGGCTGGCGGCATTCTGCGCCAGGTGTCTGACTCGAAGGCTGCTTTTGAGGTTTTGACCGCGTGGTCGATGTCGGATTCTGATGCGTCTGGGAGGTGGGCTAGTTCTTCGCCTGTCGATGGGTTGTAGATGGGGAAGGTTTTGCCTGCGGCGCTTAGGGTTTTTTCGCCGTTGATGAACATTGTGGTTGGTAGCTGCGCTGGGGTTTTCTGTTCGGGCATGGTTTGTCTCCGTCGGGGTGATGGTGGTGGTGCTATTTGGTTGGCGCTTTGTTTGCTTGCCTGGGGCTTTGGCCTTTCCTTGAATTGCTAGTGGTCTATTAGCGTTGCCCCTGTGCGGGGCGGCACCTACTTTTCTTTGCATGCCGCAACGAAAAGTAGGCAAAAGAAAGCGGCTCAAACCACTCCTGCTAAGTGGGGCCCGCAGCTCGCAGATGGTAGTGGTGCATCTGGAATCTGTGTTCTCGTGCATTCGGCGTTCGTGACAAAGGAGTCATACTTCCCGACTTGCACTTCGTGCTCGTCGGAAGAGTCTGCCTGGCGGGAGTGATGGTTTAGGTGCTCGCGGTGCGCCTTTCTTTCGAACCAGTTGGTTGCTAATGTGCCGGCACATATCAGGTTCGTGATCGCGCTTAGCGCATACAGCACGATGAATCCGTCGCCGAAAAAGTAGGGCGTCGTCGATAACGTTGCGCCCAACACCATCCCGATGTGGTGCGCCCCGCCGGGACAACCCGCGCTCAATGCGCTGCGCGATTTTTTCCGCAGTTTCATCAGCGCCGGAATCGTCTGGCAGTCGAGAACCAGAAAGATCTTTGCCGCGAGTAGTGCCAGTGTTGGACTGTCCACGGCTGCGAGGGCCCCAATTAACGCCGCTCGTAGCACGTACAGCACAATCAACATTCGGTTGCTGTTGCCGGAACGGTCGGCGATGAACGCCAGCGCGCAAACGGCACCCGCCGAGAGCAAGATCTGCCATATCGGTTGGGCGCCACTCATGCCGCAAATCGCATACAACTGGAAACGCGCAAGACTGCCGCTCGATATGCCCGCAAGCAATGCGAGCAGCGCCGTCGTGCCGGTTGCGTGGATGGCTCTGGGCGACTGATCCGTGTTTTGATCCGCGTACTGATTTCGATCGAAATCCTCATGAGGCAAGGCTGACGAGCCAACAAGATGCTGCCCGTACAACAGCAACACGCCACCTACCGCCACAAACAACCCAGCTATCGTGGTGGAATGCTCCAGTCCACTCACATACGCCGGCACGACGCCCATCGCACTCATCGTGGCAATCAACGTCACCGCCGTCGCAAGCGTGGTGTGTGTCCTGGATACGCGCGACATCAACAGCGGCACGATCGTCATCGTTGCTAACGCCAACGCGCTCATCCACAACGCGTTGGCTCGTTGGCCGAGGCCGGCTTGCGTCACCAGCGTCGCGGCACCGCTCACGAGCAGCACACAGGCCGCACCACTCATGCTCGCCGTCAGCCCGCGTGCTGCGCCACGGATGCTCGCCATCAACATACGTGCTACCCAACCCACGCTCGCAATTAACCCGCGTACCGTGCCCCTCGCGCACGCAATCCGCCCGTGTACCGCAGCGCCCGCGCCCGCAATCAGCATACGTGCCACGCCGCCTTCGTTTGAAGTCAGCCGGCGTACTACGCTGCACGCAGTCGCGGGACGCACGCATGCCGCGTCGGCCACGCGTGCAGCAGCGAGCCGCGCGCGGCTCGCGATCGAATCAGCGCTTGCAGCAGCCATGATCCGCGGACTTGCCGTCTTCAACGCTGTTCTGATCCCGCTCGGACGGTAAGTCCATCGTCGGGTTGGCGGAGAAGAAGTTGTTCGGCTTGAGCATGAAGCCGGCGTATTCCACGGGCATCACGGGGAAGTCCTCGGGTTTGCACACGTGCGTGTGGCCGAAGCTGTGCCACAAGACAATGTCCTCGTTCTCGATGTTGCGGTTCGCCTCGATGTAGCGCGGCAAACCATCACCGCCCGCGTGCTGGTTCGGATAGTCGCCGCTCGCGTAGCGCTCAGCCGGATCGAATGGTGTAACCCACACATGACGTGTCGCAAAGCCGCCGCGTTGGCGGACCTTCGAGCGCTCGTCGGCGAGCATCAGCGGGGAGTCGTTCACGATCAGCTTGTAGCCAGGATTCGCGCCGACGGCGTTCTTCACGTTCGGGTTGGTCACTTTCCAGTAACGTCCGGTGCGGCCGTTCGCGAGGCGTGCGGCTTCGCTCTCGGTCTTGAACACATGTTTGGTGGTGTCGAAGACGTTGCCGTACGGATTCGTTTCGCCCATCGGACGTGGCACGAATTCGTGTTCGGTCACGGTGTTGCGTTCGCCGTCCACCATCATGTGGATCCGTGCATTGAAGAAATGCTGATGGGTCGGGCCGCCGAGGTTCTCGGTGATCATGCCGCCCCACGGGTACGTGTCGCCACCAGCCACCGCCGAGGTTTGTACGATGCCGGTGAGCTTGCATTCGAGCTGGATCGTGCCGTCCTGGTACAGGTACCAGTAGAAGCCGTAGTCGTAGTTGCCGACCGTTGCGAAGAAGGAGATCACGAGGCGTCGCGAGCGGCGCATTTCGAAGACGCCGGTGCGAAACTCGTAGTGCTTCCACAGGGTGCCGTAGTCCTCTTCGTGCATGCACACGGCGTTCTTCATCAGGAACGCATTGCCGAAATCGTCGGCGGAAGGAATGTCGAAATAGCGGATCGTGCCGAGGCAATCGCAACCGAGTTCAAGCTGATTCGCCAGTTTGCCGAGGCCGTATTCGCCGGCATCGAATGCGCTCTTCCAGTAGTGATTCGTGCTCGGATCGGAGTAGGGCACGCACATTTCCGTCACGCTCGCACGGTAGATGATCGGCCGCGCGTTCTTGCCGTCGTCCCATGAGAGTTGATGCAGCACCAGCCCTTCGCGCGGCGTAAAGCCGACCCGGAAGTTCCAGTTCTGCCAGCTCACATGCCAGCCGTCGATCTTGAAGCTCGGGCCCTGGGGCTGGCTGATCGACAGGGGTTTGAGCGTGTTGCGCGGCTCGCCGAGGCTCGGCGTGTCGTAGTTGTGCTTCGCGCGCGGAATCGGAATGATGCGGCCGTCGTCTACCAGCTCGATCACCTTCTTCTCGAGCAGATCGACCACCGCCACCACGCCCTCGATCGGATGCGCGTAGCCGTTATCTGTCACGGTCTCGCGGTAGTAGCTCACGCAACGCACGAGGCGGCGGCCATTCTCGTTCTCGCGGTCGAAGCAGCCGGCGGAAAACGGATCGACCTGGACGCGCTCCAGATCCTTCTCGGTGAGGCCGCGCTTCATCACCGCAACGCGCCATGCGTCGTCGCTCTTGACGATTTGCTCGGCGTTCATGAAGTCTTCGATCATGATGGGCGGCTGGCCATATGGCGCCTGATCGAACGGCAGCACGTTGTGCGAGGCGACTCTTTTCTCTCTCAGGTCTACATGGAATTCGGTGGTCGTTCCATTCGTACGATCAATTGCCAGGACGAACGCCGTGCGCGAAAAATATTCGCCGGCCTTGAATGCGATCACTTCGGCCTTCGGCGGCTCGCGCAATTCGACCATCGGAAAGCGCACGTGCCCGTCGAGGTTTTCGGCGGCCTTCACGAGATCGCAGGCAAGCTGCATTTCGTCCGGACTCAGCGGATCGAGCGGATGAACGGGGGCGTGTGCGGTTTTCGTGGCATTCGTGTTCATAAGATTCCCGGAAGGAGTTTGCTGGACCGGACTGCGCGCGAGGCTGCGTGAAACGCGTCGAACGCTGAGTCGATGGCAAATCGTAGGAACCCAATAATATTTTCGCGCTTGCTTATCGCGCCAAATGAACGATAAAGTGCGCCACGAGGAAGAACACTGCAGCACATCAGCGAAGACTTGAGAGGAGACGCTCAGCATGAAAAAAGTCACGCTCAACGGTAGCTTCCCGATGATCCGCGCCGCGGTCATGGGGCCGGTTGTGCGCGCACTCGATGCATCAGGCGCCAATTGCGACGCGTTGCTCGAAGCGTTCGGCATGAGCCGCAAGCTCCTGTCGAATCCCTACGAAATCCTGCCGCTGACGCGCTACGTGGCGGCATTCGAGCGCGCGGCCGAGGTACTCGGCGAACCGTTGCTCGGCTTGCGTCTGGGCAGCGAATTGCAAGTGACGGAGCTCGGGCCGGCGGGTCTCGTGTTTCTGTCGTCGCCGACCTTGAACGCGGCAGTGCGCAAGTTCTCGCTCGCGCTCGCGTCGTGGCAGAACACCACGACCTGCGAGTTGCTGCGCGATGGCGAATGGCCGGTATGGACCTATCAGATCGCCAATCCGCAGATCTGGCCGCGCCGGCAGGACGCGGAATACAGCCTCTCGACGATGTGCCATATGATCCGGGCCGTGCGCGGCGCGGCGTGGAATCCGGCCGAAGTGCATTTCGAGCATGCCGCGCCCGCTGACCTCAAACCGTATGCACGCATTTTCCGCGTGCCAGTGCGCTTTCAGCAGCCTTTCAATGGCGTGATCCTGCGTCCGTCGGATCTCGATGCGCCGCTCAAAAGCGCCGACACGCAAATGGCGCGCATGATGGAGCGCCATGCCACCGATCTGATTGCGCGCGATGCGGTGCCTCACAGCATCGCCGACCAGGTGCGCGATCTGGTGACGCGGCGGCTCGCGCACGAAAAGCTGATCGTTGCCGACATTGCGAAAGATCTCGGTCTCTCGCATCGCTCGTTGCAGCGGCACCTGGCCGAGGCGGGGACTTCCGTGCGGCAAATCGTGCGCGAAGAACGGCAGCGCAGTGTGGAAGGACTGCTTGAGCGTGAAGGGCTCACCAACGCGGCGATTGCCCGCGCTGTGGGGTATGCCGACGCAACTGTGTTGTGGCGCGCCACGCGCAACTGGAAAAAACAATAAATGGTGATGGCGCTGCAGTTGCTTTCATTCTGAAAGCACGTCAAGGCACATTCCTCACACGAAAAAACTTCCGTTTCCTAACTATTCGCTGCGAACCGCACTGCCTGAGACGCTCGCGAGCATTGGCGCAATTTATCGAAAATTTGGCGCAGTTCGCGAAGTCGCTTTATTTTTTAGCTACCTACCATGCGCTCACACCGAAACGTCGAACGTCGGTCAAGCGAGCGTCTGGACCAGTATTTCCAGGGTTTAGGCGAGTTCCAGACTAGCCAACAAAATAGAGGCAGCGATGAATGAACCCTACTCTCCGACCCGTCTGGTCGACGCGGAGAATCCCGTGGAACTGAAGGGCAATACGTTGGGCCTGTGGCAGATCGTGTTTCTCGTGATTTCCGCGGCCGCGCCGCTGACCGGCATGCTCGGTGCGGTGCCGCCCGCGATCAGCCTGGGCAATGGCGCCGGCATTCCGGGCGCGTTCGTGATTGCCGGCGTCGTGCTGCTGATCTTTAGCGTGGGCTTCGCGTCGATGAGCCGCCACGTGGTGCGCGCCGGTGCGTTTTACGCGTACATCACCGCCGGACTTGGGCGGCCGTTGGGCATGGCCGGCGCACTCGTCGCGTTGATGTCGTACACCTTCATCCAGATCGCGCTGTATGGGCTGTTTGGATTTTTCTGTACGGTGATTCTTTCTCCACTCCTGCACACGGCGATGCCCTGGTACGGCTATTCGCTGATCTGCGTGGCCGTGGTGCAATTCACGGGCATCCGCGGTATCGATCTGAATAGCCGGTTGCTCGGCGTGCTGATGTGTCTCGAACTGGGCATCCTGTTGCTGCTTGCGATTGCGATCGTCGTGCATGGCGGTGGCCCGAACGGCCTCACGCTTGCACCGTTCACGCCGGAGCATGTGTTCAGCGGCCACCTCGGCATTGCGGTGATGTTCGCCTTCGCGTCGTTTATCGGTTTCGAAGCGACGGCGATTTACGGCAAGGAATGCCGCGATCCGAAGGTGACCGTGCCACGCGCGACGTATGTATCGGTGATGCTGATTCTCGTGTTCTTCGCTTTCGTCACGTGGACGATTGTTTGCGCGTACGGACTGAACGACGTGGTCACAGTCGCGACGAAGCAGCCGGGTGACTTCTGGTTCATTCAATCCGGCAAGTACCTGGGCGGTGCAGTGACGACGGTGATGAGCTTCCTGTTGCTCAGCAGTATCTTCGCGAGCCTGCTGTCGTTTCATAACACGCTGGTGCGTTATATCCACGCGCTCAGCCTGGAGGGCATCCTGCCGCAAGCGCTCAATCGCGTGCACGAAAAATACCGTTCACCGTATGTGGCGAGCTATCTGCAAACGCTCTCTGTGTGCGTTCTGCTCGGGCTCTTCATCGCGGCGGGCAGCGATGCGTTCAACATCGTATTCAGCTGGAGTTCGGCGCTCGGCACGATCGGGATCGTGATGCTTCAGGCCGTGACGAGTTTTTCCGTCATCGCGTTCTTCCGCAAGACGCGCAAGGATACGCGCGTATGGCACTCGTTCGTCGCGCCTCTCATCGGTGGCATCGGCCTGCTGTATATCGGTGTGATTCTGGTGCGCAATCTCGATGCGCTCAGCGGCTCCGATAGCCCGATCGTCAAGTCTTTCCCCTGGATCGTATTCGCGTTGGCGCTCTTCGGCGTCGTGATCGGTCTCATCTTGCGTAAGAAGCGACCGGATATCTACGCGCGCTTCGGGCAGTAATCGAACAGCGCGCAAGACACTCAGCGCGCGCCAGCTCGCCACGTTCTAACGATCGACTGTTGCCGTTCATTTTTGAGCGGCGGCGGAATGGTGTCGTTCGTTCGGGGCGTCCTCGAGGCGTCCTCGGGGTGTCCTGTTTGTTCTTGTTGATTTCACCACTCAACTTCCGGCTAAAAAATATGGCAGACACATTCGTCAAGCGCTCAGCGCTTGCGCTGGCCGCGTGCGGCCTCGCGATGGGCGCACATGCGCAATCTTCGGTGACGCTCTATGGCACGGTCGACGCCGGCGTCGTGTACACGACCAACCAGCAGACGACGCTCGCCGACGGCAGCACCAACGGCCACGCGAATTATCAACTGGCGGGCGGCAATCTGGTGCCGTCGCGTTGGGGCTTGACGGGCGCTGAAGATATCGGTGGCGGCACCACGGTGAACTTCACGTTGGAGAACAGCTTTCTGATCGGCAACGGCGCGATGTTGCAATCGAATACGCTGTTCAACCGCAACGCATGGGTCGGTTTGAACAACGGCACGTACGGCGCGCTGACGTTCGGCCGTCAATACGATCCGTTCTCCGACTACATGGGTGCGTACGCATCGAGCAATAACTGGGCGACGCTGTACGGCTCGCATTTCGGCGACGTCGACAACCTCAACGAAGCGTTCAACTTCAACAACTCGATCAAATACATCAGCCCGAGCTTCGGTGGCTTGACGGTGGGCGGGTTGTTCAGCCTGGGTGGCGTGGCGGGGAATTTTTCGCAGAACAAGGGCTGGGCATTGGCGGCGAATTACGCGCAGGGGCCGTTGTCGTTGAGCGCGGGGTATCTCGAGTTGAACCAGCCGTTGCAGGCGGCCTTGGGCGGCACTGCTGGGTATATCGGCGATTTCAGTTGCGCGAACGCCGACGCGTCGTATTGTCTGCTGCAGCAGGCAAGCAAGGTGAGGATTTTCGGAGCAGGGGGTTCGTATGCGTTCGGCAAGGCGGGCGTGGCGCTCACCTATACGCATACGCGCCTATCGCAGAGCCAGTATTTCGCAACTACGGCGAGGCCGGCGGGGGAAAATATCTCTTTCGACATTGCCGAGTTGAATACGACCTATATGGTCGCGCCGGATTTGCAGCTTGGTCTGGCGTATATCTTCAACGATGCCAAACCGAGCAGCAGCGCTTCGACACGCGTGCATCAGATCAATCTCGGCGCGGTGTATAGCCTGTCGAAGCGGACGGCGGTCTATGCGGTGGCGATCGGGCAGAAGTCTTCCGGCGCCGGGCTGGGGATCAACCCGGCGACGGGGCAGACGGAGAATCTGGCGCAGATTCCGAATATCGTCAATTCGGACACGGATAAACAACTCTCCGTGATCGTAGGTTTGCGGCACAATTTTTAGTCTGCCTGCGCGGCGCTGGCAAACAGATCAACGGAGCCAACGCCGCGTCCCGACTCACTCAAAGTGCCGCGCGGGGAAAAAATTAATCTGCGAGGCGCTTGTCCGAAAGCGCGTTCTGGCAATCCGCCAGCACCTGTTTCACCAGCCTCGCCTGAGGGTCGAGCTCGTCTGTATCGAGAATTTCCTCGACCGCATCCCGCGCCCAATCGGCCTCGACAAATTTCGCGTGCCGCTGGGCAATCTCCAGTGCGGTTGCCGACAATCTGGCGATGCTCAACCAGTCTGCTTCCCGGGACCGATAGTCGAGCCACTTATGAGCGGCCTGCACGTGAAACGCCGCGTCAGGCCAGTCCTCATTCAGGTAATAGGCGCCCAGGCAGCCGCATGTGAGCCAACACAACAGCTCCAAACGGTCCCGCGGACTCAGATGATGGCGTACATCACTCATGGCGACGCTCGCTGCTGTAATTTGCGTTCCGGTGAGGACGGCAAGCCGCCCCCCGCATACGTTACACAATATCACGCAGAATTCACGAGCGGCAATGCCTGACTGACCCTGGCGACTCCGGCACCACAAACGCCGCGCGGCAACCGGCTGGCGGCTGACTCCGCTAGCGCGTAGCGACGATAAACAGCCGCGGGAAGGGCAGCAGCACGGTGCCGTCAGCCTGGGCCGGATAGGCTCGCGCGATCGCATCCCGGTAGCGCGAGAGGAAGACGCCTTCCTCGCTGTTGTCGAGCTCGGCGAGGAACGGCCTCAGCGCGCTGCCCTTGAACCATTCGACCACCGCGTCCGCGCCGCCCGCGAGGGGGTGATGGTAGACGGTGCGCCACACGTCGACCCGTGCGCACAGTGGCTTGAGCAGCGCGTAGTACCAGTCGGCGCCGTAGCGCATGGTGCGTTCCACACCCCTCAGCTTGTTCGCCCAGGGGCCGTCCGCCGCGATTTCGCGCAGCAGACGGTGCGCGGGTTCGTCGAGGTTGTCCGGCATCTGCACGGCCAGGTTGCCGCCCGGCGCAAGTTTTTTCACCAGCGACGGAAACAGTTGCTCGTGATTCGGTACCCACTGCAGCACGGCATTGGCGAGGATCAGGTCGTAAGGGCCGGGAGCATCCCACGTTTCAATGTCGCTCACCTCGAACTGGAATTGCGGTAGGCGCCTCGCGGCCGCCGCGATCATGTCGGCGGAACTGTCCATACCGCTGACCGCCGCGCCGGGCAGGCGGGCCGCCAGCGCTTCGGTGGAATTGCCGGGGCCGCAGCCGATGTCTACCGCCACTCGCACGTCCGTTGCCGGGACCGCCGCCAGCAGATCCCTGACCGGACGCGTGCGCTCGTTTTCGAACAACACGTACTGTTTTGCCTGCCAATTCGTCGATGAAGTCATCTCGCGCTCCTTTGTCCCGATTGCACCCGATTGCACCCGTTTGCCGGACCGTTTTCGCTGACATCCACTCGCAGTGTGTGGTGTCAAATCGATCCAATCCGCTCATTCTGTGCGGCGGCGAACACGGAGTAAAATGAATTTATCATTCCGATTCCTTCATTTTTCTAATGAAAATCGACACGCTCGGCGTACAGGCGTTCGTCGCAATTGCGGATCGCGGCAGCTTTCAAGGTGCCGCCGATTCGCTGCACGTCACGCAAACGGCCATTACGCAACGTCTGCGCAAGCTCGAAACGTACCTCGGCGTCACGCTGATCGAGCGGACCACGCGTTCCATGGCGCTGACGGAAATAGGGCGCAGTTTTCTGCCGCAGGCGCGCCGTTTGTTGGGCGAGCTTGCCGATGCGCTCGTGGAAATTCGCGAGACGGGCGTGGCCCGTCGCGGCGATGTGTCGATCGCCTGCGTGCCGACTGTGGGCGTGCAGTATCTGCCGCGCATTCTGCAGGCGTATGCCGCGCGCTATCCGCATAACCGCATCAAGATTCTCGATCACGCGTCGTCTGCGGTGGAGGAGGCGGTGCTGCGCCGGGAAGTGGAATTCGGCATCAATATCGCCGGCGAGCATCATCCGGATCTTGCCAGCGTGCCGTTGACGGAAGACCGCTACGTGCTGATTTGCCATGAAGATCATCCGTTGGCGAAACGGCGGCGCATTGCCTGGCGGCAATTGCAATCGTATCCGCTGATTTTTGCCGGCGAGGTCAGCGGCAATCGTGCATTGCTCGATGTCGCGCTGGAAAAGAGCGAACTGGCGCTGCGCTCGTTTTATGAAGTGCAGCGTAGTTCAACTGCTGTGGGGTTGGTCGCTCAGGGTGTGGGCGCGGCGGTTGTGCCGGCGCTCGCCATTCAGAAGGGCGCGTATCCGACAGTTCGCACCGTCGAGCTCACGCATCCGGTGGTTTCGCGCACGCTCGTCCTTGTGGCGCGTAAGACCGCTAAGTTGTCGCCGGCGGCTCAGGCGCTCTACGACATGATTCTTGAGCAGGCGACGTTGAAAGCGTGACGAGGGCGGCCGGGCGCAGGGTATCGGGCTCGAAACCTGAAGCCTGAAACGTGACGCGAATCCCGAGTACGAACGCCCAGGGCAAGTCCAGCTTCTACAAACACTGCGCCCGCAAACAACTCGCCGCATGACTCAGATCGTGCTCAATCGCGCGTCGCACACCAGCCGCATCACGCGCCTTCGCGGCGTTCAGCAAATCGTCGTGGGCGTCGTTGAGCGTAGCGGCGAACTGCGCGTCGCCGAACAACAGATTCGAAATCGGCCCAACCTGCAGCCACACCGTTTCGATCAATTCGAGCAAAAGCGGCGAGCCGGCCGCGCGATACAGAATCAGGTGAAACGCCTCGTTGGCGTCGAGATAGCCCTTGGCGTCGGCGGTCCGCAAGGCCTGCACCATCTGCGCATTCAGTTTTTCCAGCGTTTCCAGATCGTGCTCGCTCAGATGCGGCACACCCAGTTCGGCGGCCTGGCCCTCGAGAATCAGACGCACGCGCAGCACGTCGTCGAATTGCTCTTTCGACAGGCGCGGCACCGTCACGCCGCAATTGGGCACGTTCACCAGCGCCGATTCGGCCGCAAGGCGCTGCAAGGCGGAGCGCACGGGCATCTCGCCCACGCCGAGTTCGGCGGCGACGTGACGGATCTTGATGCGCTCGCCCGGCACGAAGCGCCCGATCGTCAGCCACTGCCGCAGCGTTTCGTAGGTCTGGTCCTGCAACGTGTGATGGCGCGAAGTTTTCATGAAGCTCGGTTCGGGAGCCGAAAAAAGACTGCAAAAAGGCCGGAAAAACGGGCCGAGAGTTTAGCGCCGGCCCGCGCTCGGTCAACCTCGATCTGAAAACGCTCAGATCAGGTCAGTTCCGCAAGGCAGGCGTCGAATGTAGAAACCAGTCTGTCGACGTCGGCCGCCGACGTGTCGGGGCATACCAGAATCATGTTGTGAAACGGCGTGATCAGCACGCCGCGATTGAGCAGGTACAGGTGCACGATGTGCTCCAGTTCCGGGTCGAGCTGGCGGCCGGCTTCGTCACCGTTGCGCGGCGGCGTCGGCGTGAACTGGAATTCGGTGCGGGCGCCGACGCGCGTCACGCACCACGCGAGGCCGTGACGCGCGATCGCACTTTTCAGGCCGGTCTCGATCCGCTCGGCAAGCGCGAACATGTGGTCGTAGGCGGCGTCGGTCATTACCTCGGCGAGCGTCGCGCGGATCGCGCTCATCGCCAGCATGTTCGCCGTGAGGGTCGTGCCGATGCCGGAGTGGCCGGGCGGTGCGCTGCGCTTGGCGTGCTGCGCGCGGGCCGCCAGCTCCGCGCTGAAACCGTACACCGCGCACGGAAAACCGCCGCCCACCGGTTTGCCGAGGATGAACAGATCGGGTTCGAGGCCGTACGCTCTCGTGTAACCGCCCGGTCCGCAACTGATGGTGTGGGTTTCGTCGATCGCGAGCAGCGTGCCGTAGCGGTGCATGAGCGCTTGCGCTTGCCGCCAGTAGTCCGGCTCGGGCAGCACCATGCCGATGTTGGTCATCGCGGGTTCGGCCAGCACGCAGGCCACTTCGCGATCTTTCAGCGCGTTTTCCAGCGCGGCCAGATCATTGAATTCGATCACGCGCGTGGTGCCGAGCAGGTCGTGGACCTGGCCGATCAGGCTGTCGCGCTGTTGCGGCTTGCCGTCGACGAGATCGACGAACACGTCGTCCACGGTGCCGTGATAGCAGCCGTTGAAGATCACGATCTGTTTGCGACCGGTCGCCGCGCGTGCCCAGCGCAACGCAAAGCGGTTGGCATCGCTCGCGGTCATCGCGAACTGCCAGTAGGGCAGGCCGAAACGGCGCGCGAGTTCTTCGCCGACCCACGCGGCATCCTCGCCCGGCAACATGGTCGTCAGACCACGCTCAGCCTGTGCCGCCAGCGCGCGAGCCACGGGAGCGGGTGAGTGGCCGAACATCGCGCCCGTGTCGCCGAGGCAGAAGTCCGCGTAATGATGACCGTCCACGTCGGTAAACGCGGCGCCGCGTGCTTCTTCGACATAGAGCGAGAAGGGCGTCGACCAGTCGTTCATCCAGTGCAGTGGCACGCCGAACAACAGGTGGCGCGCAGCGCGTTCGGACAGCGCGCGAGATTTCGGCATGGCTTCGGCAAACGCCCGGCGTTCGCGTTCGACGAGCGCTTGCGCGCGCTCCCAGTTGATGCCTTGGCGAGTATTCAAATCCAGCTTCTCCGATGACGTTTCCATAAGCCGCCCGCGTTCAGACGAGCAGTTGCAGATGCTCGCGTTCCCACGCGGTAATGCCTTGCGAGAATGTCTCGAACTCCTTTTCCTTCACCGCGCAATAGGCCTGCACGAACTTGTCGCCGAGCACGTCCGCGAGTTCGGTGCACTTCAGGAGCGCCTTGAGCGCATCTTCGAGACCGCGCGGCAACTCGTATTCGAGGTCGTAGGCGCTTTCGATCATCGGCGCGGACGCTTCCTGCTGCTCCACCATGCCGAGATAGCCGCAGGCGAGGGTGGCCGCCATCGCGAGATACGGATTGACGTCGACGCCCGGCACGCGGTTTTCGAGCCGCCGGCCGTCCGGTCCCGAGTTCGGCACGCGGATGCCGCAGGTGCGGTTGTCGTAACCCCAGCGCACGTTGATCGGCGCGGCGGTGAAGCGCGACAGACGCCGGTAGGAGTTTACGTAGGGCGCGAACATCGGCATGGCTTGCGGCATGTACTTCTGCAAGCCGCCGATATAGTTGAAAAACAGCGGGCTCGCCGTTCCATCGGGAAGTGAAAAGATGTTCTCGCCAGTTTTACCGTCGACGATGCTCTGATGAATATGCATCGCGCTGCCGGGCTCATGCTCCATCGGCTTGGCCATGAACGTCGCGAAAATGCCATGACGGTAGGCGGTTTCGCGCACCGCGCGCTTGAACAGAAACACGCGGTCGGCGAGATCGAGCGCGTCGCCGTGCGAAAAATTGATTTCCATCTGCCCCGCGCCGACTTCATGCACAAGCGTTTCCACGCCGAGATGCGTCATCTCGCAGAAACGCGACAGGTCCTGGAAGAACGGATCGAATTCGTTGACGGCGTCGATCGAGAACGACTGGCGGCCGGCTTCGCTGCGCCCCGCGCGGCCGAGCGGCGGGCGCAGCGGTTCATGCGGATTCTTGTTCTGCGCGATCAGGTAGAACTCCATCTCCGGCGCGACCACAGGGCGCCAGCCTTTTTCCTCATAGAGCTTCAGCACACGCCGCAACACCGCGCGCGGCGAAATGCCGATCGGCTTGCCGTCGAGCCCGACACAATCGTGGATCACTACCGCGACCTGTTCGATCGCCCATGGGACGAGCCGTACCGTGTTCGGATCGGGAATGCAGACCATGTCGGGATCGCTCGGCCCGACAAAGCGCTCGAAATCCGCGAACTCGCCATTGACGGTAATCATCAGGAGCGCGTTCGACATATGCATCTTGCCTTCCGAGAGAAACAGGTTCTTCGGCACGATCTTGCCGCGCGCGACGCCCGTCATGTCCGGTATCACGCATTCCACTTCATGGATGCGGTGATGTTCCAGGAATTCACGCAGGTCGTCGCGTAGGTCGCTTTGCAAGGTTGACTCCAGTCGGTTGATGAAGACGGCGCGAAGCGCGGCTGCAAACTTTGCGCGGACGAGCCTGTTCGGAAAAGCTGGGCGTTTTGCATCATGGGATTTGATCAAATCATCGCATGGATTTTCCCTTTTGGGAAATTTGATCAAATATCATCGGTTGATCGAGGGAACCTGAGAATCACCCATGACCGATGCACCGTGTTCGCCACGCCCGTCGCCGGCCCAATGCGTTGCGACCTTGCATACGATTGCCGCCGCCGTCTCCTTGCTGGAGCGGCAGGGGATTGGCGCTGATGTGTTGCTGGCGGGAAGCGGCGTCAGCGAGGGCGATTTGCGTCAGCCGTCCGGGCTCGTCACGCACGCGCAGGAATTGATCGTGTTCTCCAACGCGTTGCAGGCTTGCGGCGATACGCGCATCGGCCTCGACATCGGCCGCGCGATGCATATCTCGAGCTACGGCATCCTCGGATACGCGATGCTGGTGAGCCCCACGCTTGGCGACGCGCTGCAATGTGCCCAGGACTTTCCCTTACTGCTCGGAAGCTACTTCAAGGTTTCGCTGCGCCGCAACGCAGACGTCGCGGCGATCGTCGCGGCCGATTATCGCTACCGGCCGGATCTCGCCGTGATCAATACGGACATGTGTCTCGCGTCGATGTGGGCGGTGGTCTGCGACGTGCTGTCGGCGCGGCGCGCGCCATCCGCGCTTGAGGTGGCGTTCGGCGCACCCGCCCATGCGGATGCCTACGAAGAGCGGATAGGCCGCCACGCTACCTTCGACGCTGCTGAAAACGCGCTGATTTTTCCGGCCAGTTGGCTCGACGAACCGTTGCCTCTCGCTGAGCCGGTGAGCTATCTGATGTCGCGCCAGCAATGCGCGCAACTCGAACGCGAATGGGCCACCGCGGCGGGCAACGACGTCACGGCGCGCAGCCTGCGCCTGCTGTATTCCGACCCACGCCGCTACGGCTCGCTGCGCTCGCTCGCCGATGCGCTGTGCGTGTCGGAGCGCACGCTCAGACGGCGTCTCGCGGGCAGCGGCTCCGCCTTCCAGGCGCTGCTCGACCGCGTGCGCCACGATCTCGCGCTCGACTACCTTGTGCGTACGCGCCTGTCGATGTCGGATATCGCCGAACGGCTCGGCTATAGCGAAACGGCCGGCTTCCGGCACGCGTTTCGCCGCTGGACCGGTCGTTGTCCGAGCGACTACCGCTGCGCGTAGCCAGCAGTTCTGTCCTGAGTCCTTTTGTGCGCACTCTGTCAGCGGCGCGACTACGTGCTGTCGTCGAGTCACGCCCCAACGTCTTGCCGCCGCAGCCAGATTGGCCACATTTATCCCCTCGATGACCGTTTCCCCGTTATCGCCCGGCCGCGTTCCTCGGGCAGAATTTTCTCAGACGAACACAGAGGAGACACGAGATGCGAGCAGTCAACGTGGCGGCAATCCAGTTGGCCGTGCCGGGGTGGGATCGCGAGGCGAATCTCGCACAAGCCGAGCGCCTGGTGCGCGAAGCGGCGACGCAGGGCGCGCAGGTGATCCTGCTGCCCGAGCTTTTCGAACTGCCGTACTTCTGCACCGAACAGGATTCAAAGCACTTCCGCCATGCGCTGCCGTTCGATGGTCATCCCGCCATCACGCGCTTTAGCCGCGTCGCGGCCGAGTTGAACGTGGTCCTGCCGATCAGCTTCTTCGAGCGGGCCGGCAACGTCTTCTACAACACGGTGGCAATGATCGATGCAGATGGCAGCGTGCTCGGCCGCTACCGCAAAACCCATATCCCTGACGGCCCAGGCTACAGCGAGAAGTACTACTTCACACCCGGCGACACGGGCTTTCGCGTCTGGCCGACGCGTTACGGTACGCTTGGTGTCGGCATCTGCTGGGACCAGTGGTTTCCGGAAACGGCGCGCGCGTTGGCGCTCCTCGGCGCTGAACTGCTGTTCTATCCGACTGCGATCGGCAGCGAACCGCAAGACGCCTCGCTCGACAGCAGCGCGCACTGGCAACGCGTGATGCAGGGCCACGCAGGCGCGAACCTCGTGCCGCTGATCGCCGCGAACCGCACCGGCCGGGAGCAGGGCCGCGATTTTCCGCAGCGTTATTACGGCTCGTCGTTCATCGCCGATCAGTACGGCGAGCAGGTGCAGAAAGCCGGGCGCGACGAGCCCGCGATCCTGCTGCATCGTTTCGATCTGGATGTGGTTGCAGCTACGCGTCATGCGTGGGGCGTGTTCCGCGACCGGCGTCCAGCCTGCTACGGCATCCTCGCGACGAGCGATGGCGAACACCGTACTCAGGAGCAGGTATCTTGAGTGTCGTATTCACGAGCGTGACCAACCTCGACGCGTTAAGCCACGGATTCGAGCAGCAAGCATCAAGAGGAGACATTGCATGTTGACGGTATATAGCGATCGACACCGGCTGCACCATGGCCATGCTGAATTGATCGACGGCGAAATGAAGCCTTGCTTCGAGATGCCGAGCCGTGCTGATTTCATACTGGAACGGGTGCGCGAAACGAGGCTCGGCGACGTGATTGCGCCCGCATCGTTCGGGCTCGATCCCGTCCACCGTATTCACGACAAGGGCTTCATTGCGTTTCTTGGCAGCGCATGGGACGAATGGAGCGCGCTCGGCCGTAAGCACGACGCGCTGCCGCTCATCTGGCCGGTGCGCGGCATGCGCCAGGACCGCGTGCCGGAAGATATCGACGGCAAGCTCGGCTACTACTCGATGGATGCGGGTGTGCCGATCACCGCGGGCACGTGGGCTGCCGTGAGCGACGCGGTGGATGTCGCGCTGACCGGCGCGCGCCACGTGAGGGAGGGCGCACGCGGCGCGTTCTCGTTGTGCCGGCCACCCGGACATCACGCCGCGGCGGACTATATGGGTGGCTACTGCTATATCAACAACGCGGCAGTAGCGGCGCAGTCATTTCTCGACGCGGGCGCGAAACGCGTGGCGATTCTCGACGTCGACTATCACCACGGCAACGGCACGCAGAGCATCTTCTATCACCGTTCGGACGTCTTGTTCGCGTCGCTGCATGGCGATCCGCGCACCGAGTATCCGTTCTTTCTCGGGCATGCCGACGAAACCGGCGCGGGTGCGGGTCTCGGCTACAACGCGAACTTCCCGCTGCAACCAGGTACGGCATGGGCGGACTATGCGGTGGCGCTCGACGCGGCTTGCGCGCGCGTCGCTGAATACGCGCCGGATGCGCTGGTGGTGTCGCTCGGTGTCGATACTTTCGAGGAAGACCCGATTTCGCAGTTCAAGCTGCGCAGCGCCGACTATCTGCGCATCGGCGAGGCGATCGGACGATTGGGGAAACCGACGCTGTTCGTGATGGAAGGCGGTTACGCGGTCGCGGCGATCGGGGTCAACGCGGTGAATGTGTTGACGGGTTTTGAGTCGGTTTAACCGACCGTCCGTCGTGACGACGGCTGGCCCAGCGCGCAACGTGCAAAGTGTCCATGTCCGCTTTATCGCGCTATCGATACGCTACGATTCGAGCCGGATTCCCGGTGAATTTATCCATAGCGACTGAACGAGCGGCCCCGATCCTATGCTTCAGATACTAGGCAAAGCTTCATCCATCAACGTCCGCAAAGTATTGTGGACGTGCGCCGAACTCGGCCTGCCGTTCGAACGGGAGGACTGGGGTTCCGGATTCAGGGCGACCGACGTGCCCGAATTCGTCGCGTTGAATCCTAACGCCATGGTTCCAGTGATCCGGGACGGGGAGTTCGTCCTGTGGGAATCCAATTCGATCATCCGTTACCTGGCCGGCCGCTATGACGGCGATTGGCTCTACCCAGGCGATCCTTGCGAACGCGCGAAGTGCGATCAATGGATCGACTGGCAGGCGAGCGAGCTGAACCGGGCGTGGAGCTACGCGTTTCTTGCGCTGGTCCGGCACTCACCGACTCACCAGGACCGTCAGCAGATCGACCTTTCGTGCGCGAACTGGGCGAGGCATATTGCGATCGTCGACAGGCAACTGGAGACAACCGGTGCTTTCATCGCCGGGCAGGCGTTCTCGCTCGCGGATATTCCGATCGCGCTCTCGGTCAACCGTTGGCTCGAAACGCCACTGCAGCACGCCGATTTTCCCGCGCTGACAGCTTACATGGAACGCCTTGCCACGCGCCCGGGCTACCTGGCGTACTGCCGCAACGGCACGCCATGAGCAGTTGATTCGTGCTGCATCTGCCTTGACGCTATCAGGTAATGGCGGCGGCTTTTGCATCACGGGGTCAATTCGCACGGGACGCTTACAAAAATGCCTGCGTAGTGCTTACAAAAACCTAAGTGTCGAGTGGTTCTGCGCGCCACGATCCGAGTCGCCTACAATGGCCGTTTTTGCGACACAGATTGAAGGTTTAAAGATGCGGGTATCGAAATTTGCACTGGCTTTGCTGACGGCCTGTTTTACTCTCAACGCAAGCGCCGAGATGACGGCCGCGCAATACAAGCTCTGGGCTCATACCGACAACAACTCGGTGTACGCGGCTTATATCACCGGCACGATCAATGCGCTGGGGTGGGCGAACGGGGATCTGGTGTCGAAGAAGCGTCCGCCGCTGTTCTGCCCGCCGCAGAACCTTGCTATCGGCAATCAGAACGTCTATCCGTTGCTCGATCAGTTTTTCACCAACCATCCGAGCATCTCGGACGACTTTCCGATCGGGCTTGCCATTCTGCGCACGCTTCAGGCGGCGTTTCCCTGCTGATACGCAGGATGAATTGGGCTACGACGCCATTCGGAACGCGTCCGCTGCCCGTACTGAAAACGCACGGCTTGCGGGGTCGTAAAGACCCCGCAAGCAAACATCACATCTGCACGAGCCCGGGAATCTGCACGTCCGGATTGACGTCGGCTTCATAGTCCACGCCGGCGATCTCGAATCCGAAGAGACGCAGGAAGTCGGTCTTGTAGCCGCTGAAGTCGGTGAGCTCGTAAATATTGTCGTTGGTCACCTGGGTCCAGAGTTCCTGAACGCGCGCTTGCACTTCGGGATCGAGTTCCTTGTAGTCCGCGCGCAGACGGCCTTCTTCGTCGATGTGCGGCGTCGTGCCGTACATGCTGTCTTTGTAGAGTCCGTAGACCTGCTCGATGCACCCTTCGTGCGTGCCTTTTGCCTTCATCACCTTGAAGAGCAGCGACAGGTACAGGGGCATCATCGGGATCGCGGAGCTCGCCTGCGTCACGACCGCCTTGAGAACCGAAACGCGTGCATCGCCGCCCTTGGCCGCGAGTTTCTCGCGGATGCCAAGCACCTTCTCGTCGAGATCTTTCTTGGCCGCACCGATTGAGCCGTTCCAGTAGATGTCGTGCGTGATCTTTTCGCCGAGGTAGGTGAACGCGGTCGTCTTCGCGCCATCGGCGAGCACGTTGGCCTCGAGGAGGGCGTCGATCCACATCTGCCAGTCTTCGCCGCCCATCACCGCGACGGTGTTGTCGATTTCGGCTTGCGTGGCGGGTTCGAGGACCGTTTCCTTGATGACTTCCTTGTCGGTGTCGATGCCGCGCAGGTTGACGGCCTTGCCGACCGGCTTCAGGGTCGAGGTGAACACTTCACCGGTTTTCGGATGCGTGCGCTTGGGCGCGGCGAGACTGTAGACGACCAGGTCGACCTGACCGAGATCGCGCTTGATGACTTCGATGGTGCGTTGCTTGACTTCATCCGAGAACGCGTCGCCGTTGATGCTGGTCGCGTACAGGCCTTTTTCCGTGGCGAATTTCTCGAAGGCGGCGGTGTTGTACCAGCCAGCGGTGCCGGCTTTGGTTTCGCTGCCGGCTCGCTCGAAGAACACGCCGAGCGTGGCGGCGTCCGAGCCGAAGGCGGCGCTGATGCGGGCGGCGAGGCCGTAGCCCGTGGAGGCGCCGATCACGAGCACTTTTTTCGGGCCAATGGCGATGGGGCCGCGTGCCTTGACGTATTCGATCTGTTCTTTGACGTTGGCTTCGCAGCCAACCGGATGGGTCGATACACAGATGAAGCCACGCACGCGCGGTTTGATGATCATGAAGCACCTCTTGTCAGAATTGCCGACATTATAGTGGGCTTGGGTTTCTGCCTGTGCGCGGCGCCTGGGTTTGTCCATCTGCGGCGCAAAAATCGGCCTTCGCTCAGCATCTTGGTAGGATTCAGCCTTTCCCAGCAGACGGTAGCAAGTGTGAAGCGCCTGATCACCTCATTCCTACAGACCCTTGAAAAAGGGCTAACCCTGGCGAACCAGCCCATCGTCCGGGGCTTCTGGCACCTGCGCCATCCCACGCTGCGCGGCGTGGCACGGGCCTGCGCCGCGATCCCGGTGCTGCTGCTTCTGTATGTGCTGATCCTGATCCCGTTCACGCCCAGCATCGGCGACATCCGCAAGGCGAAAATCGAGCAGCCGGCGCAGATTCTCTCGGCGGACGGCAAACTGCTGGCCGAATTCAAGCCCTCGAACCGCGAGTGGGTGAAACTCAAGGACATCTCGCCGAACGTGGTGAATGCGCTGATCGCCACGGAAGACCACCGCTTCTATCAGCATTTCGGGCTGGATTGGCGCCGCACGGCGTCCGCCGCGCTGCACACGTTTTCCGGCGATCGCCAGGGTGGTTCGACCATCACCCAGCAACTCGCCCGCAATCTTTATCCCGACGAGATCGGCCGCGCCCCCACGCTGACCCGCAAGATCAAGGAGGCGATTACGGCCTTCAAGATCGAGGCGCTCTACACCAAGGACGAGATCCTCGAGACCTACCTCAACACGGTGCCGTTCCTCTACAACGCCTATGGCATCGAGATGGCGGCGCGAACCTATTTCGACAAATCGGCCGGTGACCTGAATGTGCTGGAAAGCGCGACGCTCACCGGCATGCTCAAGGGCAATAGCTACTACAACCCGGTGCTCAACCCGGAACGCGCCTTGCAACGGCGCAACACGGTGCTGGCGCAAATGGTCAAGTACGGCAAGCTCACGCCCGCGGCCTACGCAACGCTTTCGCGCCGTTCCTTGCGCATCGATTTCGAGCGGCAAACCGAGCCGCCCGGACCCGCGCCGCACTTCGCGCAGCAACTGCGCAAGTGGCTCGCGGCATGGGCCGATCGCAACGACTACAACATCTATTCCGATGGCCTGGTGGTGCGGACCACCATCGATTCACGTTTGCAGACCATGGCCACTCAGGCCGTGACCTTGCAGGGCAACCAGTTGCAGGGCATCGCGAATTCGGCGTGGGGCACGCGCGCGAGTTGTGCGAATGGCCGCGACCTGCTGCAGACTTTCCTGCGCGAAACGCCCGACTATCGCGCCGCAAAAGACGCCGGCCTGACGGATGACGACGCGATGAAGCGGGTCTCGTCCGACCGCGACCTGGTGAAGAGCGTGTGCGAGTCCAAGACCCGGGTGCAGGCGGATTTCCTCGCCATGGACCCGCGCAACGGCCAGATCAAGGCATGGGTCGGCAGCCGCGACTTCAGCCAGGACCCGTTCGATCACGTCCAGCAGGCGCGGCGTCAGCCGGGTTCGACCTTTAAGCCGTTCGTCTACGCCGCAGCCTTCGAAGATGGCGCCAAACCCGGCGATACGTTTATCGACAAGCCCGTCGAAATTCCGCTGGCCGGTGGCGAAGTCTGGCGTCCGAGCGACGAGGATGAGCCGAGCGAGCGGGCTATCAGTCTGCGCGACGGCCTCGCTTATTCCCGCAACCGGATCACCGCCCAGTTGATGGAAACGGTCGGTCCCAACAAGGTCGCGAGACTGGCACGCGCCATGGGCGTGCGCGACAGCGAACTCGATCCGGTGCCGTCGCTCGCGCTCGGCACGAGCCCGGTGACGCTGAAAGAGATGGTCTCGGCCTACGGCACGATCGCCAACCTTGGCGGTTACGTCGAGCCGGTGATGGTCACCCGCATCGAAGACCGCAACGGCGAAGTGCTGGCCGAGTTCGAGCCGGCATCGCCCAAACAGGAGTTGCCGGCCGACGCCGCCCGTACCCTCGTCGATGTGATGCGCGACGTGGTGAGCAGGGGCACCGGTTCGAGCATTCGCAGCCGCTTCGGCGTGCGTGGCGATGTCGCGGGCAAGACGGGTACGACGCAGGGCAACGCGGACGGCTGGTTCATCCTGATCCAGCCGCAACTCGTGGCCGGGGCGTGGGTCGGCTTCAACGACAGCCGGGTCACCTTGCGCAGCGACTATTGGGGCCAGGGGGCGCACAGCGCGTTGCCGATCGTCGGAGACTTTTTCCAGCGCGCGCAACGCTCGAAGCTGGTGGACAGTCGCGTGAGATTCGCGACCGATCAGGAGCCGGGCTGGTTTGCGGAACGCTCGGGCAGGCTGCACGAGTGGTTCCAGCATCTGTTTGCAGCGTCGCCCGCGAAGACGGAGGCGCCGGTTGGCACGCGCAATACGACGCGCCATGCGCCTGCTGTTGCCACAGCTACGGCTGCCGCTGCACCGGCATCCGCTGCATCGGCGACCGCGGTGTCTGCAACCGCCGCCGATGTTGAACCGCGCGCGCTGCCGCCGCTCCTTCAAGCACCGGCATCAGCCGCTGCGCCTGCAAACAGGGCCGTCGACGGTGAGGTGCATGGCAGCGGCGAGCCGGCCCTGGCGCCGACTCCCACTCCGGACGACGTGTTGCCGCCGGATGCAGGCGGCGGCGCGGCAAACTTACTCCCGAGCGTGCCGGCCAGCGCGCCGGGGAGCGCATCGCCCTGAGGTTCGACCATGCCGCCCCACCCAGCGGCGGCGATTTGCCTTAGAACCGATGCGTCATACCCACCGTTGCAAGAATCTGCTTGGTTCCGGGTGCGGTCACGGTCACGCCCGGCCAGCTCACCGTGGCGGTACCGTTGTTCTTCATGTAGCCCGCTCGCATGTACAAACTCGTACGTTGAGAGATCGAATGATCGACGCCCAGTTCGATGCTCGGCGTATTGTCATGCGCACCGCGCACGCTGCGCTGAACGCCCGCAATCGTGATCGTATCGGCCGGGGTTGCCTGAATCGTCGCGCCCAACTCCGCAATGCTTAGCGAATGGGCGGTGCCAAGGTGCGCGGCCAGCGACCCATGCGCCGGGTCTTGCGGGCGGTTGTAAGAATAGTTGAACTGGAAGTTCACGATACCGATCCGGTAAGCGAGCGCGCCGATGAAGTGCTCAGTGCCCAGCAGGCTCAGCGACGTGGGCAGGCCGGCGATGGTCACCTGTCCCGGATGCTGGTTCACGTAGGCAAGACCCGCGTAGAAACCGTAGCCCGAGTAAGTGGCCGCGACGTTCAGCATGTTGCCGGTCGTGGCCGGCACAGGCTGGCTCACCCTGGCAGAGAACGCATACATGCCGTACAACTTCAGGCCCTTCATATCCGGCAATTGATACATGATCGAATTGCTGGCGCGGCCGGAATCGTATTGCGTCGACAGCGTGTTCCGATCCACTGCGAGGACGTTGGCCGAAAACGGCGACAACACTTCGTTCGCGCGAAACGGATCGGACGGATAGATGACCCGGAAACTCGGCTCGTACTGGCGTCCCATGGTCAACGAACCGTATTGGTCGTGGCTCAGGCCGACCCATGCCTGACGATAGAAGAGCGCCGAGGTGTCGGCGAACAAGCCGCCGTTGTTCACGTTAAAGCCCGTTTCGACGGTGAACTGCGCCTTCAGGCCGCCGCCCAGGTCTTCAGTGCCCTTCAGGCCGAACAGGGAGCCCGTCGAGCCTCCGCTCTTTTCGGCATACGAATGGACGCCGCCGTTGTCCAGATACTGGATGTTCGCATCGACGACGCCGTACAAGGTCACGCTCGACTCGGCGGCCGCGGCGCCACCGGCGGCCAGAATCAGCGTGGCTCCGCAAACGCCATGGTTGATAAAACGCATGCATGTCTCCTCTTTTTATATCCGCCGGTTGCGGACTCGATTGCACAGTCTTTGCTGCGGAGTTAACGCGGGTGGGGTTCTCCGACCCGACTCCTGCGCGCCGCAAAATGGAATGACCGTGCTAATTTCGGTCAACTAGAGGAATAAAGCCAGTGCATTGTTCGTATGAGGAGAGTGCAGAAATTGCATGAAACAGAAGGGGCGCGGAAACAGGGCTCAGGCCCGCGGGGACGCGGTGTTCGTCTGTTGTGCCGCGGACTTGCGGAGCCCCTTCCTGGCGTGGACTGCCAGCGATTGTTCAGGCGTGTGCAACAGTGTTTTCAGGTGACGAAGCTGATCTCGCGCGCCTGATTGCGCATAATTTCGAGATTGGTAAACGGTTAAAAAATGTAGACGAATATGTTCAACCCTGTGTCAGATTCCGTGCTCGATCAGGAGCGGGCATCCGTCGTGCCGCAGCGCAGAAGCGCGTTGTCCAGGCGGGGGCGGGCGCTCATCGCGGCAGTAGTCGCGTGCGCCAGCCTGGTGGGATGCGCATCGACGACCGATGTTGTCGCGACCGACAAACCCGGCACATACACGGTAGCGGCGAGCGCCACCGGCGGGAAGATGGCCTGGGCGCGCGCGCATGAACACGCAATAAGCGAGGCGCGCGACTACTGCGAGCGTCGCGGCATGCAGAGCAGTGTCACGACTGAAACGGTGAGCGGCGTGCAGATGATGACCGAGCATGCGTCGTCAGTGAATTTCGAGTGTCATCCGAAGTTCTAGGGGAGACCGGCGAGCGCTACCGTCGCCGTCAGCGTACGAATTTTCATGCGATTACTCCTGGCTGAGTGCCATGACATCGTTGTTCAGTGCCAATGCTGAGGCCGGCTCCGGCTTTGCCGGGTTGGCCCAGTGCGCCGCCACCGCGGCGAGTTCGGTGCGCGCGCGTTCGAGTGCTTCGATCCGCGCGGCCTGATCCGAAAACTGTAACGGCTGCGCGTCGACAAAGGTCGGGTCCGCGACGCCCAGAAATCCGAATGCGGCCTTAAGCGCCGGCGTCAGCGCATCCATCGACGAGTAGGGCTCGGCGCGTAAGTCAGCACCCCGACTTGTGATGAAAAGCACCTTTTGCCGCGCAAGCTGGCCTTCTATGCGCCCGTCGTCTGTGAATACGTAGGTCAGCCCGGTGCGCGTGATGCTGTCGATAAACGCCTTGAACACGGAGGGCATCGACCAGTTGTACATGGGCATGGCAAAGACCAACGCGTCGGCGTCGAGCAGGCGCTTGCACAGCGCATCCGATGCCGCCAGCGTCGCTTTCATGGCGGGCGTGCGCTCATGCGACGGCGTGTAGGTCGCGATGGCGAATGCTTCGCTCACATGCGGCGGCGTATCGACCGTGACGTCGAGGTAGTCGACCTCGATATCCAGACCTTCTTCACGCAGGCGCTCCAGAAAATGCTGGCTCAACGCGCGCGAGTTGGATCGCTCGCGTTTGGCGCTCGCGTCGACGTGCATGATTTTCATGACTTCGTTCCTTCAGGGTTATGCAGAAAGGGTTCGCAGGGGCGTGGCGGCGGCGCGCTCAAGCCGGCATCTTGCGAAACGCGATCGCAAAGCGATTCCACGCGTTGATGGCGGAGATCAGCAGCGTCAGGTCGACCAGTTCTTCGTCGCTGAAATGCGGGCGTACGGCTTGCCACACGGCGTCGGGTACGTGTTCTTGCGACACCAGCGTGAGCGCTTCGGTCCATTCGAGCGCCGCGCGTTCACGGTCGGTGAAGAAGGGCGTTTCACGCCACACTACGACGGTGGCCAGACGTCGCTCGGATTCGCCGCCTTTGCGGGCGTCGGTGACGTGCATGTCGACGCAGAACGCGCAGCCGTTGATCTGCGAGGCGCGCAGACGGACCAGTTCGGTCAGCGATTTTTCGAGGGCCGATTTGCCGATGCGTTCTTCGACGCCGAGCATCGCCTTGATGGCAGCGGGGTTGGCTTTGTAGAAGTCGAGACGTTGTTCCATGATTCACTCCTTGGGGGTTGGACCCACGCCGTGGCGTCGGTGAGTGAAGATTAGGCGTTCGACTGGTGTTATTAAATGACCGATTTTGTCTATTTTTAGGTAGCCACTTTATCCACGTATCGTGGGTGATGATTCCCGCGGAATCGTTCGCTTGCGTGGTGGCCTTCGCGATGAGCCCGCCGGGCGACGTCGGCCTGAACGAAATCCTGTTCAGGCCGACTAGTCAGGAGCCTTGAGCCGGGCGGTTCTGAGGGATCCGACTCAGATGTCTTCCGCGTAGTCGATACCGGTCAGCACACCCAGATGAGCAACGGTGGTGAAATGCGCTTCTTGCTTCAGATCGATGTCCAACTCGCGCACGTTGCCGCCCAGATCGGTCACAAATGCGCGGCGCCCCCGTGAGTCGAGAGACACGCCAATCCCTTCCTTCAGATCGCGGGCGAGCACCTGGCGATCAACCAGTCCGGACGCCGTGATTCTTGCGCGATTCAGTGTGTTTCCGTCATGCGTATCGTCGCCGCGATCCGTCCAGTAAAGCATGGTGTCGCGGTGATCGATATCGAGATCGATCGGCTCGGGCAGATCGGCCAGCAAACATTCGATATCCGGGCGCCGATCGGGTGTCGCACCAGGCGGCAGCTCGATGCCCGCCCTGAAGATGCGCCCCTCGCCGGCATCCGGCGCTCCCTTTTGCGTCCAGTAGACATGCCCGTTTGCCTTATCCAGGACGATGCCTACGCAATGGCGCTTCGCGTCGGCCGTATCCTCCGGGAAATTCCCGGTGCGAACGAGTTCCGTCACCTCCGTGCCGTCCAGCCGCGCACGCATGACTCGCATGCCTTCGCGATCGCACCAGTACAGGTGACCACCTTCCTTATCCAGCACGATTTCCTTGGGCGTTCCGGCCATACCGGAAGGCACCAGCACCCGATGCTCGCTGCCGTCGAGCTTCGCGCTTTCGATCGTGCCGTCGTTCGGGGGAACGGCGCCGGAAGCCGGATCGCCGTCGACCAGATGGATGCCGGTTCCCATGTTGGTCCAGTAGACCATCTGGTTTTCAGAATCGACCTTGATGCCGTCGGGCGTGCGCGTGAGGTTCCCGAGAACGACCTCGTGTGAACCGTCCGGCGACAGAGCGATGATCGCCGGTGGACGTGCCTGCAGGACATACAGCGTACCGCCATTGTTCGTAGCCACAGTAAGTACCCTCCATCAGGTGTCGATAACCGTTGTCGTACTGGCGGAGTCGATTCGCAGACCCGCCGCTGCTGAACCAATCCCGACAGACTACCGTAGGTTGTGCGAGAACTTCGTGACCGTTTGTTGCTTCGAACGAAAGGGACAATCACATGGTTGTCGCCCGGAAGCTGGCCGCTTTTCGGGTCAGGCAACAACCATCCGCCGCGGTTTGGGCTTGAAGGTCATTCAGAAGGCCGGGCGCGCCGTCGCGAACCGCGCAAACAGCATGCGAGGCAAAACCAGTCCCACGGTCATGGCCAGGATGATCAGGAACGCCGTGGCGCCATTCGCGACGAGGGCCGGGACAAGGTCGGCTGACGCGCGCGGTCCGACGGCGACCAACTCAAGCAGCGTGCTTGCGGCGCGGAACAGGTAGAAGCCCGGCATCATCGAGACGACCGCAGAGAAGCCGACGGCGGCGAAGGGCAGGCGTAGGCGATCGACGAGCGGCGCAACGATGAGGCCCACTAGAAGACAGGCGAAGAACGCCGCCATCGCAGCGTTGGCGCTCAGGATCGAGACGAGCGCCCAGCGCGCGGCGTGCGCCAGCATACCGATGACGATTGGCAGGGGCAGCAGGCGCCACGGCATCGAAAAGAAAGTCCCGAAGCTCGCGACGGCGCATCCTGCGGCGAGGACATCGGCTGCGAAGGGCGCGGGCGCGGCCGCGGACATACCGGCCTGAAGGGCGCCGCCGCTAGCGGCCGTCCCGATCAGCAGGCCCGTACAGATCATCAGCACGATGAGACCGGCATAGGTCAGTCGTGCGACGCCCAGTGTGATCCGGGTGCGCGCAAGATCGATCGCACCGTTGAGGATATGCGGGCCGGGAACCAGCACCATGCAGGGGCAAAATGCGACGAGCGATTGCGCGTCTGACAGGTGGAGGCGACCTGCGACGGCACCGATTACGCCGGCGAGCGTGGCCGCGGTCAGCGGTTCGAGAAAAGGGTCGCTGCCAAGCTTCGCCTGCCAGCGACGCATAAGGGCGCCCGCGCCGGCGCTCAGGGCGATCAGCGCCAGGCTCGCCGCATCGTACACGCCGTAGATCACACCGAGAGACGCCGCGCCGATGGCCGCGAACAGAGCGAAGCGGAATATCGCGACGGGTGGCATGCGCTCTGCCGCTACGAGCGCCGGGCGCGCGTCTGCGGTCGATATGGCGCCGTCGCAGACTTGATGCACGATTGTCTGGACGGCGAGTACCTTGCCCATGTCTACGCCTAGCGGCGCGGCCGGGACAATTTCCGAGAAGGCGGTGTGGTCAAGCTCGACCACGAGTTCGTCCCAGTGCGGCAACACCCTGACCGGTACGCCAAGGGTGCGCCCGAGTTGCTGCGCCGCGACGACCGTCCTTTCCGTGGTCTGCCCGTGCGTGAACAGGAGCGAGGCTGCCAATGAGACGGTGTCCACTTCGTCTATGGGGCCTTGGCGAGGAATGGCGTCTTTGTTCATGCCGGCTCAA
The DNA here is from genome assembly GCF_030464835.1 of Paraburkholderia sp. WS6. Classification (NCBI taxonomy): domain Bacteria; kingdom Pseudomonadati; phylum Pseudomonadota; class Betaproteobacteria; order Burkholderiales; family Burkholderiaceae; genus Paraburkholderia; species Paraburkholderia sp. WS6. The sequence goes on from NZ_JALQCK010000008.1 coordinate 219,066, forward strand.
AGGATTATGTCGGTCCGGATGTTCGGGATCGCGGTATTGGATGCGCGTCGCGGCGTCACCATTAGCGTCAGCGTTGTTCAATATCCGTTGATAATAGTGAGTGCGGCGCAGGGTGGCTATTACATAAAGCTGGAACGCTGGTGTCGTAAAGCGAGGGCGAAGCACGTCTGCGCGCACCAGGGGCTTCTCCAGACTATTACGAAGCTGGACCAGGCGCCGCTTGCGCTCGATGCGAGCGACGCCGAAGTGTGCGCTGCTGCGGAGAAGCATGCACAGCACTGCCGTCGGAAACGCGAAGCAATGCAGCCCGTGCTTTCCGTCAACCTGACAACGCCCATTGTCTACGCGGCGCTGCGCGTTTCGCTGCGCCTCGTCAGTCCCTCATCCTTCATCGCGTGCAGCCTGTGCAGATTCTTCGCCCGTGTATCCCTGATCCGCAAATGCAACCTTGACGGTTTGTCCCGTTACCTGCTGGACCTGACGCGCAAGCTCTGCCACCTGTGCGCGCTCCTGTTCATTGGCCGGGGTTACGTGCACGGCCAGCAATTGCCCCAAGGTGTCCACCGCAATGTGGACCTTGCTGCCGCGTTTGCGCTTATAACCGTCATAGCCCGCACATGCGCCGCTCTCGCAGGTTGACTGCATCGTGCGCCTATCCAGAATGACGGCGCTGGGTTGCCCTCCGCCGTCCCTGTGCCACGCGTATTATCGAGCGCAGATCGCAGACCATGTTCTCAAAACAGCCCAGCGTTGGGTCTGCTGATACACCAACTCCCAAGGCGGGAAGTCATTGGGTAGCATCCGCTAGGGCGCACCGGCCCGCGCGATCCAGCGTAACGCATTAAACATTTCGCGCAGCTCATATTTGCGCTGCGGCGCGGTGACGTTCATCAGCGTCAGATAGCGTGCCGCGAAGCTCCATTCTTTGTCGGACACATATACCCGCGACCGTAAGCCGGCCGCGTTCTCACGACAAGTGCAGTCTTTCCGGATTTTGACCAGGACGCCCAGCCGCTCGAACTGAAGCGCATCAGGGTGGGGTGCGTCAGGGTCGTGCCCCAATATAAAAATGAATGTGAATTCACTTTCATTTTAGATATCGGGCTGCTATAGTTGTCTGCATGGAAGTCGGATAGGTGGGTAGCGCAGACATGGCAATCGAACAGGCGGGGCGTTTTCGCGAAAACACGAAGCGTAGTAAGACGGAAGCGGCAATCAAGGCTGCGGCCCGCCGCGTGTTGGCGCGAGACGGCTATCACAACGCGAAGATTAGTGATATCGCGGAAGAGGCGGGTAAAGCAATCGGCTCCTTTTACCAGTACTTCCGAAACAAAGAGGAACTGCTTCTGGCACTTGCTGAGGAATTCCGGATCGCAGTGCAAGACAATATTGGCGCCCCCAGCGGGATCGAACTGGACCCCTTTGACAATTTGCGTGCGGTGGTGCGTGCGTTCTGGCGGGCTTACCGCGAACACGGGGCGGTTGCCGTAGCGGTCTTTCAGGCCGCGATGGTGAACGAGTCGTTCGCGGACATGTGGCGGCAGATTCGTGCACAGGGCATCCGCATCGCCAGCCTTCGAATTCGCCTCGCGCAGCGTCGCGGTTATTGCCAGGGCGTTGATCCGGAAGTTGCAAGCTCGGTGCTTTGCTCGATGGTTGAATTCAGTTGCTACAACTGGGTTGTCGCAAATGGTGACCTGGAGTTGTTGAATCGAAACATTGATGACTCTGAGCTGGTTGAAACGCTAACGAAAATGGTAGTTGGGGCAATTCGATGGCGAGAAGATGCGGGTCACTGAACGCGGTCGACATTGAATAGCAGCTGGAACTGATCGTTGGCGAGTACTTTGCGCAGTGACTCGGATGACGGTCGGATCCGTTTGAACTGACAATGTGAGGAAGCATTTTTGATGTAGTCCCCGTATGTTGATCGCGTGGGATCTCGCACGGGGAACAATGATTGGTTCGGTGATGATGTAATGATATGGATTCCTTATGTTCTATCCGTGGCGCGATGGAAGTGTGATGTGGCCTGAAGAACTTGCCGCTCCCATTTCTGGATGATGCCCGGTAATCAAGGCGAGTATGGCGAATCCGAGGGGCTATCTGTCCGTGCTTCCTCAGCAATTTCTGGAGATTTACGATGTCGTCCGAAGATAACTTTCGTCCCTTCATAGTTGGCCTCGGTGGTACGTCTACGCCGGGTTCATCCACTGAAAAATCGCTCAGGATTGCGATGTCCGCGGCCGAGAGTGCGGGGGCTGATGTACAGATGTTTGGGGGCGAAGTACTTGCATCGTTGCCCCACTATCTTGTGTCGAATGCCGCCGACAACCCATGCGCGGTCCTGCTTTTGAGAGCAATCAGGGCTGCCGACGGAGTGGTCATTGCCAGCCCTGGGTACCATGGAACGATTTCCGGACTCCTGAAAAATGCCATTGACTATCTTGAGGAGACGGCCAAGGATAGTCGCCCGTATCTGGAGGGTGTTCCAGTTGGTCTGATAGCAACGGCTTATGGCTGGCAGGCGACTGGCAGTACCTTGGTCACATTGCGGACAATTACCCATGCCCTGCGTGGCTGGCCTACGCCGTTTGGAGCCGCGATCAATAGCTCGGGTGGAATCTTTGTGAACGATGAATGTATCGATTCCAAAGTAGCCGATTCTCTGGAAACGGTCGGCAGGCAAGTCGTGGAGTTCGCTCGGATGAAGAAGTTGGCCACACTGAAGAGTTCGGACAGATGGAATACAGATCCCGTCGAATATCGTGTTGGTTAGTGAAAGAGACGTCTTGATTCGCAATTAATAAACGCTGTTGAATATTATTAATATAGATATTTGATGATTTTAAAATCGGCTGTGTTCTCGTAGACGGATATCGCAGGCGCTCCGATAGTATTGCGGCGAGGCCGATGATTCTCATCGACGCCGTCCAGCATGGCACTTCAGGAAGCGCACCACGTGCGAAGCGAGCGGCAGTACGCGCGCCGATGACTCGCGAGTGGATCCGGTCGTCAGTGACGAGAAGGCAAAGCGGGGTGAGTGATTCAGTAAAGGAAATTAGGAGGCCAAAATGCATGCGGATGGAAATTCGTTGCGGTGGCTCATTGAGAAATGGTTTGGTTTCCCGTCTGACGGCACCTATCGACTTACGCGATCATCGCCTGTGCATTCGCCTGTAGGTCGCTGCGTGTGCTTCGAATCGACTGGCGCCGGTGTTGCAATCAAAATATTCTTTTTCCGTCACGACGATGGGTCATGGAGTGTTTTTCCTCCTGCCTCGAAGAAGCCAACGTTCGCTCTGAATTAATTGCGTCGCGACGCAGATGTACCTGTTGTGTGGGGCAAAACTGGCACCCTGGAACCACATCGTATGGGTCGATTGCTTGCCGGGATTAGCGGGGAACCCATGTGTAGGAGGAGACGACTGATGGACATTATCGAACTGGCCATCGCTTCAGGGATGCACATCACGCTGGATGGTCGCATCGGCACGCAGGAATACAGCAGCGTGCATGGCTCGGTGCAGGCATTGCGACGCTTTGCTGAGGCAGTGGTGGTCACGGTCCCATTGGTTGCCAGGCATCAGGTGCTGACCGAAGCGGATGCCCGAGCCGACCCGGCGAACACTCAAGGCCGCGAGGCCGGCAATGATTGCTAGAACCTGACGCAATTGTGGCCCGTGCCGCAGGCTGGGGCAATGTGCGGTGCGAGCGGGTTTTTTTATCGGACGCAGGCGGGCAGGACTTTGTCGGCGATTTTCCCGCCCGCAGATCTCGTAGTTTCACGAACGGTGCTTCAGCCTGATCGCAGGCGCAGTGCCATATTGATCTGGGAATGAAGGAGACAGAACGTGAAGACAGATTCGATCGATACCGCAATTGGCGCGATTGCGGCCGGGCGGATGGTCGTCGTAGTGGACGACGAAAACCGCGAGAACGAAGGCGATCTGATTATGGCTGCGCACGCCGCAACTGAGGCCGACATTGCCTTTATGGTGCGCTACACGAGCGGAGTGCTTTGCGTATCGCTGCCGGGGGAGCGTTTGGACGCGCTATCGCTTCCGCTGATGGTGGCGAACAATAGCGATTCGATGGGTACTGCATTCACCGTGAGTACGGACTATCGCATCGGTACGACGACGGGAATTTCGGCGGCCGATCGTGCCATCACTGTCAGGGCACTCGTCGACGAGAATGCCGACGCTGCGGAGTTTAACCGGCCGGGACACGTCTTCCCATTGCGTGCGGTGCGCGGCGGCGTATTGCGTCGTCCCGGACACACCGAAGCAGGGGTTGACCTCGCGCGACTCGCAGGGATGGCGCCTGGTGGCTTGCTGGCCGAGATCGTCAACGACGATGGAACGATGGCGAGGTTGCCGCAATTGATGGCGTTCGCGCGAACACATTCGCTGCCCATTATCACGATCAAGGATTTGATTGCGTATCGCCGCAAGCATGAATGCATCGTAGAACGCATGTCGGTCGCGCGTCTGCCCACCCGATATGGTGTGTTTACGGTGTATGGGTATAAGGAAACGATTACTGGGCAGGAACACGCCGCGTTGGTAATGGGCGAATTGCCGGGAAACGACTCGCCTCTCGTGCGTGTTCATTCGGAATGCCTCACTGGAGAAGTGTTCGGGTCGATCAGATGCGATTGCCGCGCACAACTTGATCTGGCGATGAGCCAGATTGCAGCAGAAGGCCGCGGCGTTATTGTTTATCTCAAGGGACACGAAGGGCGAGGCATCGGACTGACCGAGAAACTTCGGGCCTATGCGTTGCAGGATGAGGGCCTCGATACCGTTGAGGCAAATCTGCAGTTGGGTCTCCAGGTGGATGCGCGAGATTACGCGGTTGGCGCCCAGATTCTCCATGACCAGGGCGTAACAAAGATGAGGCTGATGACAAACAACCCGCGCAAGTATCAAGGCATCTCCGGGTTCGGATTGAGCATCGAGGAACGCGTGCCCCTCGTCACGGCACCAAACAGCGAAAACGCTTTCTATCTGAAAACAAAACAAGCCGTGCTCGGACACATGCTGGACTGACGTTTGCAAAACAGACGCTCAACACGGAAGAGCGCGCGGTCACCATGATCGAACATCGTTAGAGAGGCGCCACATAGGCCATTGCACGACTGTTTGGGCGAAGCGCCTCGACAGTTTTGCGTGAACTGGCACGCCACGGCGCATCGTCTATTAGCTGGTTGAGATGCGCCCGAGTTCGTCGTGGTCAGTGAGTTGCCAAACGCTGGACTTGCTAAACGTTGCACTTGACTCTTGAGGTGATCCCCATGGATCTGCGCAGGATTCGATATTTTGTGGCTGTTGCCGAAGAGCTGCACTTCGGTCGTGCGGCCGAAAAGGTAAATGTCGTGCAGTCGGCGGTTAGCCGGCAAATCAAGCTCCTGGAGGAGGAGCTTGATTTCACGTTGTTCACACGCATTGGCCAGAAGGTAGGTCTCACCATGCCAGGCGAAATTTTTCTGCCAGAAGCCTATGCAATCCTTCAACGGGCGGACGAAGGGCTGGAACGGGTGCGCGCTTGCGCTCGCGGCACGGTCGGCCGCTTGACGATCGGCTTCGTTGACGTCGCGCTCTGGGCGACTTTGCCGGCAATCTTGAGTGAGTTTCGCAGTCAAGCTCCGTCGATTGATCTGCAATTGCGGCAGCTTGACCGCATCGCGCAGATCGAAGCGCTGAATACCTCGGCGATCGATATCGCCATCTTTCCGTCACCTGCGCCACTGGATGCGGATATCTGTACTGAACCTTTCGCTGCTGCTCCCTTCGTGGCTGTACTGCCTAAGCAACACCGCCTCGCCGGTCGCCGTGACATCTCATTGCGAGAACTGGCGACTGAGCCTTTCGTCCTGTTCCCCACGCGTAAGCGGACCCGGATGCTGGAGATGATTGTCGCGGCCTGTTCCGGGGCGGGATACATGCCCAGGGTGACACAGGAGGCTGAGCAGCTTCATACCCTGATGTCGTTGGTCAACGCCGGGATCGGTGTGACACTCGCACCGAAATGGGTTGCTGAAAACTTTTCTACAGGCGCATCTTATGCATACCTGACCGATCCGTTACCCGATTATGAGCTGCGGATCGCGTGGCGAAAGGCGGCGACCAGCACCAATGTCGCGATCAATCAATTTAGACGAGTCGTTCAGAGTATGTCACCTGATCTTGAAGCCAGACCGTTCCAGCAGATTTCTGCTCTGGAAGTTAGTGAAGTCGATTGAGATACTTCATCAAAATCACTGGAAAGAGAGACGATGGCTGATGGTCTGCGTGTTTTGGATGCGGTCGTCAATCCCTACAATGAATTGTATTGTTTAGGGGGCAAACGACCGTCTGGGTGGCACGGACCATTGAATGACACCCAGAGCAGTCTGATTCTATTGACCGGGCTGACGGATCGTCAGTGCGTTGTTGACCGAGCTTACTCCACTTACACCTCGGGCGACTTCGCCGGCACGCTCGATTTGAGACTGGTCGCTGACCGAGCCTGCGAGCGTGACCGATCCATTCTTCGCACGCACGAAGATGGTCGGTGTGTCGACAATCTTCGCCTTGATCAGGGCCACTCGAACTTGTTTCGAAAGCGCACGATCGGCAGCTCTAGTCGACTTGGCTGATTGAGGCGTTGGGGCAGAAGCCTCACTTGTCTGGGCATAAGCACCGATTGACGCTGACGTGAGAAGGCAAAACACCAAAAACGCAAACTTACATTTCATCGAGATATCTCCTAATAGATATTAGAGGCCAAAACTTCACCGCTTCGCAACTTCCTCATAACGTTATCGCGTGTTAGCGCCATTCCTAAGCACATCAGAACATGTGCATGATGCCGATGTAACCACCTTGCTGATTATGTCCTTGCTCAGGTGGCGAATCTTGCGTCTCTACAGGAAACGCTGCATTTGCGCCGTTGAACATTGAGGCAACCACCACGTAGATAAATGTGCGCTTCGAGAGGTTGTACGTCGCGCCCAGGGCAGCGAGGTTGGCAGTTCCGCCGCCGTGGTTGACATTTGTGTGGTACCACGCAGCCTGTAGCTGAAGTGCCGGATTGAACTGATAAGACACGCCAACCCACTCCTGACTCGCTCGTGTTGCACCAACGGTGTTGGTCGAATCGACGACAGTATCCGATCCCGAGGAAACCAGTTGCTGGTAGCCCGTGTAGAACTTCCACGCCTGCAACTGGTACGTGGCACCAGCCATATACTCTCTCGAGTTGCTGTACAGGCCCGAGAAGTTTCCGTTCGCGTCCCGACGCTCGTCGTAGAGTCCGTAGCCAGTGAATCCGCCCAAAGAATATTGCACGCTCGCACTGAATGTTCGCGATGCCTTGAAGTTACCAGCGGTATTCCCGAAGCCGTTTTGCACGCGAAACGAAAGACCGTGCATCTCCGGCGAATTGTAGGTCAAAGCGTTCACCGCCTGTCCAGTCCCGCGGTACCTGGAAAAGTTGAGGACGCTGGTCTGCTGTGCGACAAACGGATCGAGGTACCACTCAGTCGCGTCCGACAACACCATTGCACGGCCAGCCCACAAACTGCCGTAGGTGTCGTTTGACAGGCCGACGTACGCATAACGATTCCAGTAAGCATCCCCGATTGTCTGGCCGGTTCCCGCAAGGAACATATTTTCCAGGTTGAAGACTACTTTCGTCCCCCCGCCAAGATCCTCTTTGCCGAGAAGACCAAGAAAGCTTGCCCCGTACTGATTGCTGCCAAACCGAAAGAGGTTTTTGCTGCCGTTCGGAGTCGCAACGTGGTTCACGAAATCAATATCAGCAGCCACACGTCCGTAAAGCGTCAGAGAGCTTTGGGCGTGCGCCGCACAAACACCGAGCGAGGTTAACATCACGCAAACAAGATTTTTTTTCATATTTCGTCTCCTAATGTAGTCATTTAATATGTCTAATTCAATTCTGCACGTCAGTCCTTCAGATAAAGAAAAAACACATCATCGGCGCGTAAGAAAATCGCTTTTATAATAAGAAACGTCAAGGTGTATTCATCTATAATCTATATCGGAGTCCAAATTGATGCGCCGGATCGAACCACAAATATTGCGCGTGAGCCTCCGAACGAGCGGAGCCGAACTGACCTATGCAGCGACCCCTAATGTGATGTGGTGCGAGATAAATTACATTGCTGTTTGAGCATGGGCGTCAAACTTGGTGGAGGCGTCCAATTTGAGAATCCGATCGGCGTTGCCATGCGCGATCTTGATCCGATCCGCGGGGGACAGCGGCAGAGCATCAAGGAATTTTCGCGCCGGTGCGTTGGCACTGTACGGATAATCCACGCTAAACATGATCCTGTCCGCACCGAATGCAGTCAGTGCGTTCAGGAAAGGTGACAGGTGAAATACACCCGATGTTGTTATGTACACGTTATCCACGATCGTGTGGCTGATCGGGTTCGCGCCACGGCTCAAAAGCACGTCATCGGCGCGTCCGAGCATGAAAGGCAGCATTTCTCCCATATGCCCGACAATCACCGTCAAGCCGGGAAATTTCTCGAATGTTCCGGCTAGTGCCAACCTGAGGACATGAATCGCGGTCTCCGAATGCCAGCCGAATATTCCGGACGCAAGCAACGGCCCGGCTCGACCTGGCAGCCCGTCGTAGTAACAGTCATATACCGCCTTCGGTGGCAGATTGGGATGAATATAGATCGGCACATCGAGCGCGACAGCCCGAGCCAGCACCGGTGTGAAACGTTCGTCATCGAGGAAGCGGCCATCGGTGAGTCCGTTCACCATTGCACCGCGAAAACCGAGATCGGAGACGGCGCGTTCCAGCTCGTCTGCGGCTGCGTCAGGTTCTCGCATCGGCAGATGAGCAAATCCGCCGAACCGGTTTGGATGCCGGCGCACGGCAACGCCCAGGCGATTGTTCGTCTCTTCGGCGAAGCGGATTCCGGCACCACCGTCCAGAAGATCGGCCCCGGGCATACTCGCGGAAATCACTTGCTGAGTGATACCGTGCTCGTCCATGGCAGCAAGGCGGCCAACATCGAGATCCCCTAGTACGATGTCGCTCTCCGGGGAATAGCCGGGATTGCTGCTGGCATCAAAATGGGCGTGGACCAGCGGGGGAACAAGGAAATGCTCCTCAAGAGCTACGATCCTCATCTTCTCTCCTGTTGAGATAACCCGCTCGTCGCGACGATCCAATTTTTCACCGCGGAGGCCGGATTATTGCGCTTTCAGATGTCAGGAAACCTTGAGCGCGCCGCTGTCCATGTAGACGATCTCGCCAACGAGCAGACCGTCCCGGCACTCGAGTACGATCATGCACGGTGATTTGACCGACTTCCCGGAAACGTTGAGACTTTGCAGGTCGTCCCCGGCGGCTTCCACGTCGAACTCTCCCTCGACGTAGATGTAAGTGTCCACGACGGTCACGCGCGTAAAAGACTTGAGCGCCGGACCAGGCCACTTTTCGAAACGGTCGAGATAGAACTCGCGGATGCCGTTAAAGCTGTCTACGTCAACGCCAAGTGCCGGAATTCTTTGGTAGGAGCCAACCGGATGAACCGTCGCCATCGTTTCTTCGATGTCGCTCGACCATTCCGCGACGAGATGGCGTTCAAACACTTCCTTGTTTGCCCGGCTCAGGTCAGTGTCCGCCACAAAGACGGGGCCGTTTGTGTAGCTTTCGATTGAAAAGGGTTTGCCTTGCCACATCAGAGCTTTGGTGCGGGTCTGCGGGGTTGCCATATTCTGTCTTCTCCTTGTAGATAGAGCTCAACTGACTGGCTCGTCACGGCCTTCGCGTCTATGCGTGCCAGCCCATACCCCATAAGCTAATGCCGCCTTCATAGCGTGTCCAACGGCAAATCCTGATGGCATGATCGAATCTTGTGAACGTCCTTCGGGCCTTCAGACTGGTTCACTGCGACTGCCGAATGAGATCTCAAAGTGAGATTGCCCAATCAGCATTTGCTGTTGGACATGCTGTGGCAGCCGGATAATCTATGCGACATAAGGAAGACGCGCCGACCGTGTCGAGCGTCGCATACGTTTACATAAGCAGAGACCTGCAGGAGGGACATTGATGCCTGGCTCGACCAATCCGATCTTCAACGCCAACCGGATGAAGATCGGCATCTTTGCCATAAATGGCAGAGGTGGGATCATGACGACGGTACCGGAAGCCTATGAGCCAACCTGGGATCTGTCGGTGAAGACTTCACAGATGGCAGACGCAGCCGGTTTCGAGGCGATTGTCTCCTACGCCCGCTGGAAAGGCTGGGTAACAGGTGGCAATGACGATTCCACCGGCCTCACGATGGATCCTTTCACGTGGGCAGCGGGCATTGCGCAGGCGACGCGCTATTCCGCCGTCTTTGCAACCTCGCATGCCCCCACGATCCATCCTATCCTCGCGGCCAAGCAGAGCTCGACGATCGATATCATTTCCGGCGGCCGCTTCGGGCTGAATGTCGTAGGTGGCTGGAACAAGCCCGAACTCGAGATGTTCGGTGCGCCCTTCAAGGAACATGATCGACGCTACGACCATCTGTCGGAATGGCTCGCCGTTATCCGGCAGCTCTGGCAATCTCATGAGGAATTCGACTTTCAGGGGGACTTCTTCGATGTCGTGCGTGGATCGTCGATGCCCAAGCCAGTGCAGAAGTCGAATCCGCCGATCATGAATGCAGGTGGATCGGACCGGGGCCGGCAATTTGCGTGCGAGAACGCCGATATGTGCTTCCTCATCATCCAGTCTGAGTCGCCTGCGGCAATCCGGCGCCAGGTGGACGAGTATAAGCGCCTGGCGAGAGAGGAGTTCGGCCGCGAGATCCAGGTATGGACCAATTCGATGGTGATGCAGCGTGATACGCAGGCGGAGGCAGATGCGTATTACCACCGCTGCATTGTCGAGTATGAAGACAAGGCGTGCGTCGATGCGTGGATGCAGATGCAGCAGGAGCACGCAAAGCTCATGTCGCCTGAGGCATTGAAGGCGTTCCGTCAGCGCATGGCCGGCAGCGGCGGCGGTTTTCCGCTGATAGGCTCCACAGCGCGTATCGCGGAGCGCCTGGAGATGCTGGCGGACTGCGGGCTCGACGGCATTCTGCTGACCTGGGTTGATCCGCTGGACGGGATCGGGCGCTTCACCCGAGACGTGCTTCCGCTTATGGAGCAGACTGGCCTGCGTGCGCCTTTCACCGCACGGAGTCAGAGCGAGATGAGTCGGACCTGATCGCTTGTCGGCATGTGAGGAGCTAAATATGAACGAGATCGTAACGATAAGCCAGGGGCAGTTGAGGGGAGAGCCGTCCGTGGACGGCGAGGTGACTGCGTTTCGCGGCATTCCGTTCGCGTCGCCGCCTGTTGGCGATCTGCGCTGGCGTGCTCCGCAGCCTCCGGCTGCCTGGAGCGGGGTGAGAGACGCCACGCGCGCGAAGTCTATTGCGATTCAGCAATCGATGTTAGGTAATTCGCTTCTCCCCTTCGGCGCTGAAAGCCAGTCAGAGGATTGTCTGTATCTCAACGTATGGACGGCGGCCAAGGGCGCCGCAGAGAAGCGTCCGGTGATACTGTGGATCCATCCCGGTGGCTTCCAGTTTGGATCAGGATCGGCGCCCTTCTTTGATGGTGATGCATGGGCGCGTGACGGGGTGGTGTTCGTTACCATTAACTACCGTTTGGCGAAACTTGGTTTTCTCGCCCACCCCCAGCTTTCTCTGGAAAATGACGAGGGCATTTCCGGCAATTACGGGCTGCTTGACCAGATCGCGGCGCTCCAGTGGGTGCGGGACAACATTGCTGAGTTCGGCGGCGACCCCGGATGCGTGACTATCTTCGGCATTTCTGCGGGCGCCTCCAGCGTCAGCCTGCTCATGGCATCGCCCCGCGCACGCGGCCTGTTCCATCGAGCGATCGCTGAGAGCGGTGGAAGTTTCGGTACCGTGGCTGAAGATAGCGGTGTTGCTGATCGCTGGCAATCTCTTGCGGCAGCAACACGGTCGGGTAAAGCTTGGACCGACGGTATCACAGACGGTGCCAACCTGGACATCCGGACGCTCGATGTCGATACGATCCGCGCAGCGAGCGGTGTCGACGGCACCAATATGCAGGGGATTTTTGACGCGGCTCAGCCAATTGTGGATGGGGCGGTACTGCCGGCGGGAAGCTATCAGATCTTTGAGAGCCGGCAGCAAGCTGCTGTCCCGCTACTCGTTGGGTCGGTGGCGAATGAGGATCTCGTGATCGGCTTCTCCCCCAGTCTCGCAGCGTATCGCGACTACGTTCAAATTGAATATGGCGATAGCGCGGAGCGCTTCCTTGCGCTTTACCCAGCCGCGACAGACGCGCAAGCGCTTGCCGCTAGCCTGAAGGCCAATAGTCACCGCGTATTCACCTGGCAGAATTGGACATGGGCCCATCTTCATGCCGCAGGTGGCCACGACGTCTACTACTACCAGTTTCAGAAAGCTCCCCCGGTGCCGGCTGATAGTTACGACGAACAGGCCTTCCCAAGGCCGCTGGGCGCTTTTCACTGCAGCTCTATCTTCTTTAGTTTCGATCGCTTTAGTCTGCGAGATTGGCCATGGCAACCCGGGGACTATGCTTTGGGCAAGACAATCCGCGCTGCCTGGGTGGAATTCGCCCGTACCGGCCGTCCGGCGGCGAAGGGTCTTCCAGATTGGCCGGTTTTCGATCCAGCCGCACCGCGTGTCATGGCGTTCAACGATGACATCGGCTTGACCCATGTGCCCTGGCTTGAGCATCTCCGCTATTGGGATGCGCACTATGGTGCACGACGTGCTGCGAGCTATGTCACCGGTTAGGTGGAGACGCACTTGGTTGGTCCAGGCAGTGAGAGTCTTTTAGGAGCGGCGAGTTTCTCTTGCTCGATAAAAGCGCTTCGGGAGTTCGCCGCAGGTTGAGGCGATCATTTAACAATCTTTTTATAAACATGATGATAAGGAATGCAAATGATATAAGGAGGATAGATTCTCGATTTTGCGTCTGCCGCTGTGCCTGGCGGTATGAATTCGACGCGTTGAACCAGGTAGGTTGACGAAATTGCTGATCAAAACAATGTGCTCGGAGACCTACGGCGGAGGGCACCGCTGATACTTATCGTTGGAGGAGACAAAATGTCTGTTAGCTACGTCATGGTCGCGATTGCCATCGCCGCCAATCTCATTGCCGTCTATTTCATGAAGCTCTGCGCCGGCATGACACTGCCATGGCCCACCCTTGGAATGATTCTCGCCAATATGTTGACGCTTTGGTTCCTGGGGCGAGCGATGGTTGCCGGAGCGCCGGTTAGTGCCGCAGTGACAGCGTTGACCGTTGGCGTAATGATCGGCTCGTTCCTCATAGGTCTCTCGTTCGGCGAACGGATCTCGGTTTTTCAGGGAATTGGTGGGGTGATCGCCATCGCGGGCGTTGTCATTGGAAACCTGGCTTAGGAGATCGAGTCGTGCTTTTTATCCGCTCGGTGGCAAGTGAGATGGACGCTTGTGCCAGGCACTGAATTCTGCTGGAGGGGACACATGACATCGTTGAAAGGCAAGGTGGCCATCGTCACCGGCGCGGGCCGAGGCATTGGCCGCGCTATTGCGGTCAAGCTTGCGCAATGCGGTGCAGAAGTTGTTTTGGTCGATCTGGAAGCGCCGGCCGAATCGGCGCAATTAGCCGGAGATTCGGCAATGGCTTTCGCTGGGGATGTGTCAATCGAGGCGACATGGGAAAAACTCGGACATGCCATAGACGAAAGGTTCAACCGTCTGGATATCGTCGTGAACAATGCCGCGGCCTTTCCGCGTGGCCTGATTGATGAACTGGACTTCGACACATGGCGTAGGGGGTTCGCAGTCAATCTCGACGCACAATTCTATAGCGCGAAGCATTTCGTGCCACGCATGCGCAAGAATGGCTATGGTCGATTCATTGCCATATCGTCCAATTCGATCGGCATCGCGGAGCAGGCGCTCAGTGCCTACATAGCGACGAAAATGGGTGCGATCGGGTTTATGCGAGGTCTCGCCAATGACGTCGCCGCCGACGGGATCACCTGTAACGCGATACTCCCGTCCCTGACCGATACCCCTGCCACGGCTGGCATGCCCGAGGACGCGAAACGAGCCGTCTGGCAGCAACAGGCAATCAAGCGAATAGCGGAGCCGCGGGACCTTGTCGGTCCGGTCGCCTTCCTTGCGAGTGAGGAGGCCGGGTTTATCACAGGGCAGGCGTTGGTCGTTGACGGTGGGCTCTATAAGGTCAGCTAGTGTTAGCCGACCAACCTCATCAACAATATGAGAGGACAACCATGACAGGCAGGCTTCAGGATAAGGTTTGCGTTATCACAGGTACGGGTGGGAGCATGGGGCGCGCCGCAGCGCTGCTATTCGCACGAGAAGGCGCGCGTATCGTAGGGTGCGATTTAAACGAAGCAGCTGCCGCGGCTACGGTAGAGGCGGTGCTCGCTGCAGGCGGCGAAATGGTCTCCCGGCATCCCTGCAATCTCGCTCATTCGGATGAGTGCCGCGCCTTGGTCGATCTCGCGATTGAGCGCTTTGGCCGGATCGACGTGCTCTACAACAATGCAGCGATGGCCTATTTCAACTGGATTGAAGATATTTCGGATCAGGAATGGACGCGCAGCCTGAACGAGGAGGTCAGTCTCGTTTTCTTCCTCACTCGCACTGCCTGGCCCTACCTTAAGAAAAGCGGTGGCACGATTGTCAATACGGCCTCCGCGAACGCGTACACGACAGTACGCACGCTCGGATCTTTGGCGCATTGCACATCGAAGGCCGGTGTCATCGCGATGACGCGCCAGATGGCGATGGAGGGGCGTGAATTTGGCATCCGTGCCAATTCCATTTCCCCGGGAGTGACTGAGACCAACCAGACCCGCGAGCAGCTTAATAATAAGGAATGGGCCGATCACGTGCTCGGTCGGATTATGCTCGGCCGCGCCGCAAAACCAGAAGAGGTGGCGCAGGCGGCACTCTTCCTGGCTTCGGACGAGAGCTCTTATATCACCGGCACAGATTTGATCGTGGATGGTGGAATGCTTGCCTGGTGATCCACTATCACCACTTTCGATCATGCCATCTGAATTCGCCGTTGGACACGATGTCACGACGCCACTAGCTTATGCGATATGGACAGCACGCATATACGCGAAGGCTCGTGACGAGCCAGTCAGTTGACGTCTATCTATAACTAGGGGATGGAATAGGGCAATGGAGCCAACTCGTACGAAGATTTATGTCACCCCCATCATCAAGCTGGAAATCCCTCGTGGAGAATTGAAATGAACACTTCGGGTTACTCGAACAACGACGTGGGCCTTTTGGCAGGGCGTCTTCTCATGGCGATAATTTTTGTTATCAGTGGCGTGGAAAAACTCATTTCGCCGGGCCCTACTATCGGCTACATCGCATCCTTAGGGTTGCCTGCACCGCTGCTGGGGTATATCGGTTCAATGGTACTTGAACTGGTATGCGCGACGTCGCTGATTCTTGGGTACCGCACTCGCGTCGTAGCGTGGGTACTGGCGATTTACTGCGTTGTGACTGCGATCATCTTCCATCATGCATTTGGCGACCAGAGTCAAATGTTCAACTTCCTCAAGAACGTCGCCATGGCGGGCGGCCTTCTGGCCTTCTCAGCCCATGGTGCGGGTGCATTCAGTATCGACCGTCGGATCAATCGTCGTGCTTCGATTGTGGCTCCGTCTGCGCTTTAGTCGTATTGCTCGATCCAGTCTATGCCCACCAGCACTCGCTTTGCCGTCGCTGTCCACACACTCGCTGCGCTTGCCGTCAACGGCGGCAAGCCGCTGCGTTCGGAGGATCTGGCCAATTCGGTGAACACCGGTGCGGTGGTCATTCGTGGCTTGCTTTCGCGGCTGAGCGACGCAGGTCTAACGAAGTCGCAATTGGGCGCCGGCGGGGGCGCATTGCTAGCAAAGCCGGTTAAAAGGATCCGTCTGCTGGACGTTTATAACGCGGTCGAGGATGCGGAGCTCTTCAGCCTGCCTCGGACACCGCCATGCATTGCCTGTCCGGTCGGCGCTAATATCCAGGAAGCCATGCACCCGGCGCTGCAACGAGCCAGAAACGCACTCGAAGCCGAACTTTCCAGGTACACGATCGCCGATATTGTTGCCGAGGTGGCGCGGCTCGGGAAGTCTCGAATTCTGCATTCCTGAGTTTTCTTTCGTCTATGTGTCGGTGTGTCGTCGACATATATACCTGGTCGAACGCATGTGCATGGCGTGCGGGGCCGGTGCGTATTTCGCAGGTATTTTTTGCCCCGGTCTTTGGGCCGTGGTGGCCACGGCGGCCTGAGCCGAATTAACTGTTGGAGGATTAAGGCATGAGCATTGGCATTATCGGCGCAGGCGCGTTGGGATCGAACCTGGCCCGGGCGTTCGCCAAGGTGGGCATTTCGGCCATCATTTCGAACAGTCGGGGCCCTGAATCCCTCGCGGGATTGGTCCAGGAACTCGGTCCGGCGATCAAGGCCGGTACCACGGAGGAAGCAGGCAAGGCGGACATCGTCTTCGTCGCCATTCGCTGGGTGGATCTGAAACGAGTGCTTGGGGGGCTGCCCGCATGGAACGGGCGCATTGTCGTCGACGGCACCAATCCTGTCGAATGGATCGACCCGGACTCACCGGACGCCAATGACCCGGGCAACCCGCTGGCTGCCTACGGTATCAAGCCAGTCGATCTTGGCGGCCGGCACTCGAGCAGCGTGGTTAGCGATCTCGTTCCTGGCGCGCGTCTCGTCAAGGCATTCAACCACCTCGATGTGAACGTTCTGCACGAGCCGGAAGTGTCTGGTGGAAATCGCGTGCTGTTTTACTCCGGTGACGACCTGGATGCCAAAGCGACCGTCCGCTCGCTTATCGCGAAGGCCGGCTTTTTCGCAGTCGATCTTGGAGCGCTCGATGTCGGCGGGCCGCTAGCGTCGTTGCCGTTCGGCCCGCTGGCTGGAGTCAGCTTCGTCAAAGTGTGAGGCGAGGGGAGGTTCCGGTGTTCTGGACAAGCGCTGCCCGCGGCTCACCGAGTGAGCGGCGGGCAACGTTGTCCTTGCCGGTGGGTGCCTCAGATGCCGGCTCATACTCGCAGAAATGGGGAGGTCCTTATGGGCGATTCACCGAGGGGCGGAAGCGCGCTCCATAGTGATCTGCTCGCAGCCTGGGTCCGGTTTCCGGAAACAGTTGTTCGCGCATGGTGCCTTCCTTATAGCCAGTCTTGAAGGCCCCCCTTTCCTGAAGACGTGGGATGACCAGATCGATGAAATTCTGGAGATTGTCAGGTTCGACGGTACGCACGAGATTGAATCCATCCACATCGGCTTCGTCACGCCATTTCAACAGCGTATCGCAGACCTGATCGGGCGAGCCCACAATGAACGCCTCTCTTCCACCGACATTGGCGAAGCGCGCGAGCTCGCGCAACGTCACCTTGCCCATGTCGCCGCTAGCGCGCATGGAATCGGCGATGGACTGCACAGCATTGCTTTCCACCACGTCAATCGGTCCATCAGGATCGTAACGCGAAAGATCCACGCCGAGCCAGGTGGAAAAGATCGCGAGATTGCCTTCCTCACTTGTATAGCGCTGATATTCCCGGACCCGATCGCGCGCCTCGTCTTCAGTCGCACCGACGATGACGGTAGTTGCATTGAACACTTTTATGGAATCTGGCGTACGTCCGGCGGCTACTGCGGCCTGGCGATATCGCTGAGTTGTTTTGCTGGCAAAGTCGATGCTGTTGGTGGACATGAAGCTGCACTCCGCATGTCGACCCGCGAAGGCAATCCCTCGGGATGAGGCGCCAGCTGAAAAGAGCAATGGTGTCCGCTGGGGCGACGGTTCACACAAATGAATGCCGTCGCAAGAGAAATGCTCGGAACGATGATGAATCGTATGCACCTTGGAGGGATCGGTAAAGATGCCGCGCGCACGGTCGCGAATCGCAGCGCCGTCCTCCCAACTGGCTTCCCAAAGCTTGTAAACAAGATCCATGTACTCATCTGCAACATCGTAGCGGGCATCATGTGAAACCATCTCGCTCTGCCCCATCGCTTTCGCGGTTGATGGCATCACGCCGGTAACGATGTTCCATGCCAGTCGGCCTTCCGTGAGTTGATCAAGCGTCGACAGACGGCGGGCAAGGAGATAGGGCGGTTCGTAAGTGGTGTTGCCGGTCACACCGAAGGTGATATGTCGGGTAACGGAGGCCATGGCCGAAATTAGCAACATTGGATCGTTGGCGGGAAAGTGCGCGCCGCTTCGGATTGCGGCATCGGGCGCGCCGCCATATGTGTCCGGCACGCCAAGTGCATCGGCAAGGAACACGCAGTCGATCAATCCCGATTCCGCCTGTTTGGCGAGATCGATCCAGAATTTGAGCTTGTTGTAGTCAGCTCCGGTTGACTGCGGGTGCGGCCACATTCCTGCCCATGATTGCGTAGGCGAAGGCATATAGAAAGCGTTGATAGCGATGTGGCGCTGGGATGTCATGAGACTCTCCAATTTAAAGTTATGCTAATTAAGTTATTGAAAAGAGTTGGCGAATGGCACACGCAGGCCGGCCTGCGCCATAAGCGGAAGCACGTCCCGCGTGATGCGCCAGATCCCGTCCGCCACTCCCGGTCACCATGGCAAAGATGCCGATCTTCATCCGGTCAGCGTGTCTTCCTTATGTTGCATAGATTATCTGGCTGTCGCGGCATGTCCAGCAGCAAAACCTGATAGGGCAATCTCACTTCGAGAACAGGGTGCAGAGCGGCGATGTTTTTAATTGACTTTGTTAGTCGCCGATTGAGTAGTCCTCTAATCAAAGCATGTCACCTGATCTTGAAACCAGATCACGCTGTGAGTTTTCTGTTCTGGACGTTAGTGAAGTCGATGGAGATACTTTCTAAAAATCACTGAGGAGGCGAACGATGATTGATGGTCTGCCTGTTTTAGATGCTGTCGTGCACGCCTACAACATGGATGCGGCGAACTTCGCCAATCGCTTTGCCGCCCCGTTATGCGATCTTGTTTATGGATCGGTCGTGGCGACAGCGCGGCATGGCTACGCACCGACGCGGGCGCAATTCTATCGGGACTGGTCTATCCAGGAGGCGGCTGAGCAGGTGTTCCTCGAAAGCGATACCGATCTCGCCGTCTATCACGTTCTACCCATATTCTCGTTCAAGGATGGGTTGTGCAGCCTGGAAAAGGCAATTGAGGCTCAGGCGCGATGGCCGAATCGGTTTATCACTTACTGCGGCGTTGATCCGATGACCGGTAAGGCCGCGCTGGATGAACTGGAACGGCAGGTGGAACTGTTGCGTCCGGTCGGACTCAAGCTCTATCCGAACAGCTGGGTTGGCAGCGAGATACGTGGATGGAAGATGGACGATCCGGAGATCGCGTTTCCATTGTTCGAACGGGCCGAGAAGCTGGGGATCAAGGTCGTTGCCGTACATAAGGCACTTCCGCTTGGGCCTGTGCCCATGGAGCATTACAAGGTCGACGATATCGACCGGGCATGCATGGCTTTCCCCGGGCTGAATTTCGAGGTTGTCCACGGAGGCATGGCGTTCCTCGAGGAGACGGCGTGGCAGCTCGCGCGGTTCGACAATGTATATGTCAATCTGGAGATCACCAGCGCTCTGGCGGCAAGCCGCCCGGCGGCATTTCTTCATGCGATGGCTGCGCTGATCGGCCTAGGAGGGCAGCATGCTATGGAGCGGATCCTGTGGGGCACGGGAGCGATGGCCTTTCATCCACAACCGCTGCTGGAGACGTTCGTACGGGAATTCGCTTTTCCGGAGGCGCTGATCGAAGGCGCTGGTCTTCCGCAACTCGATCTTGCCGCCAAGCGCGCGATCCTGTTTGACAATTATGGCCGCATGACGGGACTCGATCTCGAAGGCCGCCTCTCAGCTACGCGCGACGACGAATTCGCACGCCGGCGGCCAGACGGGCCGCTCGCACCGTTCTCAACCGTGCAGGAGGTTTCCAATGCGTGACACCACCGGAATTCAAACCATGCTCGATCAGGTGGTCGATCCCTGCTCGATTGCGACAGGCCTTCCAATCAGCCTGATCGACATGGGAATGGTGACGAAGGTAACGCTGAACGAAGACGGTGTGGCGCACATTGGGTTGCGCCTGACCAGTCCGGTTTGCTGGCAAGCGGCCAATATCATTGCTCAGGTGGAGCAGGTGGTGGCGCGCGTGCCTGGCGTCAGCAAGGTTATCTGCACAGTCGATCCTGCGTCGGAATGGACTCCGGACATGATGGCGGCGGGCCCCCGCGCCGAACTGCGCCGCCTGCGGCCAATGGGAGCATTGTCGTGAACACGGTAGTCACAGGCGAGCAGACATGGTGCGTGCCGCCGGTTGAGATGGTGCATCGCAGCCGGTATGTGGAAGTGGATGGGATGCGCACCCATTACCTCGAGGCTGGCGAAGGGCCTGCAGTCGTGCTGTTTCACAGCGGCGAGTTTGGCGGTGGTGCCGAGACGAGCTGGGAATATCTTATACCCGCGCTCGCCCGCCATTTCCGGGTGATTGCCCCAGACTGGCTTGGATTCGGCAGGACTGCAAAGATTCATGATTTCGACAGCAAGCGAGATCGCATGCTGTCGCACATGGTGCGTTTCATTCAACTGATGGCGCTGGACAAAGCGCATTTCGTCGGAAATTCGATGGGGGCAACCTTTCTGCTCCAGATGGCTGCCGAAAGGCCGTGCCGGTTGCCGATAGATCGCCTGGTCGCGATTAGCGGCGGCGGTTTCATTCCCGACAACGAAGAACGCCGCCGCCTGCTCGACTATGACGGCAGCGAGGAAGCTATGGCTGGTCTACTCGCTGCCATATTCGAAGATCCCGTCTGGTATCAGGATCGCGAGTACGTCCGCCGCCGTCATGCACTTAGCGTCGCACCTGGGGCGTGGGAGGCGATCGCAGCGGCACGCTTTCGCTCGCCGCAGGCGCCCGTTCGTACTGAGTTCGGCGGCGCCGATCGCACGCCGTACGGGAACATAACAGCCAGAACGCTGATCGTTGCAGGGGATCGGGACAGGCTGCGGCTTTCGGGGTTCGCTGACGAACTCGCTGCGCGCATTCCTGACGCCCGTGCGGCGGTTCTCGCGAACGCTGGCCACTGCCCGAACATCGAAAGGGCAGATGAGGTAGGAAAGCTAATCATCGAGTTTCTGACGGAAGGCACCTGAACTTTCTGTTTGACGCGCCGTAAGGCGCCGATCTGACCTGGCAAATTGATATCACACGCATCTTCGTTTCCGTTTCGCTCCGGCCTTACAAGAGGTCCCATGTCCAATACCGCAGCTATCGAGTCCGATCAGGCTCGTGCGATCGTTTATCGTTCCCGTGGCCAGAGCCACGGCTACATCACGCGCCTGATGAGTCCTGGTGATCTGGGGCGGGTCCTGAAGCCGTTCGTCTTCCTCGATCTCTTTGACAATCGTGGCGACGTCTTTCCGACCTTCGGCCTGCATCCCCATTCGGGGCTCGCGACGCTGACCTACGTGGCCGAAGGTAGTGTCAGCTACGAAGACACGAACAACGCGACCGGCATTCTGCGTGCGGGAGGAGTGGAATGGATGCGCGCCGGCAAGGGGGTGTGGCATGCGGGGGGAGCAGGCGAGCCGGGGTTGACACGTGGTTTCCAGCTCTGGGTCGCGTTGCCGCCGGATTTGGAGCTCGGTCCGTCGGAAAGCGTCTATCAGCCCGCAGCCGATATTCCGCAAATAGGGCCCGCCCGGGTGCTGCTTGGGGAGCATGAGGGTGCCAAAAGCTCGACTGCAATAGCCATGTCGATCAACTATCTCGCAGTTACTCTCAAAGCGGGCGAGCGCTGGCGTTATCAGCCGCCCCAGGGGCACTCTGTCCTCTGGCTGGCCATGGGTAAAGGACGAGTCTCCATCCCGGAGGTATTGGAGCATGGCGAGATCATTGTCTTCGAACCAGGGGAGACACCTGTGGATTTCCTCGCCTTGGATGATGCCGAGTACGTGATTGGCTCAGCCGTCCCGCATCCCCATGACCTGGTGCTTGGCTATTACTCTGTCCACACTTCAGCGCAGGCTCTGCAGATTGGCGAGGCGCAGATCCAGCACATCCGTCGTGGCCTCGTTGAGCAAGGGCGCCTTTGAACGCGCATTGCCCGCAGCACCGAAAGGAGACGCAATGACTAACGATAATCCGGACGCATCGCGCACCGCTTACTACGAGCAGATTGCCCGCCAGCGTATGACGCCGCTTTGGGAATCGCTACATAGCCTCGTTCCGAAAGCGCCTCGGCCGAAAACGCTGCCTGCGATCTGGAAATATGCGCAGGTGCGGGATCTCGTGATGCGGGCCGGTTCCCTGATCAGCGCCGAAGAAGCCGTGCGTCGCGTGTTGGTGCTCGAAAACCCGGGTCTCCCAGGCAAGTCGAGTATGACGCCGAACCTGTACGCCGGACTGCAGCTGATCCTGCCCGGCGAGATTGCCCCCAGCCACCGGCATACGCAGTCGGCGCTGCGCTTCATTGTAGAAGGCAAGGGCGCCTGGACGGCCGTCAACGGCGAACGCACAACGATGCACCCGGGTGATTTCATCATTACGCCGTCATGGACATGGCATGACCACGGTAATCCTTCCCTGAAAGAGGGGGGCGAACCCGTTGTGTGGCTCGATGGCCTGGATATCCCGCTTGTCGCGCACATGGACGCTGGTTTTGCCGAAAACTACTCCGAGGCTACGCAGCCGATCTCGCGGCCCGAGGGCGACAGTTTTGCGCGCTTTGGCCACAACATGGGACCTGTGAGGCACCGGGTATCCGATCCCACTTCGCCGATATTCAGCTACCCCTACGCGCGCAGCCGCGAAGCGCTCGACGCGTTGTACCGCAATGGTGAACTCGACGAGTGGGACGGCGTGAAGCTGCGCTACGTGAATCCGGCCACTGGCGGCTGGCCCATGCCGGGCATCGCGACGTTCATGCAGTACCTGCCCGCAGGCTTCAAGGGGCGCGCCTATCGCAGCACAGACGCAACGATTTACTGCGTCGTAGAAGGCAAGGGCACGGTCAGGATCGGCGACGATGAGTTCCTGTTCGAACCGCATGACGTGTTCATCGCACCGTCGTGGGCACCCGTGCGGCTCTCGGCATCGGTGGAAAGCGTGTTGTTCAGCTACTCGGATCGCCCTGTGCTTGCCGCACTGAATTTGCTGCGCGAAGAACGCAGCTAGACGCAGCCGTTTCGCTTCTGCACGCCCTGCTCGCGGCACGCTGCTGCTTTCTTAACCCTGTCGAGTTAAAACATTATGGCTTTTGTTTTCCCGCCCGAAGCGCCCATCGCTGTTCCCGTCGCCGGCGGCGACGCTCAATTCGCGGTGCGCCGCGTCTATTGTGTAGGCCGGAACTATGCGGCGCATGCGCGCGAAATGGGCTTCGATCCAGATCGCGCACCGCCGTTCTTCTTCTGCAAGCCTGCCGATGCCATCGTGCCCGTCGCTTATGGCGAAACACTCGAACTGGCTTATCCGTCGCAGACGCGGAACTACCACTACGAAGCTGAACTCGTAGCGGTGATCGGCAAGAGCGGCTCGGATATCGATGTCGAGCAGGCGCTCGAGCACGTATGGGGTTACGCGGTAGGCCTCGATATGACGCGGCGCGATCTGCAAATGAAGATGCGTGAAATGGGGCGTCCATGGGAGGTTGGCAAGGCGTTTGACCGCTCGGCGCCGATTGGACCGATTCATCCGACCAGCGAGGTCGGCCACTTCGAAAACGCCGGCCTGTGGCTGACGGTCAACGGCGAGACCAAACAGCAGAGCGACGTGTCATATCTCATCTGGTCGGTCGCGGAGACAGTGGCGTATCTGTCGAAGTTCTTCCGCCTCGAACCGGGTGATCTGATCTTCACGGGCACGCCTGAAGGCGTCGGTGCCGTGCAGAAGGGCGACACGATGAAGGTCGGCGTCGATCGTCTGGGTGAAATCGCCGTGAGCGTCGTTTGACGTCAGGCGTTGCAATTGATGGAAGAACTCGCTGTGCAACTCCATAGCTTCTTCAACAGTTCGACATCGTATCGCGTGCGCATCGCGCTCGCTCTCAAGGGGATTGCCTATGAAACGCTGCCCGTCAACATTCGCACAGGCGAGCATCGTGCCGCCGATTACGTTGCGAGCGTGAATCCGTCCGCTTTGGTGCCCACGCTGATGGACCGGGATTTCAGGCTCGGTCAGTCTCTGGCGATCATCGATTACCTCGACCGGCAGTATCCTGAACAGCGCTTGATCCCGCTCGAACCGAACCTGCGCGCCCGCGTGCTCGAATTCTCGTTGCTGATTGCCTGTGAAATCCATCCCGTCAACAATCTGCGCATCCTGCGCTATCTGGAAACGGAACTGAAGGTCACGCCGCAACAGAAGACCACGTGGTACAAGCACTGGATTGCAGAGGGGATGGGCGGCGTCGAGCGACTGCTCGAACGCAGCGATGCAGGTCCGTGGTGCTTCGGCGCGCAGCCTACGCTCGCCGATGTGTGCCTTGTGCCGCAGATCGCCAACGCACTGCGCATGGAGTGCGATCTGCGGGCGTATCCGCGCTCTCTTGCCGTCTATGCACACGCGTCGAAACATGCAGCGTTCGAGGCCGCCCAGCCGCTGTATCAGCCCGATTACAGCGCCTGATCTCCTGGCCTGAATGAAGAGGATTCCTACTGCATCGGAGACGCTACTGCTCAGTCAGCAACGGCATAGCTCTCGAGCCAATGAGCATAGGGTGCGGGAAGTGTCCATGACGCACGGTCGATCCCGAGCTTGCGCGCTGCGGAATACGGCCAATGAGGATCGGCAAGATGCGCGCGCCCAACCATCACGAGGTCGAGTTGTCCATTTTCAACACAACGATTTGCGAGTTCTGGCGTATCGATGCCCCACGCCGATGCAACAGGTAGTTGCGCTTCGCGGCGTATGCGTTCGGCAATGGGCACGAGGAATGCAGGTGCCCACGGAATTTGAGCTGTCGGTGTGGAGAAGCCTACGCTAACGCTCAGCATGTCCAGACCCGCACGCTTGAAGTTCCTTGCCAGTTCGATGGATTCGGCGAGGGTCTCCTCGTCGCGCCCGTCGTATTCGATGACGCCGAAACGGGCGGTCAGCGGCAGATGTTCGGGCCATACATCGCGCACCGCCGCCAGAGTCTCCAGCAGGAAACGGCTGCGGTTATCGAGGCTGCCGCCATAGACGTCGTTCCGTTGATTCGAGTGCATCGAGAAAAAACTCTGGCCGAGATAGCCGTGTGCAAAGTGCAGTTCGAGCCATTCGAAGCCGGCGTCCCGCGCGCGTTTCGCGGCCGCTACGAAATCCTTGCGCACCCGGGCGATGTCCTGAAGCGTCATTGCCTTGGGTACTCTCGGCAGATGATCGCCGAATGCGATGGCCGACGGCGCGATGGTCTGCCAGCCGCGAGGATCGTCGGCAGCGATGTGGTTGCCACCTTCCCATGGCCGGTTCGCGCTGGCTTTGCGGCCTGCATGGGCGAGCTGGATACCGGGCACGGCCCCGGCCGCACGGATTGAAGCGACGATGGGCGCAAAAGCCTGTGCCTGCTGGTCGCTCCAGAGGCCGGTGCAGCCCGGCGTAATTCGACCCTCCGGCGACACCGCAGTCGCCTCGACGATGACGAGGCCTGCGCCGCCGCGTGCGAGTCCGGCAAGATGCACGCGATGCCAATCGTTGATCAGTCCGTCGACCGCGTTGTACTGGCACATCGGCGGAATTGCAATGCGATTGCGCAGAGATACGTCCTTAAGGTTGAAAGGAGTGAACAAGGCGGACATCCGGCGTGCTCCTTGAAAAATCGCGATTTCAGTTGATATCGATGCAGGTGACGCTCGACTTAGTCGACACGTCTTTATGTCGCATAGAATTGTCCCGTTGCAATGTCATGTCCAACAGCAAATGCAGATGAGCCGATCTCACTTTGAGAACATCATGCAGATCGACATTGCTGCTGGACAGGCGAGGGGGATGGTTTTCCATCTCGATGTGCTGAAGCCATCGCGGCCAACGGAACAGGCATCCGACGCAGTTCATTGCGCGCACACGAAGGAACAGATGTCGCTGGATCTCGAAGATTTGTGGTGACGTCGACGCCAGCGCGCGTCGTCGGCAGAATCAAGGGGGCTATCTTATGGAGAAACGGAAATTGGCACGGAAGAGGGCGGGTGAAG
The DNA here is from genome assembly GCF_030464835.1 of Paraburkholderia sp. WS6. Classification (NCBI taxonomy): domain Bacteria; kingdom Pseudomonadati; phylum Pseudomonadota; class Betaproteobacteria; order Burkholderiales; family Burkholderiaceae; genus Paraburkholderia; species Paraburkholderia sp. WS6. The sequence goes on from NZ_JALQCK010000008.1 coordinate 245,324, forward strand.
TGAGTCTGCCGGAATTGCTGGACCGACTTGAACTGGTATTGACGGGGATGCCCCCTCGCACGTCTCTATGCAGAGCACTGTCTGATCTGAACCGGTGGCTCGGCTCGGCCAGCGAGGTAGCGGCCGCACGGACCAGTCGATCGGTGTTGCTGCGGCCTGGGCGCCAGATAGTGGTTGAATCTCCGTCGCTGTTTTCGTGAGCGCATCTGTCAAAGGGCAAATCAGAGCGTAACCGCCTGCTCCCGAAAGTGGCAGGTCGGCTTGCCCTCGCGATGAAACTTTTCCTTCCCGTCTGTTGCGCTACCGGACGCGCATCGTGCGCGTTGTCGCAGAAGCGCGTCGGCAGCGCGCGATGATCGAGTCTCTCGATACTGCGAGCAGATCCTTTGTCAGCAGCCCATCTGACCGGTGTCAACTGAATGATATGTGCCGCCGAGGAGGCCGCGAAATTGACGGCAGTTGTGCAGGGACGTGAACGTGAGAACGCGCGCTCGGGGGCCGTCACATGAAAATCAACGTTCTTGCGCTTCCTGCGCCTTGATCGTGTCCTTGCCTACGATTATCCCTGCTGCAATGATTCCAACCTCGTAAAGAATGCCCAACGGAACGGCGAGAATCAGTTGGGAGAACACGTCCGGTGGCGTCACAACGGCGGAAATCGCAAACGCGCCGACAATCACATATGGCCGGAGTTGGTGCAACTTCTTCACCGTCACGAATCCCATTTGCACGAGGATCACCACGATGATCGGCACCTCAAACGTCGCACCAAACGCAAGAAACATGGTGAGGATAAACCCCACATACTTATCAATATCCGTCGTCATTTCCACCCCGAGTGGCGCGTTGTAATGCGCCATCACATGGAAAATGGTGGGAAACACGAAGAAATAGGCGAATGCCATGCCGCACAGAAACAGCGTGTAACTGCTGCCGACCAGCGGCACGACGAGTTTCCTCTCGTGCTGGTAGAGTCCCGGCGCGACAAACGCCCAGATCTGATAAAGCACGACGGGCAGCGCGATGACGAGCGCGACCATCATGGTGACCTTCATCGGCACGAAGAACGAGCCGGTAACGTCGGTGACAATCAACTTGCCGTCTTTTGGCGAGTTCTGGATCAGCGGATGGGCAAGCAGTCGGAAGATTTCGGGCGCCCAATAAACCAATCCAATGAACACAAGGACTACTGCGGCGCCTGCGCGGATAATTCGGTCACGTAGTTCGACCAGGTGTGAAATGAACGTCTCTTCGACGGGCTCGTCGTTAATCTGTTGCAGGTCGCTCATGCCGGGCCTCTGCCAGGAATCATCGATGGAAGGAAAAGAGGTAAGCGCAAAATGAAAACAGGGAAAGACGTCAAAAGAACTTCATAGGGCGACGCAGCGTCTCAGGCATACGCCACACCGCCCGCGATGCGCACGATTGCAGTCGCGTCCTGCGCACAGTCGTGTGCTTGTACCAGTTCGGGATGGCACTCTGCTTGATGCGCCAGTTCCCGCGCTTCGTCTGTGACGCGTTGCTGATGGCCGTCAGGACACCCGAGGCACCACCGGAGACCTGCGTCAGATCTGGATCGCCGACGCCCGTCGCGCGGTCCGACTTCGAGGTGTCCAGATTCCAGGCATCGTTGAGTTCGCTTTCCTGTTGGCGCACAGTGTCGTGAATCTTGATGCCGAGGTTCGACGCCTCTGTTTCAAACCCGGAGCGCGTCCTCTTCAAACCGTCCAGGTCAATCTCGCGAGCCACTTCCGCTCTCACATCGTCGATATACCGTTGCGCGCGGCCAAACAGCGCCCCCGCCGTCCGTGCCACACCGGGCAAGCGTTTCGGCCCGAGCACTACGAGCGCGACGACGCCGATCAACGCCATTTTGGTCAACCCAAGGTCGAGCATGGAATCAAATATCCTGAGGGTTGGGAGTGGGTACGGTCGAGGCCGCGCTTATTGGAAATGGACCACGAAGCTGATCCGGTAACTAGCGGTAGTCGCTCGAACGAGCCACGTCCTTTGCTTCCACGTCCATGGCACCGGTGCGCGGCAATTCACGCTGCCCTTCGGGCATTTCACTTTCCGCCATGCCTTCTTTAAATCCCTTCACTGCGCTGCCCAGATCGCCGCCGATGTTGCGCAGCTTCTTCGTACCGAAAACGAGTGCGACTATCAGCAAAACGATCATCCAATGCCAAATGCTCAATGAACCCATAATTGAAAATCCCTCGCTGGTCCCGTCACGCGCATCGCGCGCGACGAAGAATGTGGACCTTGCGGCCCGATTCGGAGCATCGACGCTCCGCTGTTTAACCGACGGTTTGCACCCCATCAAGGAAGTCGCCGGTTGCACCGTCCGGAAATTAACCAATCCCACGTGAAAGAGCGGGTTGTCTCTGCATGGAGGGGCTGCTCTGCCCACAGGTTTCAGACGTTGCTACTGCGAAGTTCGCCATGGCGCGCCCCAAGAAGGAGCGGATTTCAGACACTTTTTGCCTCGCCGGTCTGGTGATCTCCACCTCCATCATGGGAAGCATTAGAGCACTTGGACATATCTGGTTTGTGTCTGCCAAAGGCGTCTGTGAAACGTTATGTAATCGCCGACGGTTCATATACATTGAGATACAGAGACGGCAGTGTGGTCAGCGTCGGCTTGAGCGTGGGCTATGACAGCGCCTCACAGTTCAGCCGCGAATATCGCCGCATGTTCGGCGCATCGTCGGGCAAGGACGCCGAGAGACTGCGCGGCACGTCGGCATTGCAGCAGGCGATCATCTGAAACTTCATTAATCGCTTCGCGGCTGGGATGCGACTGATTGTGACTGTTCGACACCAGCAGAGCAGAGTCGCTCGCGCATACCACGACGGTGGCTTTTCGGACGTGCGCCGGTTTGGCCGGACGCGTCGCATTGATTTGACGCGTTCGGTCAAGATCGGCATGCGCCGAACCCGTTCGATGGCTTCCCCCCGCGCAGTACTCCGATCAGCTTGAGCGACAACGTACATGCCAGCGCGAATGCAGTCGCTGCCAGGCCGCCATTGACGCCACATATGAGATCAGTCAGGTGCATCGTCGGCAGTGCGACGAGCGGATGATAGATCATCCTGTCGATCAGGTCTTTCATGTGTCCCTCGCCCTATCGTGCAGCCGCGGACTTCCTCCACGACCGATTTCTTCCGCTGCGAATGCGGCCAGCGCGCCGACGAACGAAGGCATCCTGTGTTTCGGTGCCCCGGATCCGTCCGGCGAGTGCGGCTGGCCGCCGCCAGCATGGACGGCCATGCGCGTTCATCGTGCCGGCGAGTTGCCTGCCAGCGGACTGGTCGATGCGCCGGCCTGCGAGGACCGGATCTGCCCGGTACTGCCCACAGACCCGGCGGCCAGTCGCTGCGCGTCCTCTGCGGCGACTTTCGCTTCGGCCGCGAGGATATCGGCAGGGTAGTCGCCCTCGTCGCCCGCGGAGGGGTTGTAGCCGGCCTGCTCGAGCCGCAGCAGTTCAGCTCGAACCTGGGCGCGGGTCAGCGGGGCGGGTGAGGACTGTGCGAAACCCGTGAGCGGGCCAGCGAGGGTACAGGCAGCCAGAGTAAGGCAAACAAGCGTTTTCATGATCCGTTTCTCCTTCGGACGAGGGGGCAATGGCCGGTCATACGGCGTACACGGTGACGTCGTGGGTCAACTGCCGAAATACAGTGTGCAGAAGCCGGATGGGCCGACGCAGGACGACGGCGCGGCGGTGCGGGCGACAGCAGTGATGGCCTGCTTGCCGGCAGCGCTCGAGCCTCCCATGGGGGCGCCGGTACCGCCGCCTTGCAGCTGTAGGCGGGCGACCTGCTGTTCGAAGATCGGGTTGACCTCGGGGTACGACGTGTCGGTGACGAAGCGCAGGCCATGGGTTTCGGCCTGGATCAGTTCCTGACGGACTTCGGCGCGGGTCTTTTCCTGCGCCGACGCGCTTGTGGCGATGCCGGCGGTGGCGAAGAGGGCGACGGAAAGTGCGATAAGAGCAGTGGTTTTCATTTCGAACTCCTGAATAGAAGGGGGGGTTGTTGTTATATCTGGGTGAACACATGCAGCCTGAACTTATTCCGTGATTGACTCTGTCTGCCGCGATTACGCTGTCGTGACCGGGGAGCAGTTCATTGCGCAGTCGGCATCGCTCATCGCTGCTGGGCTATTGAACGCAAACTCGGCTCAGATCGTTCTTTCCAACCGGATCCTGATCCGCGGCAACGCATACGACGAGTACACATTCGTGCCGTGGCTGACCAGGCACGCATACCGGCGCACGGTCGGTTGAACATGGCGATTTCCTCCTGGTAGTGCGTTGCGAGGCGAGCGGCGCGGCACGATCAGGAGGCTGGAGGCCGCTCATGCCTACGCAAACACGGGTCGGAGAGTGGATATTCCGCGGGCGGCAAGCTTCAACAGAATCTGTCGGACCCCGCCGTTTCAGTCGGACGTCTGCGCGGGATGACCGTGCCGCCGATGCACACTTAAGAGTTGAAACACGCGGATGAATCAGCGCGGCGTCTGTGTTTGCTCCGTGCAGGCCCGTCAGCTGTCTGATACAGAACGATGACGCGTGCCTTTTATTCGCCATTCAGTCTGGCGCGTTGGCCTTCAGCGCTGAACGGGGATGGGCGCCGGGCACGTCTCGCGCGTTGTAGTCGTTCTGCCGTTGACCGCTCAGATCCGGATCACAGGCAGAATCCATAGGCAGGGACTAGACTGAATCAGTGTCGGTTTCCTGGGGCGTTTAGCGCCGTCCGTAGATCTGTGTGCGCGGTATGAACCACCCGTTTGGTGTGAAGAATCGACATCCGTGATGACTTGCGAACGGCTCGCTTGCGCAACACAAAAGTTGGCATTCGCGTCTTCGCTTCAGGAAAAAGTTGCAGCGGGTAGATTAATCGGTCTTACGGCCGTGTTTGCTCCATGAATGTTGGTTAGAAGCTCTGTGGAGTATTGACCCATAGAACTCTAGCGTCAACGCTTCCGATATTTCGATAGCCGTGCGGTAAATGCGAAAGGAAAAAGAAAGAGTCGCCTGCGCTTACCCGGACAGTTTGGTCGCTAACAGTAAGCTCCAGTTCGCCTTGGAGCACGAAACCCATTTCTTCGCCTTGGTGCTCAAGAAAACCCTGAGACGACGCGCCTGCGGGAACATGATGAATATTGGCTTCTAAAAGAGTGCATAGATGACTGGGAAGCAATGTCTCCAAAGACACAGCGTCTCCCGCTCGATGATGCTCCGTTCGCAATACTTGTCGTTGTCCATCTCGCATGACCGTCACGTGCCCTTCCGCGTTGTCGCCATCGATAAAGAGCTTGGCGACACTGATTCCTAACGTTACAGCGATCTTGTGAAGCATGGGTAGCGAAGGTCGGACCTTGTTGTTCTCAACCTTGGATAGATAGCTTTCGGTGCATCCGACTTTGTCGGCTAACTGGCGCAAATTTAATTTGAGATTTAGTCTCGCGTGTTTAAGTCGTGCGCCAACGGCGATTTCGTTATCCATTTCCATCTTTTCAAAAATTAGCTGGGCTACAAGCGCTTACTACCCGATAAAGGACTCAGCCAGAACTGATCTTGCTCCCTGTTTCACGGATCCCATAGCCGACGGAGTTATCCATCATTCTCCTGCCTGAGGGGAGCTCGACTTTTTTCGCGAGCGTGATGGGGTTGAGCTTGCCCTCCTGGTCACCCTGTTGGCAAGTTCGCTATCGACTGCGCCGGTGGGCTCAGCGTCGCTTCTGTCGCCGCGAGGCCGCACCCGGATGAAACCAGTCGGACCGCTTCCAATTTAAACGCGAGCATTCAGCGCGCCCGCTTCGCGTTGCTCATCGGTCCGCTCCTCCTTGCTCGAGTGTAAACGCTCGGCACGCGAATTTGTCCTTTGGAACAAGATCAGTTTCTGGTCCGGCGGCCACTATGCCACCTTTGCCAGCACGCAGGAAGTTTCCTGCTCGACGGTCGAATCTTGCCCGTGCCCCGGCTCGGAGGATCTCGCGAGCACCAGCGATTGGGCCTCCAACTGGTTACGCAAGGTTGCACCGTCGATGCAAGCAAGGCAAGTGTGAGTCTTCGTAGTCAAGTAACTTGACAAGAAGTCCTCTGATAGGTAGATTCAACGCCATGAAAACTACGGTGTCCCAGTCACAATGGCAATTGACAACTCCCAACCTGAAGGCCCACCTCTCATCAATGGCCACCGGCTCCTGGATCGCCATCGTGCGATGGCCCAGATCGGCGCGACCGCCAACGGTGGTGTGAACCGTCAAGCACTGACTCCCGAAGACACTGAGGGGCGGCGGCTCCTACTGCAGTGGGCGACGGCACGGGGCTATACGGCAAGCATCGATCCCATCGGCAATTTGTTTATCCGCAGGCCGGGTGTCCGCTCCGATCTCAGTCCCGTCATGACCGGGTCGCACCTCGATTCGCAACCCACCGGCGGCAAGTTCGATGGAGTGTTTGGGGTATTGGCCGGGCTCGAGGTGCTCGAAACGCTAGACGATCACAATGTGGCAACGGCGCGTCCAGTTGAACTTGTGGTCTGGATGAATGAGGAGGGCTCGCGATTCGCGCCGGTCACGATGGGCTCGGCAGTTGCGGCAGGCTCAGTTCCGCTCGAACGCGCACTGGCGATGCACGACGCCAAGGGCATGGCTGTAAGTGAGGCATTGGCGCAGCAAATTTCGCAATTGCCGCCCCTGGAAAGCAGGCCGCTTGGCGCGCTGGGGTTCGCCTATATAGAGGCGCATATTGAACAGGGACCCGTGCTCGAGGGGGCGCGTTGCGACATTGGTGTCGTCGGCGCCATTCAAGGCCTTCATCTATATCAGGTCGAGGTTCGAGGGTTCGAAGCGCACGCCGGCACGACGCCTTCAAAACATCGCAAGGACGCATTGGTCGCGGCGAATGCACTGATCGCCCGGATCCGCTCCGAGGTGGACGACCCTCTCGACGTCCTGCGCTTCACGGTCGGACGGTTCGAAGTGACGCCCACATCGCCGCACGTCGTACCCGGCAAGGTCACATTTAGCATCGATCTCAGGCATCCGGACCCCGAGCATCTATTGCGTACGGGCGACCGGATTCTCGAGATCTGTTCGGGCGAGATCGAGCATTGCTCCGTCTCCGCAAAAGCGTTGCTTCGATCGAGTCCCGTGCAGTTCGACGAGCGCCTCGTGTCGGTGGTTCGAAACGCGGCGGAAAGTCGGGGATTCGCGCACATGAGCATGGTCTCCGGTGCAACCCATGATGCCAAGTACATGGCCGACCGCACTCCGACCGCAATGATCTTCGTGCCAAGCGAGAAGGGTATCAGTCACAACGAGTTGGAACATACCGAAGACGAGGATCTGTGTGCAGGCACTCAGATCTTGTGCGATGCATTGCTGGTCGCTGTAACCATGGAACTGTAATTGGGCAGCGTCGACGGCGAGGGTGGTGTTGCCAACGCTCTGACGCAGGCAGATCGATTCTCCATGGCGCTTTTCGCCGCAGCCTGCGGAAAGCGGGCTGCCAATGCGAATTGTCCGGACCGAAGCGCTGCGTGGAATGGCGCTGTCTGCCCGGGGCTTAGCGAGATCGTGATTGCACGACCCGACGGATACTGACTGAATCGAGGCTAACTTGCTGGAAAAAAATCAAATCTCCGGAGACGACAGCGGCGCGTCAGCGCTCTATCGTAAGCTCAATTGGCGTTTGCTGCCGATTCTACTGATCGGTTTCGTGTTTGCGTACCTCGACCGGGTCAACGTCGGTTTCGCCAAACTGCAGATGCAGAGCGATCTGCAGTTCTCCGACGCAGTGTATGGCGTGGGTGCCGGTATCTTCTTCGTTGGCTATGTGCTCTTTGAACTGCCAAGCAACCTGTTGCTCCCGAAGATCGGCGCTCGTGCGACATTCAGCCGGATCATGGTGCTGTGGGGGATCACCTCGGCATGCATGATGTTTGTGCACAGCGTACCTGCGTTTTATGCGGTGCGCTTCCTGTTGGGCGTCTTCGAGGCGGGTTTTGCGCCAGGCGTATTGTTCTATCTGTCACGCTGGTACGGACCCTCGCGCGCGGCGGGTGCGATCTCTATCGTCTGGCTCGCCGGCCCGATCAGCGGCATCTTCGGTGGTCCTGTTGCCGGTTGGTTGATGACGGACTTTGTCGGCGTCGGGAATCTGTCTGGCTGGCAATGGATGTTTCTGCTAGAAGGCGCGCCTTGCGTAGTGCTAGGCATCGTCGCCTTTTTCCTGCTGCCCGATAGGCCGGATACTGCCGCATGGCTCAATGCTGAGGAAAAGCGCCTGCTTGCCGCCGAATTGGGCACCGCCAAAGGGCGACACGGTTCGTTCGGCGCCGTTGTGAAGGATCCGAAAGTCTATGTTCTTGCGATAGCCTACCTCTGTATCATCGCGCCGATCTATGCAACGAGCTTCTGGCTTCCGACGATTTTTAAATTGGCGGGCGCCGGAAGTACGGTGGAGGTGGGCTGGTACGCGGCTATTCCATACGCGGCCGCTGCATTGGCCATTTTTTACGGTGGTCGCAGTTCCGACCGGCATGGTGAGCGGCGCTATCACATTGCCGTGCCGGTATTCATCGCGTTCCTCTCGATTTGCGCATGGGTATTTTTCGACGGCAGTTTGCTTGCTGCGATCGTCCTGTTTACGCTTGCAACGGCAATGACGTGGATGGCGAATGTCGTGTTCTGGGCCGTTCCGTCCGAGTACATTAAAGGCGATGCGAGCGCGGGAGCAATTGCATTCATCAACACAATTGGCCTTTCCGGCGGGTTCTGGGGGCCGGCCATCATCGGATGGGCGAAGACCGCCACAGGCAATATGCACCTTGGCTTTCTCGTCATGGCGGCCATGCTGCTCGTATCGGCGATTCTGATCTTCTTGCTGCGACTGTCGCCGAAGCATCCTGCGACGGTAACTTCGGTGTCCGAGACTTTGGCATGAAGGCGTAGATCCGCCTCGCGTTTCGTCGAATTGCGCGAGCGTTCCCTGATCGCGCACTGTTCTTGTTCTATCCATTTGGATGGTTGTCATGAATCTAGCCGAATACACCTCCTTTGATGGCGTGGGTCTGAGTCATCTGATTTCGCGCGGAGAAGTCAGCGCATCGGAAGTCGCATCGGCCGCGCTGCGCGCACTCCATGAAATCAACCCGAAGATCAACGCCGTGGTCGAGTCCTGGGCTGCGGAAGAGGCCCAGGTTGTATCGGAAGACGCCGGAACTCACCCTGTGTCGGGTGTGCCGTTCCTGGTCAAGGACCTGGGCGTGACGATCAAGGGGCGTTGCTGCGAAATGGGGAGCCGGATCGCCGAAGGGCTTGTCGCCGCGGAGGACTCGAATCTGATGGTCAGCTTCCGCAAAGCCGGCCTCGTCACGATCGGTCGCACGACGATACCCGAACTGGCGGTGAGCACGACCACCGAGGGCCGCATGTGCGGTCCCACCAGAAATCCGTGGAACCTCGAACGCGGCGCAGGCGGCTCGAGCGGTGGCGCCGGTGCAGCTGTCGCTGCCGGTATCGTCCCGCTCGCACATGCTACCGACGGCGGCGGTTCCATCCGCGTACCTGCGGCCTTCAATGGCTTGTTTGGGATGAAGCCGACAAGAGGGCGCGTTTCGAACGGCCCGGCTGTGGACGAGGTATGGAACGGACTCGGGGTGCACATGGGGGTGAGTCGCTCGGTGCGTGATAGCGCCGCTCTCCTTGACGCTGTCAACGGCGGAGGCATCGGCGAGCCGTACTATATTGCGCCGCCCACCAACAGCTATCTGTCTGAGCTCCGGCGAAGCCCGGGCAAGCTCAAGATCGGCTTCATGTTGAATCCCGCGAACGGCGCCCGAACCGCGGCCGTGGTGGCGAACGCCACGCTGGCTGTCGCGCGCTGTCTGGCATCGCTCGGCCACGAAGTCGAAGAAGTCACGCCGGACCTCGGCGTCAGCTGGGATGCTTTCGTTCATGCGAATGCACAATTCTGGACTGCGAACGCTGCCCTGAGGCTCGATATGCTCTCTGCGGCAACCGGAAGGCTGGTCACGACGGAGTTCCTCGAACCGGCAACGTATGCAGTCTATGAGTATGGCAGTCGCGTCAGCGGCACGGATTTGCTGGCTGCGCTGCAGACACGAAATTCCGTGGCGCGTGCGGCAGGGCGCTTTTTCCAACACTACGACGTCGTCTTGACGCCGACGCTACCCGATCTGGCGCCGCGCATTGGTGAATACAACCGCGTCGAGACTTCTGTCGACGGTCTTGGCTGGATTGCTCATGTGCTTGGGCAGACGCCGTTCACTGCATTGGCGAACGTTGCGGGACTGCCGGCCATGTCGGTTCCGCTGTCGTTCGACGACGAGACGGGACTGCCAATTGGGTCGCATTTTTGCGCGAGCTTTGGACGAGAGGATATTCTCTTCCGTCTAGCAGCCCAGTTAGAGGTCACCATGCCTTGGTCCGAACGCCGCCCGCCAGTATGGGCAGGGACGAATTCCCCGGACTAACCAGGCGGCCAGGCCCGCTATTCAGATCTGGCGATCGAGACCACCCTGATGCTGGGCAGTGCGTTGCGGATGCGTTTGCGGCAGGCCGAAGGCCTGCTGGGTTCGGTGGTCCAGTTGATGGGGCTGACCGGCGTGCGCAGCTGCGAGACGGCGCGGCCCTCGCAGCGCGATCGCCATCCCGATGCTCAGCAAACCGAAGCAGCGATCGGCGTGACGGTGCTCAAGCGCATGCTGGCCGCCGCATGCCCGAAGTCCGTCCGCTGTAACGTTCCCGCAGCATAGTACGTGGGGAAAGGGGCACATTGCGCACACCGTCGCCTCCGTGCACCAACGCCCCCTGTTTGAGTCTCGCTTTGTATGGCGTTATCTGCACTGGCTTTATGACGTGGCGCTTTTACACAACCCGCGGCCACTTTGCAAGCCCTCCATGCGGACAAAGCCCTTGCCGACGACTCGGCCGGTGATCCGGTGCTGAAAAAGCAACTTGACCGGGCATGCTACGAGTTGCGACAGAACCGTGAGAGGTGGTTGCAGGCGGCGACGATGGCCGACTGCCCGTCGCCGTGCTCCGTCGCTACGTTGTGGAACGGTTGGGCGAATACGAGTGGACCAAGGCCGCTTATGATGCGCTGGCCGGCCAGAAGGCGACTATCACGCCTGAATTGCTGCGCGAGACGGAGGTGCTGCTTGGCCAGTCAAGGACGGCGTTGCTCTCCCTGTGTCGTATCGCCTTTGAGCTTGCGGTTCCGCACAACAACATCCGAACTTACCTGAAACAGATCAAATCGAGCGATGGGCGCGAGAGGTGGCAATTGACCGAACGGGCCAGAGCGATGATAAAAAACAACGCTGCCCACGTACCAAGAGGCAACGAGTCCTCAAGGGACGCACTTCATTGGCGAGCGATTGCCCTCTTACCAAGGCTTTGTTCGGCAGGGGTGTCAATAAATGGGGTGGGGGTAAGCTTGCTTCCTCTCCGGGATATCGATGTTTTCGCCGACAGATTTGAATAATTTTGACCGTGAAGTGTTAACGTAGATAGAGTCGCTACGGTCGCGTCGCCGTTCATCCGTTAGAACAGATGTTTCCAACGGGCCGACCGACGATGCCGCCGATCGGGCGACATTGTTTATGTGTCTATAGAAGGACTGAAATCATGATCAAGACCTTGCTTTGCGTCATTGCCTGCGCGGTTCCCGTTGCCTCGTTCGCCGAGGCGCCCAAGGTTTCTAACGGCATGCTCGTCGACGAAAACGGCATGACGCTCTACACGTTCGACAAGGACACCACCCCCGGGAAGAGCGCCTGCACGGGAGACTGCACGAAGCTATGGCCGGCCACGCACGCCGGTGCGGACGACAAGGCCAGCGGCGACTGGAGTTTCGTGCCCACGGCCGACGGCGGGAACCAGTGGGCCTATAAGGGACACCCGCTCTATCGCTTCTCGAAGGACACTCAGCCGGGACAGATGAACGGCGATGGCTTCAAGGGCATTTGGCATATGGCGAAGCCCTGAAGGTGCTACGCGACGGCACTTGACCGGTCCTGCGCGACGAGTGCCGCGACGAGCGGTTCGATGGGGAGAGCGTGGCGTTGCTGCATGGACGCGACGGTGTGCGCAATGTACCTCTTTCCCCACGGACTATGCTGCGGGAACTTGGCCGCGAACGGACTTCGGGCGTGCGGCGGCCAGCATGCGGTTGCGCACCGCCACGCCGATCGCTGCTTCGGTTTGCTGAGCATCGGGATGGCGAGCCCGCAGACGCGGGCCAATCAGCGCCTTGTAGCGGCCCATCCACTGCGCCAGCGCCTCGGGCGTGATCCACAACGTCAGGCTCCCCCCGGCTGCGCAGGCCCGCTTCGTACTCCGGCCAGTTCGTCACACGATGCGCCATCTTCGCGATGTGATGCCGGCGATCGGCGTTGTGCTTGTGCAGCATGCGTCAGCTTCTGAATAGTGCCGCCGTTACTCTATTACCCCAACCTTTCATCGACATGGCCGCGCACCAATGCCGCGCAGATCGTCACTCGCGTGGAGAACTTCAAGGGTTTCTATCTGGCCGAAGCCTACCACCAGAATTTTCTCGCGCTCCATTCTGACGACCCGTAAATTGTCTTCAACGAGTTACCCGAATTGGGCAACCTGAAAAAGACGTTTCCTGATCCGTACCTCAGCGCCCCGGTCTGCTAAAAAGCCACGCCGTCGTAGGCAGATCGTTCGCTCCGATCGGGGGAAATGCTTCACTCCGGTTGGAATAATGTCGGGCATGTTGTGTTTAATCTATATGAAGACTAGCCGATCGACAGCGGTGCATCCGGTAAGCATCAAACATCTGGAAAATGTCATGGTTGATGCGACCGGCAAAAACGCAAATCAGCAAAATGGAAAATCTATGGATCACTTAGCATTAATAGAAGCGTTCGTAGCCGTGGCTCGTTTCGAGAGCTTCACAAAGGCAGCCAGCCATCTGAATATCTCGCCCGGAGCCTTGTCACGCGCAATCAGCAATCTTGAAGCGCATACTCAGGTCACGCTCTTCCATCGCTCGACGCGACATGTTGCGCTGGCGGAGGACGCGCGCGAATACCTCGCGCTTTGTGTCGAGACTCTGGAGCGGCTGCGTGATGGTGAGCAGCGCCTCCTGAGCGAGCGTAACGAGCCTAAGGGTGTTCTGCGCGTCGTGGCTCACCCAATCGCGATCGAAGCAGGCCTGACACAGGTGATTAGCGAGTACCAACACGATGCGCCGGACGTCAGTGTGATCGTAAGTACATCGAGTGAGCCGCTAAAACTGGAGCACGGATCCTGCGATGTCGCCGTATGCCCGCCGGGTCATATTTTGGACGGACGTGCGGTTTACCGTCCTTTACTTCGTTCGCCGGTTTTACTTGTGGCTAGCAGAACCTATCTCGACCGACATCGATCTCATCGCTCCCCGTTGGATTTCACAAAGCATGTCCTCGTGTTGTGCGGGACCGATACCGCTGCAACAGCAGATCTTCGCTTTGAGCGGGACGCAGGCGTCGCCAGGATGGCAGGTGCGGCAGTGACCATGGTCGTGGATGCGGCCTCCGTGATTCGCCTCGCATTATCTGGCTTTGGCATGGCGCTTGTCCCTGAGGTTCTGGTGTCAAGGTATCTCGAAGAAGGGCGGCTGCAGTTGGTAGTACCCGGTTACGAGGTTGACAGGGAGCCGACGGAACTGGGCGTGGGATTCATCCGGAACAGGACGGTACCACGCCGGACGAGGAATTTCATCGACGCATGCGTTGCCCATTTCAGCTCTATCGACAACGCAAATCCTCGCGCCAGGATTGAACTCGCGGCATAGCCGCGCAGATGTTCTTTCCTGGCTCCGGGAGTGTCGTCGATTCGTGTGCGTGCTGGCGCGCCGTGCCACGTCGTGCGTCACCGGCCTGTGAATGTCTGGACGCGATCGGCGTCATCCGACTCTGCGAACATCGTCATACGGTGCAGGATCCAGTTGAGCAACTCGTGCGCGGCGGCCACGAGCGGGCGGCCGGATTTGACAAGCAGCCGCGCCTTGATACCGCGAAACAAGGGGTGGTCGATCGGCACGACGGTCAGTTCGCCTGCAGCGATCTCCCGATACGCGGCAAACTCTCCAATAAGCGTTACGAAGTTTTCGGAAGCGACGAAGCGCTTGAGCGCGGTCAGCGAATTCGTAGTGAGGATCGGACGAATCTCGATGTTCTCGGCGAACTCCAGCATCTTTGCTGCGTGACCGATTCCGAAGGTACCGGGCATCAACGCCAGTGGATAGGCGAGCATGTCTTCGACGCTTGCCGGCCCCCCTCGCACCGCCAGCGGATGCTCCGGTCGAACCAGCAGAACGACGGGTTGCGATGAACTTGCGCGATATTCGATGCGCGCATGCGGCGGCGGATTGTAAGCAAGACCGATATGCGCGCGGCTTTCGGCCACTTCATTCAGCACATTGTCAACCGGCAGGATCTCCACGCCAATATCCAGCTTGGGGTATTGGGCACAGAAGGGGATGAGCACTTCGTCGATCAGCGCGTCGACATAGCCTTCGCTGATGGCCAGTTGAACATGGCCTTGCTGGAGACCCTTCATGGCGTGAAGCTGGTCTTCCAGCTTCTCCTGCTGCGACCGATACCCTCTCCAGAACTCGAGAAGATGCGCCGCCGCCTCGGTGGGCCTCACGCCACGGGCCTGACGCTCAAACAGCGTCGCGCCGAGTTCGTCTTCCAGTAGCTTGATCTGCCTTGTAATGACGGAAGGCGACGTATTGAGGCTATCCGCGGCCCCGCGAATCGTACCGTGAGTCAATACTTCATAAAAATAGCGCAGGCGCTGCTGATTGATTTCTCGCATGTCGGCCGTCCCATCGTCGCTGTCGTTGCCTTGTAGGCAACGATACGTGAACTTAGTTGCTGTTGCTAGTTCTGCTGGGAGTTGCCACCATTCCGATACAGGATGGGCTGAACAAAACGTTCGACATGGAGACTGGTATGGCAACAATTCAAACCGCAGCAATTCGCGGGAACGACGTTCCTGCTCTCTATGACAGGCTCAACTGGAGGCTACTCCCGTTTCTTCTGATCTGTTATCTGTTCGCTTATCTGGATCGTGTGAATGTCGGCTTTGCCAAGCTGCAGATGCAAAGCGACCTGGGCTTTTCCGATGCCGCCTACGGTGTTGGAGCCGGTATCTTCTTTCTGGGGTACGTGCTGTTCGAGTTGCCGAGCAACCTCATGTTGCCGAGAATCGGCGCACGGAAAACCTTTTTCCGCATCCTGGTGCTGTGGGGCATTACCTCGGCATGCATGCTGTTTGTGCGCAACGTGCAGATGTTCTACGGAATGCGCTTTCTGCTTGGCATCTTCGAAGCGGGTTTTGCGCCCGGCATGATTTTTTATCTTTCGCGCTGGTACGGTCCCTCACGTATGGCCCGGGCCATCGCGATCGTGTTTCTCGCCGGGCCAATCGGCGGCATTGTCGGCGGTCCGCTCTCTGCGTGGCTGATGACCAGCCTCGCCGGCAAGGCTGGTCTCGCCGGCTGGCAGTGGATGTTCCTCGCGGAAGGTTTGCCGTGCATCGTGCTGGGCGTGCTCACGCTGTTCGTCCTGTCGGATCGGCCCGCGCAGGCCAGCTGGCTGAACGATGACGAGAAGCGTCTACTCGAGTCCGAGCTCGCGGCGGTCCCGGCTGGAGATCACTCGTTCAAGGCTGTCTTGCGTAACCCCAAGGTCTATCTGCTGGCTTGCGCGTACTTTTGCATCATCGCGTCGATCTACGCCATGAGCTTCTGGCTGCCGACCATCGTGAAGTCGCAAGGCGTCAACGATACGATCCGGCTTGGCTGGTATGCGGCGATTCCCTACGTTGGGGCCGCCTTCGGCATGTACTTCATCGGCCGCAGGTCGGATGCGCGTCGCGAAAGGCGTTATCACAGCTCGGTGCCGGCGCTTCTCGCCGCGGTATTGCTCTCCCTGTCGGTTTTGACCGACGGCAACCTCGTCGTCTCGCTCGTCCTGTTGACGCTCGCCACGACGATGCTGTGGATGGCATACACAGTGTTTTGGGCCATCCCCCCTGAATACATAAAGGGCGATGCGGCAGCGGGTGGTATTGCCCTGATCAACACGATCGGCTTGTCCGGCGGATTCTGGGGGCCCGCCATCATTGGCTGGGCCAAGACGGCAACCGGCAACCTTCATCTCGGACTGCTGATCGTCGCCGGTCTGGCGTTATGCGGCGCAGTGCTGCTGGTCACGAACCGGTTGCCGAAGGAATAGCGATCTGCGCAGGCGCAGATCTGGATCAGTAAGCGCTTCGACGGTCGCCCGCTGGCGCCGGTCGAGGGGTCGAAGTCAACCCAATTTGCCGCGTTCCAGCGGGAAGCGGCGAAAGAGAGGACCTCAAATGCTTTTGCACCTGTCAACATGGGCCGAAGTTGGGCAATACCTGGAACGAAGCCGTTCGATCGTCGTTCCTATCGGCTCGAACGAGCAGCACGGCCCCACCGGCCTGTTGGGCACGGACTGGTTGTGCCCGGAAATCATCGCGTACGAAGCCCAGAAGAGCGCGGACATCCTGATCGGGCCGACCTTTAATATCGGCATGGCACAGCATCACCTGGGTTTCCCAGGAACCATCTCGCTGCGGCCGTCGACCTTCATGGCCGCCATTGGCGACTGGACGTGCTCGCTGGCGGGTCACGGCTTCGAGAAAATCCTGTTTCTGAACGGCCACGGCGGCAACGTCGCGTCGATCGAAGCCGCTTTCTCCGAGATTTATGCTGAGGCCAGTTTCGCGAAACGCCGCTCGGGGTTCGCACTGAAGCTGTGCAACTGGTGGGATCTCGAGGGTGTCGGCGAGCTGGCGCGCGAGCAGTTTCCTACCGGTCACGGCGCGCATGCGACGCCCTCCGAGATCGCCATCACTCAATGGGCGCTACCTGAGACGATCAAGACGGCCAGCTACGCTCCGCAGATCGCGCCGTCGGGGCCGATTCGCGAGGCGCTCGAGTTTCGAGCACGCTATCCCGATGGACGGATGGGCTCGGATCCAGCCCAGGCTTCTCAGGAAAAGGGTGGGGCGCTGGTGAAGCTGGCTGCACAGAGTTTGATTCGCGAGATGGATGCGTTCAGCAGCGAGAGCGTGCCGGGCTAACAGCTCGCGTAGGCCGCTGCAGGGCCGTCGCAACGACGGCCTGATGCGGGCACCCGCACGAGACTTTCAATGCTGGAGACGCAGTGTCAACAATTCAAATCCCGCTTGCGAGCGACCCTATCCGGGTGCGCATGACTGGTATGCATGCTGAAACGATGCGCTGCGACGCGCCGGTCGGCCGAGGTGTGCGCTCATGAGGATCCTGATTGCTGGCTTTCAGCACGAGACCAATACCTTTGCGCCCACCCGAGCCGGCTGGGAAAATTTTCTGCAAGGCGAGGGCTTTCCTTCGCTCGCGCGCGGTGCCGACGTCCTGAATCTGCGCGACATCAACGTCCCGGTCGCCGGCTTCATCCGACACGCCGAAGCCGCCGGGCACGAACTGATTCCAGTGATCTGGGCGGGCGCGAGTCCGTCGGCCCATGTGACGCAAGACGCCTACGAGCGCATCGCAGGCAGCATTCTTCAGGCCGTCAAGACGGAGACGTTTAACGCCATTTATCTCGATCTGCATGGCGCCATGGTCGCCGAGCACACCGATGACGGCGAAGGCGAACTGCTGGAGCGCATTCGGCTAGCCGTCGGCGCCGCCATTCCGGTCGTTGCCACGCTGGATCTGCACGCAAACGTGACGCAACGGATGCTGAAATACGCTGATGCCCTTGTCGCCTATCGGACGTACCCGCACGTCGACATGGCACAGACGGGGGAACGGGCCGCGCGCATCCTCGACGATCTGATGGCCGTTAGGCAGTCGCTCAAGCGGGTGGCGCGGCGCATCCCTTTCCTGATTCCCATCAACGCCATGTGCACGCTCGTTGAACCCGCTCGCGGCGTGTACGAACTTATGGCATCGCTTGAACGGGACACGGTCACTTCACTTTCCTTCGCGCCGGGGTTTCCAGCTGCCGACTTTGCAGAATGCGGCCCGGCGATCTGGGGATATGGGCATGACGAAGATGCGCTGACGGCGGCTGTCGACACCTTGTTCGACAAAATCACCGTGCTCGAGGCGCAGTGGGCGGTTCGCTTCCTGACGCCCGACGAGGTCGTGATCGACGCAATGCTGCGCAGCCGAAGCGCACAGCAGCCTGTGATCATTGCCGATACGCAGGATAACCCTGGCGCTGGGGGCGATTCGAACACGATGTTCATGGTGCGCGCACTGTTGCGTAACGGCGCCGTCGGCGCTGCGGTCGGCATGATCTGGGATGCACAGGCAGCGGCCGCGGCCCATCGGGCAGGGGTGGGCGCGACGCTCGAACTCGCACTGGGCGGCCGCTCGGGCGTGCCCGGAGATGAACCGCTGGTAGGACCCTTCCACGTTGAACATGTTTCGGACGGACATTTTCGTTTTGACGGACCGATGATGAACGGAATGTCGGGTGATCTCGGTCCTGTGGCCTGTCTTCGCATAGATGGGGTGAGGATCGCCGTGAGCTCGATCAAGATGCAGATGTTCGAGCGTAACCTGTACCGCGTGGCGGGCATTGAACCGGAACAGATGAAGATTCTCGTCAACAAAAGTTCCGTGCACTTCCGCGCAGACTTTCAGTCGATTGCCGACACCATCCTGGTCGCCAAAGCACCCGGTCCTATGGCCGCCGATCCGTCCGATCTGCCGTGGCGGCACCTCGATCCGCGGATTCGAGTGCGTCCAACCGGGAAGTCGCTCGGCGAGCTTCGCGCGATCGACTTCGACCTGACCGCGGTCTGGTCGTCGCATCAAAGCGGTTTCATAGCATGAACTAGCAGTTCGTATTGATCAACCCACCATTTACGGAGCATTTCATGGTCCAACAGGACGTCTACGTCAAACTCAAGGAACTCGGGATCGACTTGCCGATCGCCGGCGCGCCCGCGGCCGCTTACGTGATGAGTGCGCAAAGCGGCAATATGATCTTCCTGGCCGGGCATATCGCGAAGAAGGACGGCAAGGTATGGGCCGGCAAGCTCGGCAGCAGCCTGACAACGGAAGAAGGACGCGCCGCCGCACGGTCGGTCGTTATCGATCTGCTCGCTACGCTGCACGCACACGTGGGTGACCTTAACCGCGTGACGCGGATCGTCAAGCTGATGAGCCTTGTCAATTCGACGCCGGATTTTGTCGAGCAACATCTGGTGACGAACGGCGCGTCGGAATTGCTCTCGGAAGTATTTGGCGAGCGCGGCAAGCATGCGCGCTCGGCCGTCGGCGTGGCTCAGATTCCGTTGGGCGCGTGTCTGGAACTTGAGATGAACGTCGAAGTAAAATAACGACGTGGCATTAGTGCGCGGCCAGGTCGCTGAAAGGTTGGGGTAATAGAGTGACGGCCCCACTATTCAGAAGCTGACGCATGCCGCACAAGGACAACGCCGATCGCCGGCATCACATCGCATAGATGGCGCACCGTGTGACGAACTGGCCGGAGTACGAGGCGGGCCAGCGCAGCCGGGGGAGCCTGACGTTGTGGATCACGCCCGAGGCGCTGGGGCCGTGGCCAGCACTGCGGCGCACCGCGCCAGGCGGCCAGGCCCGCTATTCAGACCTGGCGATCGAGACCACCCTGATGCTGGGCAGTGCGTTGCGGATGCGTTTGTTGCAGGCCGAAGGCCTGCTGGGTTCGGTGGTCCAGTTGATGGGGCTGACCGGCGTGCGCAGCTGCGAGACGGGGCCGCCCACGCAGCGCGATCGCCATCCCGATGCTCAGCAAACCGAAGCAGCGATCGGCGTGGCGGTGCTCAACCGCCGCTGGCCGCCGCACGCCCGAAGTCCGTCCGCTGTAAGGCTCCCGCAGCATAGTCCGTGGGGAAAGGGGTACATTGCGCACACCGTCGCCTCCATGCACCAACGCCACGCGCCGGCCATCTGAGATCTTTTCAATTAACACTACCTGCCGGCGCGTCGCTGTTCGCGACGTGACTGGCGGCAACCGCTTCAGCGGCGAGCGCCAGCTTGTGGTGCTCGACCTGCTGTGCGAACACCGGACTTACATCGGGGTACGATGCATCGGTGACATAGTTGAGTCCGTTCTGTTGTGCTTCGATCAGTTCCTGATAGACCTCAGCACGTGTCTTGCCTTGCGCAAAAGCACTCGACGAAGCAGCGAGAACGGCGATGGACAATGCGGCAAAAGCGATCTTCTTCATGATGAACTCCAGTGAGTTTTGTGCAGGTTCGCATGAAGGAGAACCCTGCTTTCGCGGCTTTTATTCCTGCGTTTTTTGCTTTTAAAAGATATGGTTGGAATGCGGAATAAAGCGGGGCGTGAATGGGTTTGCTCACCGCTCTGCAAGATGGCGGCGATGTCGCGATGGTGTCGAAAGCTGCGTCTCACGCGCGCGGAATAAACGGTCGCGTAGCGGTGTTTGCCACTTGATAGCCGACCTTCGACGAATACACACACCTTGCCCCCAAATGACACCCCTGCCGATTCACCGCTTTCCGAAGCGGACATCCAGGCCTACGCCGACGGCACATTGACGCCCGAACGCGCCGTCTTCCTCAGAGACTATCTGGGCAACGATCCGACGGAGGCGCGCCGCGTAGCTTTCTACGGCAGGCTGAACGTGCAGATCCAGCAGGCGTTCCAGACCATCGACGAACCGGTGAAGGTCCGCGCAGCGGGCTGGCGTCGCACGCTTGATCGGCTCCGGCTGAAATCAGCCAGGCCGCGTGGCAGGCCTGCGACGACGCTGGCGATACTCGTTCTGATCCTAGTGGCCGTCGGCGACTGGTTCGCCGCCACTCAGGTGTCCGCGCAGGCGCTCAACAACGCTGCCGTGATGGCGCTGGCGGAAACCGTCGCCGCACCGTTTTCCGCTGCATCGCCGACGCGTATCGATCCGTCGGTCCCTGATCTCGCCGCGATCGGGTTGCGTTTGGTGGATCAAAGGGTCCAATCGCTCGGCCCTTTCCAGCGCACCCATGTGTTTCTCTATCTGAACGGCGACAACCGCCCCGTCGTAGTGATTTCCGCACCGGCGCTTTTGGCGCCGGCGCAGCCGCAATGGGCCGCGCGCCGCATCGGCGAGATCCGTCTGCTGACCTGGACGGCACAGCGCCAGCGCTTCGTGGTGGCCGGCGACGCCCGCACGCACGGCCTGATGCGCGCAGCCGACGTCATGACCCTGCACTGATGGCTGGAGCCACATCAACGGCCACGCAGGGAAGGGAGTAAAATTCGTCCACGCGTGTTTGCATCTCACATGTGCGTGGTGCTCCGACTGGCAGCCGCCGATCCGGCGTTCCACCCGAAGCCCATCGATTGGGATGAAAAATGGATGTCCGTGACGAGCTGATTGAGCATGTGCCGCGCTTGCGGCGCTACGCACGAGCATTGATCAACAACCGCGATCTCGCCGACGATCTGGTCCAGGACACGCTCGAACGCGCGCTCGGCCGTACCGGGTTGTTCCAGCCGGGCACCGATCTGCGCGCGTGGCTGTTTACCATCATGCATAACGTCTTCGCCAATCAGGCGCGCAAAGCCTCAGCGCGCGCCGTCCACGTGGCGGTCGACGACGACAGCGTCCACGAAAGCGAATTTGCCGTGCCGTCCGACCAGACCCGTTCGCTCGAAATGCGTGACCTCGACTATGCGTTGCAGCGTCTGCCGGTGGAGCAGCGCGAAGTCGTGCTGCTGGTCGGCCTCGAGGAAATGAGCTATGCCGACGTGGCGCTCGCGCTGGACATTCCGATCGGCACGGTGATGTCGCGGCTTTCACGCGGACGCGAGCGGCTACGAGCATTGATGGCGGGCACGCAGCCCGGCGCGAAATTACAGGTAGTGCGATGAGCGACCAACATATGCCAATCGGCGAAGAAGACCTCCACGCGTACGTGGACGGAACGCTGTCCGACGAACGACGCGTCGAGGTGGAGCGCGCGCTTGAACAGAACCCCGAGTTGACCACGCGCGTCAGCGATTATTTCTCGCTGAACAACATGTTCCATGAACGCTATGACCGGGTGCTGAGCGAGCCCGTGCCCAAACGCCTGCAGACTCCTCCGGCCAGTGGGCGCCGTTGGCGCATTGCCGCCAACTGGCCGCAGTTCGCCGGGATGGCCGCGGCGCTGGTGATGGGCGTGGGCATCGGCGTGGGCACGCATATGGGGCAGGACGTCGTGGCACCGCTCGCCGGTCACTCGGATACGCGCCCTGTTAGCGCGGATAGCGCTGAGGGTTTCGCACGGCAAGCCGCCGTGGCGCATGTGGTCTATATGCCCGCCATCGACCGCCCAGCAGACATGAATGCCGGTCACGAACAGGATTTCGTGCAGTGGCTGTCCAACCGGCTCGGCACCAACGTGCATCCGCCGATTCTTTCGAAGAGCGGTTTTAGTCTGTCGGGTGGGCGTCTGTTGCCCGGCGCCGACGGACCGACCGCGCAGTTCATGTATCGTGGGCCGAACGGCGAGCGCGTGACGTTATGTATCTCCCACCGTCAGGTGAACGCGAACACCACCGCATTCAAGCTGTATCAGGACGGACCGGTGAACGTGTTCTACTGGGTCGACGGCGATTTCGGTTACGCGGTGTCAGGCGGAATCGATCGCAAGGTGCTGTTGCAACTGTCGCACGACGTGTATTCGCAATTGACGGGGGCGGCGCCGGGTTGATACGCTCCCGCGTGTCAGCTTCCGGCGCCGCGGCCGCGATCGAGCTACGCCGCGCGCACTGCATCGACTGGATTGGTGCGCGATCTGGTCAGCTCACGCGGTGTAACCCCAAGCAACCGGTTCATCCGGTGCGCCATATGGGGGCTGAGCAAGGCGTTGGTGCATGGAGGCGACGGTGTGCGCAATGTACCCCTTTCCCCACGGACTATGCTGCGGGAACCTTACAGCGGATGGACTTCGGGCGTCGGATAGGTTTTTTCTTCGACCGGGAATAGACGTCGGTGAAACGGCGTTCGCCCTCATACAACTCGCACCAACTCACTGAAGAAAATCGCATTTGTTGTGTTGTCCTTAGCGATCGTTGCATCGTCTAGTGCCTTCGCAGAGGGCAAGACACGGGCACAGGTTTACCAGGAGCTGATTGAAGATCAGCAAAATGGTCTCGACTACGTAACGGATACCTCATATCCGGAAGTGAACCCAATATTTTCACAGCAGGTGGCCCGGATGAAACAGCAGGCGGCGGCCGTTTCCGTGGCCAATGGAAAGTTCGCAAGCGTGGCTGGATCTAACACTAGCGCCAACTAATCGTAGCGATAGTCGGTGCGTTTTGCGGCTTGCCGCTTGGCACAGGTGAAATTCAACGGGTCGTGAACCCGGCTAACTGTACGCGCCTTTCCTTGTCGCGTCTGAGCGACGGCATGTTGCTCTACAAGAGATACCCATGAATAAGATTGAACCCCGAAACGTCTACGCAAATGATTCGCTGGGCGAGTCGTTCCGACCCGAAGCAAGTCTGCATAACACCGCTGCTACGGCGTCCGAAATAACCCGCACGACGCCAAGATCGAAAGAACGCCTACGTATTCTTTGCGGTCGCCGACTGGGCGGCAACGCAACGCCTCTCGCAGTCGACGGATGCACACTACCTGGCCGCGTACGGCGAGCCTAGCCCCAATCTCTTCTCTGATCGCCGAACTTAAGAAGACCGGCGTGACTAGCGCGGTTTTTGGGCAAGCGGTGGCTGAGCACCGATTCGAGTGTGACTGGATCGATTGCGATGTGACAGCTCGTGCTGTCCAGCGTGAACAAGGTCACGACGCTTGAGCATCGGCGTTACGCACTAACGCCAACATAATCGCCGACGCATTGCGCGGCCGGTAGCGCACATGGCCACGCGGCGCGCGCACCTCCTTCGATTATCCGGAGTTTGAAGCATGTTCAACATTCGCCGAAATCCCCTCGCTGCCTGCGTAGTGAGTGCCCTAGGCGCCCTCATCATCGGGTTCGCCCATGCCGAGGCTGCGCCGAGCGCAGGCGTCGCCGAGATCAAGCATAACCAGTATCCCTACCCGCCGTGGCAACACGGTGCGAACAACGACAGTACGACACGCGGCCTGTCGTTCACCGAGCCGGATGCGGACAATCTTGCCGATTTCCACGGGAACCCGATTCATCCATCGCTGGTGCTCTATGTTGGCGGAAACTACTTCTTTGCCATGGCGCCGCTCGTGCAGGCGTTCGAAACCCGCTATCCGGAGTACAAGGGCCACGTATACTGGGAGACGATACCACCGGGCCTGCTGGTGAAGCAGATGGAAAACGGCGGCACCGTCACGGTCGGCAACATGACCTGGACCGTCCCGGCTGACATTTATCTCGCGGATTTGGAGGCGGTCCAGAAACAGATCGACGCGGGGCTTCTACGGGCGCCGGCTGTGCCGTATGTGACGAACACGCTGACAATCATGGTGCCGGCGGGCAATCCCGCCCACATAACCGGACTCGCCGATCTTGGCCGCCCCAGGGTCCGACTGGCAATGCCGAATCCCGAATTCGAAGGTATCGCGCGGCAGATCAAGGCGTCGCTCGAACATGCGGGAGGTAATACGCTGGTCGACCAAGTGTATAGCGTCAAAGTTGCCGACGGGACGACCGTGCTGACGCACATCCATCACCGTCAGACGCCACTGTGGATCATGCAGTTTAGGGTGCAAGCAGGCGTTACATGGCAATCTGAAGCGTTGTTCGAGGAACAGGCTGGTCACCCCATCAGTCATGTGGATATCGCGCCGGCTGACAACAGCACGGCAATCTATGCGGGCGCCGTTGCACAGCATGCATCCCATACCCAGGCCGCACGTCGATGGCTGGACTTCATCCACTCACCCCACGGGCTCGC
The DNA here is from genome assembly GCF_030464835.1 of Paraburkholderia sp. WS6. Lineage (NCBI taxonomy): Bacteria > Pseudomonadati > Pseudomonadota > Betaproteobacteria > Burkholderiales > Burkholderiaceae > Paraburkholderia > Paraburkholderia sp. WS6. The sequence continues at coordinate 270,278 of NZ_JALQCK010000008.1, forward strand.
AATCTTCGAACGCTATGGGTTCAAGCCCTACATGGCACCTGCTGGCTGAACTTGCGGACAACCACACTAGATCCTGTGTCGGCATCGCTCTGCAAGGCGCCATCTGTCCACCTTTCACACGGGGGCCGTTCCGCGAACTTGCATCAATTGCTATTCGGAATTCACTCGCGCGATTGAGCGCGCAGGTGCTCTCGAAGACGCCAAAGTTTTCATTCGACAACGACTATGCCTACAACAAGTTCGGGCCGAGGCCGTTTGCACATCGGTCGCAATTTTGACTTGGCCGTCCGAGGAAAAAATACGTGGTAGAGGTAGTCCGAATTGTCCACGCCAGTTTGTCCTCTTTGCGCACCGCAACGGGACCCGGTTGAACTGGTCGGCTCAATCACTCACCCGGACTTAAATGCGCTTCTATGCCGTGATTCATCATGGTATCCCGACGCAGAGCAGCGACAGTTTCAGAATCACTTTGCGTCCGAGCAAGTGGATAAATTCGAAGCTGTGATAGCCACTGCTCGTTCGCCCGAGCCCCGGACGGTTACTCGCGGGTCGTTCGGGTTCTTGAGCGCCCCGTCGCCGACTCGACGACATTAGTCTCAAGGGGGCCTACTCCTCGCGCCGTTACTTCCGATGCCCGACATCATGCACTCGGGGAGGGGCTCAAACGGCCGGCTATGTCAGCCTGCCGAAGGGGATGTGTGACCCAACATTGCTGCTGTCGCCAACACGGCGAGCATTGCCACAGCTTCGAGTATGAGTAGCCGACCAAAGCGGCGCTGCGCAATGTGAAACAGGGGATCGCTGCTCGTCGACGCGGCCTGCAACTGTGGCAGAATGAGCATCCGGTTTGTGCCCCCCAGCAGTACGACGAGCGTGACAAGAACGAGCTTGAGTGTCAGCACCCGACCATACTGCACGCTGAGCAGCGGTGCGGCTAGATGTGCCGTATCCTGAGTCGCGTTGTAGATGCCGGAAACGACTACCACGCCGAGGGAGACCGTGGCGAGATGCGATAACTGTACGCAGAAGTCCGCGCGCTGTTCTATCGTCCTGGACGACGCGACGTCCCATCGGCTTAGCACGAAAGCGGCAACGATCACGCTGCCGGACCACAATGCCATGCCGCAAAGATGCACGAAGTGGATTACCTCCGCTAGCGTGAAGTCTCCACCGTCAGCGGCGTGGCTGGATCCTACTCTGCCAGCCGCGTAGACGATCAACCCCGTGGCCGTAACCAGCGCCGCGCAACGGGTGCCGCGTATGCTGCCCATGATTCCAAGTATTGCCCCGGCGCAACTGACCGCCGAGGCAACTCCGAAATGTGATTGCGTCAGCAAAACCGTCACCAGCGGGCCCGCTTCGCTGAGCGGCGAGCCACTTACTACCGCTGCCTGCAACCACAAGTAAAGGCCACATGTGAACGTCAGGCCGCTCAGCGCACCTAACTGCCAGCGCACAAGCGATGTCGGGGTTGGCCCCTCTTGCAGCCTTAACATCGTACCGCAAGCCAATGCCCCAACAGCGACAGCGAACAGCATGTCTTGCGCGGCCGCGACGACGATCTCTACGACGACGAGCGGATCCACCGTTACTTCACCGTGAAGCTGTAGTGGGCCTGCGTGCGATGCCCGTCCTCTGCGACGGCCACCCATGCGACCGAGTAGTCGCCCGGCGTCAGCGGATTGAGAGCCACCGACATGTGCTTCTTGTTCGACGGATCGACGACAGCCTTGCCGTTCGTCACTGGCTTGCCCCGCGCATCGGTTACCGTGATTAAGCTGAAGGCTGGTTCGAGACCGTCATCGAAATCGATCGCCACGTCCTTTTGCGAAGCACTCACTTCGGCGCCGGCGGCCGGTGCCTGGTGGGTCGGATACGCATGAGCATGCGCGAATTGCGCGACGGTCAACGTCAGCGGGGCGACGAGGCCACGCGCGGTGGTCGAGTTCAGGAGAGGGGATTTCATTTAGTTGCAAAGGGGCTTTCCGAGAGAGCGGGGGGAAATGTCGTCGAAGTACAGGTGTGCGTCGAGCAGCACACCCACGTGGTTGCCGCTCGCGCGATTGACGGGGATCTGCTTCGATGCAGAACTGGCCGTAGCGGTTAAGCCAGAGCAAGCCCGGGTTGATGGTCCCGGTCGTATGGCCGGCACACGCGCCCGCCGTGCAGGTGCTCATCGGATCTTCGACGACCAGCACCACGTTGTTGAATGGTTGCGGGATCCCGAAGTTCTTCACCTGCGATTGCGGGTAAGGAATGCTGTACTGCAGCGTGAGACCCCAGCCGAAAGAATCTGGGCCGTTATCCGAGGATGCCATGGTCAGGGTGGGGCCGAGTTCACCGGTAATCGCGAATGGCCGCAGGCAGCTGAGCGAGGCCGGCAGGTCGCCAAAACCCTTGCCGAAATAAAAGTCCGGCGTAAACGTCGAAAAGGAGTTCCCGACCGATTTTGCACCCGTGCCGCCGATTTCTGCCTTGAGCCCGATCGACGTCATGAATTCGTGCCGTGCATTCGCGTAGATCAGGTATTTGGCGCCCACGGTGACGTTGTCCCAGCCCTTTGCTGAGCCACCGTTCGGCGCGTTTTGGCGCACGTAGTTGCTCGCCACGCTGAAGACGAGATTCCTGGTGGTCAGCTTGTCCCACTCGTACGACACCGTATTGACGTTCATGTTGTCGCCGCTGTCGTTCGGGGTCTTGATATGGCCGAACTGGGTGTCTATTTCGTCGCCGACGCCGGGGTCGTCCACTCTCAAGGTGGCGGGAAATACACGGTCGCCGACGACCGCGTGGGGGGAAGCAGTCGGCGAACCGGTGAAGCAGGCGGCGCGGGCCGCCGTCATCAGGGCGGCGCTTGCAGGCTTCGCATGGCGCCTGAAAAGCGAATGCATTTTCGTCGTTCCTTGATTGGAGGAGGCTCCTGCCGCTAGACGGGCAAAAAATATTTGAACTCCTTTGAGCGGCACTTCGGTACCTCGGGTCGTATCCGCCCAGTTCCTTGTCGCGTGTCGACGGGGACAATTGACACCGGCGTCTCGGTGAAAGAGGGAGAAGTCGCTGCGTGGGACGCTCTTGCATTCATCGTCGCCATTGGGCCTTTGGCAACATTAGCCGATTAACAGGCTGCAATATCTTTCAGTGTTGCCGAGACATACATCCGCCGCCGGTAATGCGAATCGGCTGGCGGATGTGATGCCTGAGACGGTGTTACAGCGCTTGCACCTGCACCGGCGCGCCCGTCTTTCCTGCGACCTGCGGTGCGATTACGAGGTAACGGCGTTTATCCTGCGCTTTGGTGTCGCCTGCCGCCACTACCTGCCGGATCTGACCAATCGTATTGACGATTGCGGCGCCGGCCGGGTTAGTCATAAAGTTCGCTAGCACGTCCACGTCGCCGCTGCCATCGGGATTGTTCGACAGGCCAAGCACGTAGGGCTGCTTCGCCTGAAGTCCAGTCACCGCAGCCTGAAGTACTTGCACCAGTCCCTGGTTGAAAAGTGACACGCTAGTGGGTGCTCCGGAAGCATCTGCCGATTTCGGCGTGCCCGCTGCGACAAGCGAAAGGTGGGTCGTCTGTCCTGCCATGCCGAGCGGCACGGTGTTCTGCGTGCCATCGCCCTCCGGGACCGCGTTCGGCACGTAAGTCACAGCCTGTGGCGCCTGCCCGATGGGTACGTTGGCGATGACCTTGTTGGTCAGCGTATCGATCGCGGCCATCGCGTCGGCGTTTTCGAGGCCAACGTAGACGCGTGTGCCGTCACCCGACGGCCAGATACCATGCGGCAGATTCCCGACGGGGATGGTTGCAACCTGCGAGAAGTCGTCGGTGCGGAACACCTTCACCTGATTCAGACCGCCAACGGTAACGTAAGCAAACATGCCATTGGCGTTGTGCACGATGTTCACGTGATTCGTGATCGGGCCGGTATCGATAGTCTTGAGCAAAGCGAACGGCGGACGCGCGTCAAACACCTGAGTCTTGCCGACATCCTTCAACGTAAACCAAACCTGTTTTCCATCCGGGGTAGCTGCCAGGTCGGGACAGAACGGACTAGCTTGCTTGACTGTGCCCACGATCTTGTGATCGGCAACAGAAATGACTTGGGTCTCCGGATTAAACGACGAGCACACGTAGCCGTATTTGCCGTCCGGCGAAAAAATCTGCATTCCAGGACCGTTAGGAACGGTAATCCGGGTCTTCTCTTCGAAGGTGGTGCCGTCAAGCACCGAAATATAATTCTCGCCCCGCACGGTCACCCATACCTCCTTGCCATCTGGGGTGAAGAAGGCTTCGTGCGGCGAGCGGCCAACGTAGGTGACGTGCTTGACCGCATTGGTTTGCGTATCAATGAATGACACCGAGTTGGAGCCGATTGATACCACCGCGATCGTGCGATGGTCCGGTGAGTAGCCCATTCCGTGCACGAGTACCTGTCCATGATACAGGGGGCTGAAATTCCCTGGCGACGGGTCGCCCAGGCGAATTAGACCGACGAGCTTGTTTTCGGCGGGATCGATCACTGATACCGTGTTGGAAAACTGTTCGGCGGCGTAGACGCGGTCGTGATGACTGACAGGCACGTCGGGATCGGAAAGCGAACCAGGAGCCTGGCCGGCCACGGCCAATTGGGCGGCGGCCATAGCGGTGACGGTCAGTACGGTGGCAAGAATTGAGGTACGTTTCATCATTGTTCCTTAGGCATACTCATAGGCATAGTCATATCCATGCCGTTAGGGGGCATCGATTTTGTCGGACTAGCGGTTGAACCCGTTGTTTGCTGATCAGCCGCAGGCGCCGAAGACGGTAGCGGCTGACCAAGTGCAAGGCGCATAGCAACGATTTCCTGCTGCTGCTCGACGACGATCTCCTGCGCTATGCGCCGTAACTGCTCGTTGTGGCCATGCCGCAGTTCGGCCTGTGCCATGTCGATCGCACCCTGATGGTGCGGCACCATCATCGCGACAAAGTCCTGATCGACGTTACCAGTCGGCTTGATGGACATGTCATCCATCATGGTTGTCATGGCCTTGTCGTTCTCTGACAGGAAAGACGTTTCTTCCGGAATCGTGCCTGGAGGACCGGCAGCAAAGGCATTGCTAAATGCGCCGAATATCGTCATCACGATCGAAGTTGTCAGCGACCAGCGTCTGATCGTATAAAAAGCGGAGAACATAAGGAGCAACCCCTTTGCTTGACCAGGATGGAATTACCGAGGCAAACGCGGTCAGGCGAGCGTTTATTCCGGACCTCTTGCGATTTCTTCATTGTTGATGAACCTGTTAGTCCCTTGAACTACGACGCTCCGAAACTTCGTGTCAATGTTCCGCAAACGCATCGTACGGGCTACGGTTGCGGATGACTCTCGCTGAGTGAAGGATAGGCTGGCGGTATTACACGTGGCAAGCCGCCGGCCTGCTGGATGTAGACAATTCGACCGCTGAAGGCACCATCCAGTCGGACTTCAAACGACTGTTCAGATCCCCTGTTGACCGAGGAATCGAGCGTTCAGCGCGTGCAGAAAAGCATCGGCAGTGCTTGCTCCACTCAGATCATCTCAAGGCTGCTGGGCGACCGAGTCACGCCCAATCGAGATGTCGACGCGAACAGCGGTACGGCCGATAGATCCAGAGAGGACTGGCGGCCGGTATTCCGCCGTTGGCTGAGCGGTCAGATGTGGCGCGCCCGTCCATAACACTGAAGCGCAGTAGCGGGTCCGAGCGACCGGAGCCAGGCTGCGCCACGGCGACTTGCTGGCCGGCAGTGTGCGGACACACAGCTCGATGCGGGGGTATCGTCGCGATGTCATAGCACTGACTGGCCTCCCCCTATGAGTGCACTTACCACGCAAAAGACACCGGAATAAAGAGACATCGTCAGTGTTTGCTACAGGAAGCCGTCGCACACTCAATCCGACGTACGACGCAATACAGCTGACTGGCTATACCGATGGCCATCGGTGACTTGAAGAGGCACGTTCCGCATCTGCAATGCTACGCAAGACGCCGTGCACTCAGGTGGCGGGTTAGGTAAATGGTGAAGATGATGTCGGAAGTGACACGAGCTGGTTCCGTTAACTTACGTTTGTTGCGCGGTGGCATCGCTGGGGTTGTCGCGATTGCACTGAACTCCATCGCGCTAAAGGCAGCTGACTGGGTACCATTGTCCACGGCTCATGGGGGCTTGTTGCGCCTCCTTGTGCAGCTTGGAGGTATCCCTATAGCGCTCGCTGGCGTAGCCGATACATGGCGCAGGCTCGGACTTCCGGCGCCAGATACGCAGCTGTTTCAGTGGTCATTTCATGCCGTCATTGGTATGGCAATGGCGCAGCTGTACGTGCTGGGTGTGAAGGCACGCTTGCCCGGCCCCGCCACCGCGAAAGGCGCGATCTATGCAATCACGGTTTGGCTGATCAATGCAGTGATTGTTTTGCCGTTAGTTGGCGAAGGGTTCGCCGGAAGCCGGGACCTATCTTGCTTCGGCATAGCTTGGTTTGGGGCGGCCCATACTTTGTTTTTTCTCTCTCTGGCATGGGTAGACGAAGTGTTGTGCGTCGCTCTCCGGTTCGAATGAACGTGGATACGCCGACTACTGGATGGCATCGCTGACGAAGCTCTGCGAGGTGCGAAGTGAGGTCAATCTGGGACGAGTTCCTAAAGAGCGACGCCTGACCTAGGCGAAATTTGCACCGACCGCAAACCGTGTCCGCCGGGCGTGCCAGAAAGAATTCACTTTCCGCATGCAGATGTGATGAACCCTGGCGTTGTCGAAAGGGCGAATTGCCTTGTAGCGTCCGAATGATTGTGATGCCTGTCGTTGTGACTCGGCATGTGACCAACTTGCGAAACATTCTGCCGATGTAAGACGCTTTCTGGCGTGGCCGATGTCACGTTTCTAGAAATACAAACATGCAGGAATAAAGTCGTCCACTTCCTGTTCACATCAGTGTGGCATACGAAAATTATTTATCTAATACTACTTAGGAGTATGAAGATGTACAAATCGATCGCAGTCAACCCCTCGATGTTGCTCCTCGCAACAGTTGCCGCAAGCACGAACGCATCTGCCCAGGAGAAGACCCGCGAGGAAGTCCGCCAGGAGCTCATTCAAGCCGAAAACGACGGGCTTCGTTTTATTACGGATACGTCATACCCAGAAGTCAACCCGATTTTTGCGCAACAGGTCGCTCGTATGAAGCAAAAAACGTCGACCGTCGCGAATGCAGGTGACGCTGTTTCGAACGCTCCGGCCCAGCGCGCAGCCCAAACCACCACTGACATGGCAAAGATCGGCTCGGATTCCGAGGCGTGTGTCGGACCGGTCGGTTTCTGCATGTCTTACTTTGGCAGCTAAGCACGGCCATGTCGATGGTGTGTAAGCGGCTCGCGCCGGCCGTTATAGGCGGTGACTGAGATAGACACCAAAGTA
>NZ_JALQCK010000090.1:0-8682 GCF_030464835.1 Paraburkholderia sp. WS6
AACTCCCCGGGCCTACTTACCACTTGTATCGGGCCGTCGATAAGGCCGGCGACACAGTTGACTCCCTGCTCCGCGCCAAGCGGGACAAGGGCGCGGCCCGGCGCTATTTCGAAAAGGCGATCGCTGGAAACGGCGTACCGGAAACGATGACGATCGACAAGAGCGGGGCAAATCTCGCGGGGCTAAATGCGATCAATGTTGATCGCGAAATACCGATCAGAATTCGACAATCGAAATATCTGAACAACGTTGTGGAGCAGGACCATCGAGCAATCAAACGCATCGTAAGACCGATGCCTGGATTCAAGAGCTTTCGTTGCGCCCGCATCATCTTAGGCGGTATCGAACTCATGCACATAATAGCGAAAGGGCAGATGAAGAGCGATGGTGGACGGCATCGTTCACCCGCCGAGCAGTTCTACGATCTTGCGACATAAGCATTCCTATTCTTTCCGCCCCGACTCTTCCTTATTTCCTTACTGCGACAGAACCTCATGAGCGCCCTGCGACCGGAGGCCGGCAATGTCTCGCACGCGAGCCTCGCGCTCGCCGTCACGGCGCACGAGGCAGCGGCAAGCGCCGCAAACGCCCTGTCCCATGCAGCCGACGTTCGCGGTCAATGCGTCGCTGCGCGCGGCCACCTCTATGATTTAAAGCGTCGGCTCTACCTCGACGGTGCGCCCGTCGATCGCAACGGTAATGGACGCGCACGCAGTCTGATCGCCAGCAGCTTGCAATTTAACGCCGCCAATGGCCGACGCCCTCACTGATGCGAAAAACCAGTTGTTCGCCGTCAGGAAGAATCTCCGAATTCGGACAAACTCCTGGACCTGCTGGCGGCAGGCTCAGCGCGGAACTCGCAATCTAGTGAACCGTTTGATGGTTCGGGAATGACAACCAGGCGCGGCACGGCAAGCCGAGGCATCCGCGCGAGCTGGCCGACCACGCGTGTTTGCGTCTCGTCAATCTTTCGATCACGCCGCATTGGGAGCTGGTCGACGGCAAGCAGGTCTGAACGCTCGACCCGACCGGCACAGTGGTCGGAGACAACCCGGAGGTCGTGCTGCACAGCGTGCTGAGTGCGCTCGGCATCGCGAGGTTGCCCTGCTATGCGGTCGTCGACGCGTTCCGCAAGGCCCGCTCGTGCATGTGCTGCCGCGCTGGCGGTCGCGTGAAATCGGGGTGTTCATGCTGATTCCGTCGCGCCGGTTTCTGGAGGTGAAAACGTGCGCGTGGCTTGAGCTACTGAAGGCCGATATATCAGTGGCGCTCGAGGGCGACGCCGGTTTTTTCAATCGCGGTGCGGGCGCAAAGAGGCTTTCGTTGGCGCAGGCGTCGTGATCCTTGCCGACGACCGTGGCCGGGGCTGCAGGTCATTCCGCGGATAGCGTCTGCGCTACCTCGTCCCAAGCCGCCGGATGGTTGGCGAGCGCAGGCTCGAGAAGTTTCAGTGGCCGACTGCCGCTCCTACCGGACCGATTGCAGCCCGGCGAAGCGGGCTGCTTGCCGCTCTTAAACGCCCGCCAACGCCGGTAAATCAGAGTCGCACGACGAGCGCTCCCACTGTGACCCGGCACGCAACAGGTGCAACGCGTTGTTGACGCTCGCTGCGCTTTCCCTGCGCGTCGCCAAGCATACCGGATAGCGCGCGTTCTTTTTCTCGAGAATGGCCTGGCTCAGGAATTCCGCGCTGTACGCTTTGAGCAAATGCGCATGGTGGGCCTCTATGTACGCGGCGATGCGCTCCCGTTCGCCGTCGATGGTTGCGAGCGACGTGAGGGTGCGCTCGTCCCAGCGAAACCGCAGACCCAGTTCCGCGAAAGCGGTGTTGTATGCGCAAAGCTGCGCCTGCATGTCCTGGTCGCGCTCGGTTTCAGGTGCGCTAACGCGTGAGTGGCCCATGATCGTCTCCTTCGGGCGGATAGCTTGCTAGAAGCATAGGATCGGCTATAAATAAACAACAGTTAAAGTTATTGTGAATAACCATAAGTGTTTGCTTATGTTTTGAGTGAAGCCGACGCCGGCACGCTGCGCCCTGACTTTCGATTATCCCTTGGACTGACCGCGCAGCAGATCGGCGTCGACGTGAGTGATCTGCGCGATCTGCGTCGCGCCTTCGCCGATCAAGAATTCCTTGAACGCAAGCGCGACAGGGGGCAGGCGCTTGCTCTTGCGGTGCACCACGTACCAGTGGAGCATCACCGGAAAGCCTTGTACGTCCAGTACGGCGAGGTGACCGACCTGCAGTTCCAGGCCGATGGTATGCGCGGAGAGGAAGCTGATGCCCATGCCTGCAATCACCGCCTGTTTGATCGTTTCCGTGCTCCTGATCTCCATGGCGACATTGAGCCTGGTGACTCCTCCCGCAAACCCGTCTTCCATCGAATGCCACGTGTCCGAGCCTTTTTCGCGGACGATGAACGGCTCTTTTGCGATCGTCGACTGAGGGATGCGCTTCTTGCCCACAAGCGGGTGTAGGGGCGGCGCGACGATCACATAAGGATGAGGCGCAAACGGTTCGTTATGCGTATCGAGGTCCTGCGGCGGCCGCACCATGATCGCGAGATCGGTTAAGTTGTTCGCCAGTTGATGCAGCAGTTCCTCGCGATTGTGCACCGCCAGCTTGAGCTTGATGTCGTCATTGCGGCGCACGAATTCGCCCACCACTCGCGGGAAAAAATAGTCCCCCGCACTGATCACCGCAACGTTCAGTTGACCGCCCGCAATGCCCTGCAAGCGGGCCATCACTTCGTCCATTTCGCGGAACTGCTCGATGATCGAGCGCGCGTAAGTGAGCATTTCGGAACCCGCCGGCGTCAGATAAATTTTCCGGCCGAGCTGCCCGAACAGGGCCAGGCCGGCGTGCTCCTCAAGCTGTTTTACTTGGGTTGAGACGGCGGGCTGCGTCAGGTACAACTCGTCGGCCGCGTGCGAGAAGCTCAGGTGCCGGGCAACCGTTTCGAAGATCTTGAGTTGGCGCAGAGTAGCGTTTTTCATGGCTGAAGTTCGTTGAGGCATCGACGTATACAGGACGCCTAATGCAAACCATAAAATGTTTTAACTTTCACTGATGGCTGTTCTCGCGGAGCATGCTCCCAGATTCCGTGACGACGCAACCACTTTTACCAGACCGTTTTGCGCACCCCCGCCGGTCTTTTGTTGTTGGTGCGATCTCCATCTGACCGACCATTAGCGTTTCATTGCCGACGCGCACGCAAGCGATGAGTGATTCGGTTACACGATTCAACGCAACGCGCCGCTCGAGCACGACGAATTCTACAAAGGAGATGGAGACATGGGATATTCCAACGTGGCCGAGCCGCGCAGCACGGCGCTACGGTATAACCGGTGGGTTCAACTGGCGGTCGGCATCGTCTGTATGGGACTGGTGGCGAACCTGCAGTATGCGTGGACCTTGTTCGTCGTGCCGATGGACGCGGCGCATCACTGGGGGCAGGCAGCGATTCAGACTGCGTTCACCATCTTCATCGTCACGGAAACCTGGCTTGTGCCAGTCGAAGGCTGGCTCGTCGACAAGTTCGGGCCGCGCCCGGTTGTGATCGCCGGTTCGCTGTGTGCCGCACTCGGCTGGATCATTGACGCACACGCAAGCAGTCTGGGGGCACTGTACGTCGCGGCGGTGATTGCGGGCATCGGTGCGGGTTGCGTCTACGGGACCTGTGTCGGGACGGCACTCAAGTGGTTCCCGGATAAACGGGGCCTGGCGGCGGGTCTGACCGCGGCCGGCTTCGGCGCTGGTGCGGCGATCACAGTGATCCCGATCGCCAACATGATCCAGCGTTCCGGCTACGAGCATACGTTCATGTTCTTCGGTATTTTCCAGGGCGTCTGCATTCTGCTTCTCGCAACCTTGCTGGTGCGTCCGAAGCCGCCGGCGAATGCGGTCGCGGCCAAGCGCGTCGTGGCCACCAAGGTCGACTACACGCCCAGCCAGATGATCCGCTCGCCGCTTTTCTGGGTGCTTTACCTGATGTTCGTGTTCGTCGCAGCCGGCGGCATTATCGCCACAGCACAGCTTGGGCCGATCGCGAAGGAATATGGCTTCGCGAAGCTGCCGGTCAGCCTGATGGGCGTCACGCTGCCGCTTCTGACGATGACGCTGTCGATCGATAACATGTGCAACGGCTTCACGCGTCCGCTGTGCGGCTTTCTTTCGGACAAGATCGGCCGCGAGAATACGATGTTCATGATCTTTCTCGGCGAAGGCATCGCGTTGCTCGGGCTGATGCAGTTCGGCCACAATCCGTACGCATTCATGTTCTTTGCCGCGGCCGTGTTCCTCTGCTGGGGCGAGATTTTCTCGATCTTCCCGGCGACCTGCGCGGACACGTTCGGCAGCAAATACGCGGCGGCCAATGCGGGCACGCTTTACACCGCAAAGGGTACCGCGTCGATGCTGGTGCCGATCGCTTCGGTGTTGTCGGAGCATGGCTCATGGAACACGGTGTTCATCTGTGCGGCGGTCGTGTCGATTACAGCGGCGGTGTCCGCGAAATTCATCCTCGCGCCGATGAGACGGCGGTGGATCGACCGAACGGTCGAGGCCGGCGCGCTCGCAAAGGGATATCTCTGAGCACCCGATAGGGACATTGGCGCCCCGTGAATGCGTTAATGCGTCGTTTCGGGTCTTATCTCAACCACCTCGATGCATACCCCGGTAGTCTGGATTAATACAATAGCTATCACGGAAATATCCAACTGTCTTGGGCACTTGGGTCGCCTTGTCTTGCGCGTGACTTAAGTGTTCTCATCGGATCGAAATAGCCGTTCGGGTCACGGAATTTATTTTTTTTGTTTTTTAGTAATACTAATTAATATCGGAGGAGATGATGGGAATAAGAAATCTGAAGCCGCGTCATGCGGCGGCTTCGCTATGCCTGTTTGCAGCTGGCAGCGTGACCTGTTCGGGAGGAGCATTCGCTCAGGCAATTGCGGCAGATGACGACAAACAACAGATCCAGTTGTTGAAACAACAAATGGAAGCGCTCAATAAGAAGCTCGATGCGCTTGTGGCAAAGCAAGCCCAAACAGCGAACAGTCAGCCAGCGGCCAGTCCCGCTGTCGCAAGCACAAACGCAGGTACTAGTTCAGGTACAAGCGCAAACACGGGTACAACCTCAGGCGCGCAAAAAACATCGGATGCCGACGCCTCAGGGTGGGGCGCCGGCATGCCGCCCAAGCTTAAGTCGTTGCTGGCCGCGCTGGGGGATATGGAGTTCTACGGCAATCTCGATCTTTCCGTGGACTATGCGACCAAGGGCCTCAAAGACTCGTATGTCACGCCGGGGGGGACTGTCGTCTCGCCTAGAGGGCATATGGGCTGGCAGCCCGACGTCTCATCCAATCTTTCCTATGTCGGCGTTCGCGGCAAGCGGCCATTCGGTTCCGACGCCAGCCTGGCCTTCGTCTATCAACTGGAAACCCAACTGGACATTTCGGCAACCTCAGGGTCTTCCAATTCGAACTCCGCTCAGGATTCGACCGTCAAGGGCGCCCTGACGTCGCGCAACAGCTTCATCGGCGTAGCATCGTCCACCTGGGGCGCGTTGAAGATCGGCAAGACCGATGCGCCCTACAAAACGTCGACCGCACGCATGAATCCGTTTTCCGGCATGCTCGGCGATTACTCCGTGATCATGGGTAACACGGGCGGCGACAATCGCGTCGAATTCGGTACGCGGCTGGACCATGCGATCTGGTATGAGTCGCCCAGTTTCCATGGCTGGTCTCTCAACGCACTGGTTTCGCCCGGGCAAAACCGCGGTTACGAAAATTCGGTGCAGGCTTCGGGTGAGTCGAGTTGCACGGGCGGCAATGTCCCTGGTAGTGGTGGAAATCCAATTGCGTGTAACGACGGCAGCTACGGGTCGGCCTACAGCGCGAACCTCGCCTATAGCAACGGCCCCCTGTACTTTACGACAGCCTATGAGATACACCTCGGCGTGAATCGCTCAAGCGATGTCACGAACACTCCTGCTGCACTGGCTTCGCCTGATGGGACGGACCCCAACGATATCGGCAACGAATGGGCATTCAAGGTCGGTGCGCAATATAAATTTCCCACTCTGACCACGGTGAGCGCAATTTATGAAGTGATGCGCAGACAGATTCCGGCCTACCTGCAAACACAGAACGAGCGCAGCCGTAATGGCTTCTGGCTCGCCCTGACGCAGGAAATCACTCCCAAGGACAGCGTGAGCGTCGGTTGGGCGCACGCCAATCGCACGCCGGGTGACCCGGGGCAACACAACACGGCTCCAGCTGACCCGAACGCTATTGGCATCCCGAATCCTTCCAACGGCGCCAATATGGTCACTGCGATGTACAAGCATGCGATCGACAAACATGCGACTGTGTATGCCGACTATGCCTTGGTCATCAATCAAGCGGCGGCGCACTATGCGCTGGGTGCGGGCGGGCGAAGCGTCACCGTTGATTGTCATGACGGCAGCTCGATCTCGCAGGGTGCGCCGTTTTGCTACGCGGGCGGCAGAGAAATGGGCTTCTCCGTCGGGCTGAATTACAAGTTCTGAGGGCGCTGGCAACCTGGCGGAGGGCAGGCATAAGTGGCCGGGGGCGTCTCGGTGTACCCAGGGTTCGGATTTCGTACGCCTGGGTACACTCCAAGTTGATCATCGCCGGCAGCTCGTCGTGCCGTCCGTTTCCGAGCCGCCTACGGACGCCGCGCCGTCCGCCAGCGCCCTTAAAGGGCGGGTCCGTGAGCGTCGCGCCCATCACTGGCGGCCGTCGCCTCGACTGTTTCTTTCCGGTCGCCTTCCATCGCTGCAGCGTCACCGCCTTCCGCTGCCATCCCACACCTTCCAGCGCACTTCGCTGACGATTACAAAAAGCGCCTTGAACTCTCCGTATACGGAATATAATATTCCGTATATCTAAGTTGCGGGCGGATGGCATATCAGGCCGCGGCAGCCACGCTGGAGGGCAGCCGCGCCGGCCTGTCGGCAGAGGATTCGGGCGGCGGGCCCGGCAAGACCGTCACAATGGGTTATCCGAAACTGGGGGAGCAAATTATCAATGTCGGATGATACGCAAACCGATGTCCGCCCAGCGCCTCTCACACTGGCGCTAGTACCGATCAATGCTTCGGCTTCGTTGCGCGATCAGGCGTACGCAAAGCTGAAGCAGGCCATCGCCGACGCCGACATCTATCATTCGCGCGAGGAAATCCGGATCGACGAAAAGGAACTGACTGAAGCGCTCGGCGTGAGCCGCACGCCAGTTCGCGAAGCCATGACGCTGCTCGAGCAGGAAGGTTTCCTGCGGACGGTGCCGCGGCGCGGAATCTATATCCAGCGCAAGACGAAGAAAGAAATCGTCGACATGATTTGCATGTGGGCGGCGCTCGAAAGCATGGCGGCCCGGCTTGCGACGCTGCGCGCGTCCGATGAGGACATCGCGGCGCTGAGGCATATGTTCGACAATTTTCGCGACACGACGCCGGCCGAGCACATCGAGGAGTATTCGGAAGCGAACATCGCGTTTCACCAGTCAATTGTCCAGCTGTCGCAATCGCAGATCCTCCTGGACACGATGAAGAACCTGTTCGTGCATGTGCGCGCGATCCGGAAGATGACGATCGCGCAGAGTGGCCGCGCGTCGCGCTCGATCGTCGATCACATGCGCATCATCGAAGCACTCGAGAAGCGCGACACCGAGCTGGTCGAGCGGCTCGTGCGCCAGCACTCGCTCGATCTCGCGGCGTTCGTCGAAGCCAACTGCGACTTCCTCGACTGACGACGTAAAGTCGTTTGGATACTGAGTCAAGAGGGCAACCGGAGCACGCCAACCCGAAGCACCGGAACGGAGCAGCGCTGAAACGCCCGACGCGTTGCAGCGCTGCTCTTTCTCGCCCTGCACCTTGTTCACACGCGCTTACCGAGCGCCCCTCATCGCACACGAACCATCGTGTCGCCCAACGCCGCCGGTGAACCGGCCACGTAAATACCCGCCGGTTTCATTGCGTCGATCTTTGCGGCCGCCGAGCCTGTGCGGCCGCGAGATGATCGCGCCCGCGTGGCTCGCGCGCGTGCATCTGCGCCTGGTTCGAGCGCCGACGCGCCTCTGGGTGTCTGGCAGCGCGTCATCTGAAATACGAAATATTACATTCCGCTGACCGCTCGATTGGCACACCTATCGATGCGGGCTCGTCAGCATTCGACGCTCGAAGGCCAATTTCGGCGTTGTCGAAGCTTTGTGCGTCGCAAATCAATTTCCGTGAGTCGCCCTTGAATTCGGGCGATTCAAGTCCATCGCAGCGCAGCAAAGGCATCACGACGTAAAAATACGGTTGAATAAATACTGTGTGTGGAATATTGTATATCACGACGCACGCAGCGACCCAAAGAGGAGAGAGGTCATGCCAGAACCCGGGAACACCCTGCCGCAGAGCACCTCATCGACTGCAACGACGGCCGGGTCGAGGAAGGCTTGCACATCCTCCGCGTCCCCCACCTGCGGGTTGCCGCGCACGTCGCCGTAACGACGGCCCGCCGCGCACCGCAAGTTCAATAGAAGGCGAGACAGCGAGACATCTCAAAATGACAAACGACGCGAAAGCTACCGAAACGACCGACGGATTCCATCTGGTCATCGACGCGCTGAAACTGAATGACATCAGCACCATCTTTGGACTGGTCGGCA
>NZ_JALQCK010000091.1:0-8276 GCF_030464835.1 Paraburkholderia sp. WS6
TCGAGCGCGCGGTTGTTGATGAACCGGGGGGCGCGGCAAAGGCAAAGTGCGGCCATCAAGGGACACCCGGCTACGGCAATCGAACGACCCAAAAACTTCCGCTTAACGGCCATTCAAGAATGGTCGGTAACCATGCGGTTGCGTCGCGAAGTTGATCTGATGTCGGACTTTCGTTTGGGATAGGAGCGCAAATCTGGTCGTGAGCCTGCTTGGCCCTCCCGCCCGAATCTGTCTCGATTCGTGTATAAATACGGAGACCGCAATGCGACATACCAACCAATTCATTTGCGCGCACGACGATGGGCAAACAGAAAGACGATATCCCTCTCGCACACCGTAGGGCTCTTGCCGCCAGGCTTCTGTTAAATGGTGAGGGTATTAGCGAAGTGTCCAGGAAGGCTCGACTGAGTCTTCCAACCGTGAGCAAGTACAAGGACCTGGTTGAAAGGGACGGAGCTGACGCCCTTGCTCGCCTTCGCATCCACGGGGGGCCCTCGAGACTGGATGATGCTTCGCAAAGCTGGCTCGTTAGCGCGATCAAGCATTCGCCAGGGCTTCACGGCTATCCAGGGCCAACCTGGACCATTAGCCAACTGCGCGAATTGATCTTGCGGCGTCTCGGCGTCCAGTTTTCACCTTCGCATGTTGGCTACCTCGTTCGAGGTTATGGCCTCGCCTATCGACTCACCTATTCAACTTCAGAAAAGGCGTCACCTGCTACCGCTCATAAACCACCGAGCGACGTCTATGCCGCGCGCCGGAAGATCGCTGCCAAAATGCTGCTGGATGGGGACAGTGTCGAGCACGTCTCGAAAGCGCTCAACATCAGCGTGCGCACCATTACAAAATACAGATCAATGGTGGTTGCTGACGGCGTTGAGGCTGTTGAGCAGCTCAAGGCATCCGGGCGCAGTGCCACGCTTGGCCCCGAGGCCCTTAAGTGGTTACGGGCGACATTGGAGGGCAGCCCCATGGCCCACGGGTATGAAACCGAACTCTGGAGAAACGGGGATGTTCAAAAGCTGATCAAGGAGAGATTCGGTGTCTACCATTCCAGCGGACATGTCAGGACCCTCGTCGGGAAGCTTGGACTGGACCACAGGATGCGACCACCGAAGCTGCGCACGGAGAAGAAGCGCTTGACGATCAATGATGAAACGCTGGCGTGGGTTGCCGCAACGGTTAAGGAGTCGCCGAGAGTGCACGGCATAGACGCTGATCACTGGACGAACGGCCGATTGCGCACCGTGCTTCATCGGCGGGTGGGTGTCGATTATTCTCGAGGATATATCTGGGAAATTGCCACCCGTGCCGGCGTGGCCGACCTGCTTACAAAACTCCGTAGCTGATCAATTCATTCTGGCCCTGGCCGCCTCGTCATGTGTGGCCGCAGCGGCAGCGTGGCGGCGCCCCCTATGGAGTGTCTCGGATTCGTGATGTTCTCAAGGTAGTGCCCCTTGTGCCGCCGCACCCGTCAGATAACGTCTTTCCAAGTTTCACCTTTTTTGATTGCATAGATGGTCACGACATGCACTCCGAATGCATGCGCCAGCGAAGCAACTGATTCTCCGGCGGCCAATCGCTGGCGTATTAATAACACCTTGGTTTCGTTCAGTTTGGCTGTGCCGTTGCGAAATCGAATGGGCAGATCGGGATTGGTAAGTCTTTTTTCTTCGTATCTGCGGCGGGTGCGCTCCCTTTTTTCCGCATTGAATTTCTCCTTGTTCTCCTGGGCGTAGCGCCGTTTCGTATCCGGATTTTTCTCATAACTACGCCGCGCGGTCATATTGGTCCGCTCGCGGTTCCCGGCTCGCCACTCCGCCTGACACAACGTTACACAGGGCCTGCAGTATGAGACGTAGCCAAGCCCCTTCCGATGGAAATCCAGTTCCGCGATTTTTGTCTGGCCGCATCTGGGACAGCGACGTGGGGTTTGAATTGCGGTCATGATTTGCTCCCTTTCTCAACAGTTCTGACTTCCTCTCCCGTGCCGTCGACAGAAATCTCGAAGGACGTTGTACAAGCGAACGGCAAAACTGCAAGTCTTCGTGCGAAAGCATTTTTCAAACGTGTCAGGATGGAGGATGTTGACGCAATCAGTTTCGCATGTCCGGCAAAAAGGCGAACGGGAGGGCTGGTGGAAGCTCTTCTTGTGCGTCGCGTCGATGCAGTACGTCTGATTGTGATAGGCGTGCAGCCGGACTGGCACCTGAGATGCATCAACGCTGCAAATGGCACGAGTTGCTGGAAAGTGGATGGCCGTTTGCTGGACGAAATCGGACGGACGTCTTACGTACTTGAGCGGCTGTTGAGGGTCGCGTACGGAAGTTCGCAAGTTGTGTCAGATGCATCGAGCATCGACCGCCGTGAATTTCAGGGTTCGGCCATGAGCGGCCGCTCGGGCGCACTTCGATGCAACGCTTGGAATGTCGGCTCCAGTGCAGACTCCAGACCTTCCGTCCGCAGTCTGGCCATGGTCTGGCGTCGCATGCACCATCGTCATAAGCATTCTGGCAACGTTTTCGAAGCTACCGACGCCGCTTCGCTCAAAGCGTGTACGTCCGCAGGAACAAGCCGGTCCTTTCGGCGAGAGCCGATTGGCGTCGAGGTTTATTTCGTTTCGGGAAAGATCCGCTTTGACGGGCCTCTCAGCGCCCAACCGTTTTGAATACCCGATTCTTGTCGAGCGTGACTGGATCGAGCGTATTCTCGCCGCCTTCCGCTGGCGAGGCGGGGGCGGCGTCTTCCAGCGCGGGCCCGGTATAGCGCCCTCGTGGCCGTATGACCTTGCTCACCCGGAGTTGCTCAATACAGTGCGCGAGCAGACCCACGCTCCGGGCTGTTGCGAACAACGCGAACGATGCATCGCGCGGCAACGCCAGCTGAGCCGCCAGGGCCGCAAGCGCAACGTCGATATTTGGCTTGAGCCCGGTCAGCTCAACCACCTTGTTGATGAACGACATGAGCTCTTGAGGCGGATTCAGCACTTCGAGCAATGCGGCCGCCCTCGGATCGCCGTCTGGATACAAATGATGTCCAAACCCAGGGATCGGAATGGCCGACTGCAAGTGATGGGCAACCACGTGCTCCGCACCGAGTCTTCCGACGTCGTCGAACACGGCCCGCACGCGGCCCGACGCATCGCCGTGCAGCGGGCCGGAGAAAGTCGCGAGTCCCGTAAGCAGGCATCCCGGCAGCGACGCGCCGGTGGAGGCGGTAATCCTGGCGGCGAACGCCGAACTCGTAATCTCATGGTCGGCCACGAGGACTAAGGCACGGCGGATGAGCTCAGCGCCATCGCGGTCCTGGCCCCAGCCGAGCGCGAATCGTTCATGCATTCTCTGTGCATTCGCGTCACAGCGTGCGCCAAACGCTTGCGCGATGAGCGCCACAAGCCGGCCGGCCTCGACATGCAGTGCGCTGTCCGTGCGTCCGAGGGTCGAGTGCCCGCAGGCCGCGAGCGCCGCCAGCGATGTAAACGCGCATTGCCTGCCTCGTTCGTCGCCCTGTAGCGGCATGTCACCCGTTTCGAAGGAAACGGGCTCGCGCGCATTCCAGAGAATGGCCGCCACGGCTTCAAGCGTCGCCGTGTCCGAAAGCCGGATGCTATCCCGCCCCCGGTAGTACGGCCGACCTTTTGAGAAGGTGGTAATGCTGCTGTAAATGCAGGGTTCCGCACCGAATATGGTCCCGGCGGCGAGCGCTTCGCGCTTGCGTCCCACCTGCTTTTTGCGGCACAGACCGGCGACGTCCTCCGCACGGTAGAGGCTCTTGCGCGGGTCGAGCGGATCCGGCATGACCGCGATGGTGCCTCGACTTACGTACGCATAGACAGTCTGCGCTTGCACTCCGAGTTGTCGAGCCGCTTCAGTCAGAGTGATCCAGTTTCGCATGGGATGGCAAGCAAGGAGTTGCAGCGGAACGGAGCAACAGGGGAGTGACGACGTGGATCGCGCCGTGCATTCGAGCACGACCGATCCAGCGCCAATATTGACGTTTTTTCAGGTAAAAGTCATCTCGACGGGTCGCCGCTCCAGGATCTCGACGAGAATGTCACCCGGCGACCGCACGAAGCAGGCCCTGACGCCGGGGCGAACCTGCTTGATTGGCTCGACGATTTCCGCGTCGCAGCGCAACAGATGCTCGAACGCGGCGTCGATATCGTCCACGACCACACCGAAATGATCAATGCCCTGCTGCCGCTCGCCATGAGGGCGCCCGGTTTGGGCGCTCGTCAGCGACGTGATGAAAAGGTTGATGCTGCCGATGCGCAAATCCACCCGCCCCGGGCGACGCACGATCTCGGCGTTCAGGCAGCGCGCAAACCACGCGGCAGTGGCTTCGGCGTCCGCCGAGCACAGTTGCAGATGGTCCCACTTGAATTCAATCATTCGATTTCACCGTATAGTCAAAAGCGTCACAGTTCGATGCGGGAAAGCTTCCCCAGCAGCACGGAGTACGAGAGCGCGCCGAGCAGGCATATCGCGCCCATCAGGTTGAGCGCCCAATAGAAGTGGCCGGTGTGGTGGGTGATGTAGCCGATCATGAGCGGCGTGGTGACGGCCGCGATGTTGGCCGCGAGGCTGGTGATGCTGCTGGTCAGTCCCACGTACTGTCGAGGCGCGATTTCGGAGACGGCGGCCCACGACATCGACCCGACGCCCTGCGCGAAGAACGCCATAGTCAGGATGGCGATCACCCCCTCGTTAGACTCGACGAAATTGACGAGCACGATAGACGCGCCGAGCAGCGTGCCGATAATGAGCGGCGCCTTGCGCGCAGTGGAAATCGACACCCCGCGCCGAATGAAAAAGTCCGAGAGGAAACCAGCAAGCAGAATGCCGACTGTCGCGCCGATAAATGGGAGTGCCTGGAAGATCCCGACCTTGATCATCGACATGTGGCGCGCTTCGATCAGATAGGTCATGAACCACGTGGTGAAGAAGACCAGCAAGGTGTTGTTGCAAAACTTGCCGATGCAGATCGCGAGAATCTGCCGGTAGCCGAGCAGCTTAAGTGCCATGCGCCAATCGAACTTCTCGCGGGGCTTGCGCGCCGCAGTGGCGCCTTCATTGATGTACTGCAGTTCGGCCGCATTCACACCCGTGTGCTGATGCGGATCGCGGTAAACCACGTACCAGAGAAGACTGAACAGAATACCGACGCCGCCCGTTACGAAAAAGACAGCACGCCAACCGTACGCGGCGGAGATCCACAGCAACAAGCCGGTGAACAAGGGGGTCCCGATGTATTGCCCCATGACATATACGCTGGTCGCGAAGCCACGTTCCCGGGCCGGAAACCACAACGTTACGGAGCGCGCATTCGAAGGGAACGCCGGCGCCTCCATTGCGCCGATTGCGAGCCGCGATCCGAGCAACATCTGATAGCCGTTCGCGAAACCCTGCGTCAACGTGGCGAATGACCAGCCGAGGAGGGACAACCCATAGGCGAGGCGCGAGCCGAGAATATCGGTCAGCATGCCGCCGGGCACGAGAGCAATGGAATAGGCAAGGCCGAAACCGGCAAACAGTTCGCCCATCTCCATCTTGTCGAGCGCGAGGCCTTTCGAGAGGCCCGGCGCAACGATGCCCAGCGCCGACCGGTCGACGTAATTGAGGATGGTTGCCGCGAGCAGCATCGAGAGCACGACGTACCGCACCCTGGAGCGTTTCGCAGTATCCGCGTAAACCAGGTTTCGGCCCGGCAATGTTTGTTCCTCTACGGCTTTCATCGGTGTCTCCAGAACATTCGCCAGTTGTTTTTTTATTGTTGGCGCGAGGGTGATTTATCCGCGGCCGACGAACGGCATCGTGGTCGCCATGATCGTCATGTTGAGAACATTGGCCTCGAGCGGAAGACTGGCCATGTGTGCGACCGCATTCGCCACGTGCGTCACATCCATTCTTGCTTCGGGTGCCATGCTGCCATCCGCTTGCAGTACGCCGCGGTTCATGCGTTCCGTGAGCGATGTCGCCGCGTTGCCGATATCGATCTGGCTGCAGGCGATATTGAACGCGCGTCCGTCCAGCGCGATCGATTTGGTGATGCCGGTGACCGCATGTTTCGTTGCCGTATAGGCGATGGTATGCGGCCTCGGCGAGTGGGCTGAGATCGATCCATTGTTGATGATTCGTCCGCCTTGAGGGGACTGTTCTTTCATCAGGCAATAAGCTGCCCGAGCGCACAGGAAGACGCCGGTCAGATTGGTGGCCACGACGTCGTTCCAGAAATCGACCTCGTAATCCTCAAGGGGGACGGCCCCCGCGTTGCGGCCTGCGTTGTTGAAGAGCACGTCGAGCCGGCCGAATGCCTCGGCGATCTGCGAAAACGCCTGCTGGACCGACGCGGCGTCGGCAACGTTGGCCTGGAAAACATGTGATTCTCCGCCGGCAATGCCGATGGCCTCTTTCGTTTCCAGCAGCGGCTCGGCTCTGCGCCCGATCAGCGCGACGGCGAATCCCGCGTTGGCGAGCGCGAGGGCGGCGCTGCGGCCGATGCCGGAGCCGGCGCCCGTAACGGCTGCGAACTTCTTTGATGCAGACATTTGACTTCCTCTCAACGATTCAATTGAACACGGGAAAGAGAGTTGCATCCGCGCTAAGCGGTGAGCAATCTTGATTCATTGAATCAACATCCGAGGGCCTTGCGGACCGGGATCGCATCAGGGTTTTCCTGATGCGCGTGTTGCCGCGAGCAAGATGGAAGAGGGGCAAGACGGAAACGAATCGCAACGCGCAGGCGCCGCGAACAATAAGGGGCTAATCATTACCGAGGAGTTGATTCGTCCAATCAACATTGACGGTCCGGTCTGCGATTTCGTAGTCTCTCGACGTCTGCCTACCAAAGGAAAAACCATGTCGGAAGATAAACGCACCAGCCTGTTGATTGCGCGAAGGGTTCCCACAGCCGTGGCGAAACGCGCCGCAGCCGAATTCCATGCCTTCGTGACCGAGGCCGATATGGACTCGTGGTCTGTCGTCGACTTCTGCAAGAAGCACGATGTGCCGGCCGTACTCATCGGGAAAAAATCCGGCCTGCAGGCGGAACACATTGCCGCGCTGCCCTCGACGGTCAAGATCATTGCGAACGCGAGCGCGGGCTTCGATCACATGGATGTAGCGGCGGCCCGTGAAAGGGGAATCGTCGTCACGAACGCACCCGATGCGTTGACCGAGTGCACGGCCGATTTCTCCATGCTGCTCTTGCTGGCTGCGTGCCGTCGCGCCTCAGAATACGAACGGATCATGCGCAACGGATGGGGCAAATCGTTCGGCATGACCGAGATGCTGGGTACGCGAGTGAACGACAAGACGCTCGGCATCGTTGGATTCGGGCGTATTGGACGGGCAGTCGCCAAGCGTGCGCAGGCATTCGGCATGCGCGTGATTTACACGGACATGCACCGTGCGGGTCCGTCGGTGGAGAATGGCGCGACCTTCTATGCCACTCTCGACGAAATGCTGCCGCACTGCCAGGTGCTCACGCTGCACGTGCCGGGCGGAGCCGTTCCACTCATGACGAAAAGAGAGTTTGGACTCCTTCCCGCAGGCGCGATTTTTGTCAACGCGGCGCGTGGCGGCCTGGTGGACGAAGATGCGCTTTATGACGCCCTGACTTCGGGTCATCTATTCAGCGCGGGTCTGGATGTGTACCGGAACGAGCCCAATGTCGACAAGCGCTTCGCTGAACTCGACAACGTGTTCCTGACGCCCCATATGGCCAGCGCAACGATTGAGACCCGCGACCAGATGGGCTTTACGGCGCTGGATAATGTCGCCGCCGTGCTGGAAGGGCGGCCCGCCTCGAATCCTGTCTAAGGCTCGGCCTCATCGGGACAGTAACGTTGCGACGCCGGTCGAAAAACGGCGTGGTACGCATCGACGCATGATTGGCCACCGCTGCAGCGTTCTTGAGCGTGCCGCCGTTTTCCCGCTTTCATGAGGTTGATCGGCATCAACCCGGTATTAATGCTCGGCCTATGTCAGGCGGCCAGCCGGGGTAATGGCCGAAATCGATTTGAACGCCGTCTAACCTGCCACGTCTGTCTGCGCCTTGGGCAGAGATGGCCATCTGGTCAAGGACGGCGCGCGACAGACGATCGCAAGTTAATTCCGAGCGGTGGCGAAGAACTGACCGCCCGTCTCCCGATAAAATCGACTAACGGCCGTTGTACACCGCAAGCAGCCGTTGGTTTCGCACCGCGCCGAAGGGCGGGAGTGGGTCGAAGGACTAAACCGCTCGCGCGGTAGGGGCTACGGTCTGACGCTGGAGGT
>NZ_JALQCK010000092.1:0-7564 GCF_030464835.1 Paraburkholderia sp. WS6
ACGCCCAGCTCGCAAGCGCGCGACTGCATGAGGTCCTGGAAGCCGAGCGACAGCTGAGGTGTTTTCTGACGGGGAAGAGCGACTCTCCGATTTCGATGTCGCCTTAGTCGAGGCTCTGGTGATAGGCTTTCTATGCCGAATTATAGATAGGATTCCTATATTTTACATAATTAAAGTTGTCTGCCAATTCATTCATTGAATTTGCGCGACCGGCGTCAAGCGCCGAAACGATCAGGCCCCCGGAACGGCCTGGAAGATCATGATCGGCGTCTAAACCATCCCGTGAGCGAGATGCGGTCGCGCGTCGCAGGCAATACTTCGTGCAGCATGTCGGCGGATAGAAATACTGCGAGCCGGCTGCCGACTGGCGAGATGTCCTGCGTGCTCAAGCCCTCAGGATGTAGCCGCAACGCACCGCCGTGCTCAGGCAGCCAGTCCGCATTCAGATAGACGATGACGGACACCGTGCGGCTATCGTCATCGCGAAATTGATCGCGGTGCCGCTGATACGAAGCGCCCGGGGCGTAGTATGCGAAGTGGCTTTCGTATTCTTCGAGTCCCAGAAAGAGCCCGCGATTCAACGCAATGCGCAGCATTTCCATGATCGCGAGATACCGGTCGCAGGCTTCGGACTGGCCCGCCTCCAGCCACTGAATTCGGTCGCCGCGCACATCGGGCTGAAAAGAACGTGCCGCGCCCTGGCCGACAAGCGCCAATGTGAGCGTTCCGGCCGTCGCAAGCGCTGCACATTCCAACGCCAGCGCGAGCGTCAAATCCGGCGGGAAAAAATTGTCCTCTTCCGACCAGCCATGGTCATGAACAGCATCCACGATACGTCGATGCTGTTCATCTCCGGGTGCATCGAAACACGCCGGCGAGTGTGATCGGGTCACTGCTTGTTCCTTCGAACGAAGGTGCTGGGTGGAAATTCGAACGGCCGCCCGAGGCGGGTATCGGCAAGGGGGCTTGATCTGAGCCAAAGATGCGACGCGTCGATGCGGAACTCTTTGTAGTCGAACTTCACGGCCGAAAGGGTGCTCCGCTCGTCGTCGCGCTGGACCGGCTGCGGGCGCCCTGCTGCGTCTCGACCTATGTCCGCCAGCTTGTTCCGGTAGTCGCAGCCAGGACAAATGAAAAAAATCCTTCCTCGTCGATTTGGGGCTCGACCTCATCGAAGGTGAACCGCGCATCGCAGTTTCGGCAGGTCCACATGGTTGTCTCCATCGCCGTTTTCGACGCTTCGCCGGTTGTCGAGGTTCGGGGAGGTGACGCGGTAATTCAGAACCCGTGCTCTTTAAGCAACTTGCTTGCAAGAGCGCGCGCTGCATCTCGCGCCTGATCCTCACGCGCGAATTCCTGTTCAGTTTCGTGTGGATCGTCGGACTCAGGATCACCGCCCACTGGCCGCAGATGCACGATGCCCCGATAAGAGCCCGTGACCGTCTTCATCACGCGAACTCGCGCCAGATTCGTGTGAGTTGCATAGATCTCATCTTCCACAGCGAACTCCCTTCTACTTCCCAGGAATCGTAGCATGCAATACCTGACCGATCACGGCCGCGCTGGCGAGCCCGGTGCACACATTACCGACTGCGGCGCCTACCGGTATCGACTCCGGCGCGAGTGGGATCGCCGCGGGACGCAGCAGGTGCGAGCTGCTATACGTTATTCGGACGGGGAGCAACTGTGCGCGGTTGTTTCGTCGTTGCCTGGCGTTTGGCGTCCAGATCTTGGATGAACTCGTAGAGCGTGGCGCTGCCCCCAATTTGTTCGCCCGATCCGATGCCACTAAAGGGGGTGGACCAAGCTGAGCGCGAATTTCTATCATAAGCCTGACAGTTATAAGGCCTAGCGTTTTCATAAGGGAGGTGCGTAGTTCCCCGTGGGCGTTTAGTCGCATCAAGCTACATATAGCGCGACAGTTCCCTTCTCGCTGCTCGTCGTCACCGCGTCAGGGTCATTTGGTATCTGATCATTGAACCGACTGCGATGTTTCCGAATAGCTCTGTGCATCTATATAACCCTGGCGCTTATGATAGAAATTCGCGCTCAGCTTGCTCCACCCCCTGTCCGTGACCCGATTGAATAGCCATCCCCATCGTAGCCCGCATTAATTCTGTCACCGTCGCGACAGCAAAAGCGTCACTGCATGGGCGCGCCCTCCTGTGCTGCGACGTCCGCCCAGTGACGGGTCTACTGCGGCCGACGCCGGCCCCTACCAAAATCAATCTGCAGACGCGTCAGCCGCCGGCGGCGCCACCCGGAGCCGGTCGTCGAGCAGTCGCTCGAAATCCGGGTGTTTGGCGAACGGCGTCTCGGATCGTGCCACGCCGTCCCTCAATTCCGGCAAGACGCGAGAGGAGATAGCTACCGCGGTGTGGCCCCGGTGGCGTCGCGACGGATACACGAACCCATCTGGCCGCATCGCGCCGTCAACAGACTGCATCGCGACATCCATGTAGTACCCAAACCACTGGCACCAGTCATAGTCAGGGCTCGAAAGGTCGTCGTAAATGCCGAGACGACTGGCAGCGGAGCCATTGAGATTCCAGAACCGGAGCGGCCGCGGAAAGCGCAGTTCAGCGATGATGCCGTGCTGTACCGCGAACGGGTCCATGTAGAACGTCCCCGGTCGTGTCACGTCATTTTTGCAGAACTGCGCCTCCCAGATCGCCGTTTCGGCCACGTGCGCCGTGTACAACCACCAGAACGGCATTTCGTTGCCGCCAGAAAACAGTTCAGGCGGCGGTCCGAAGCGGTACGCTCGCGCCACGCCCATCGGCAGGACACTCTCAGGTAGATACGCAGCGCGGTATAGCTGCGCCTCACCGCCGACCGCGAAAGGCTCGTTGGTGAGGCACTCCTTCAATTGCACTGGCGACGGCAAGCGCTCGCGCAGGTACGACGGTGGTTCGACGGTTGGTTTTCTGTTGTCGCTCATTGGATAGCCGTTCAAGCGGCCATGCTTGCTCCCGGCCCGTTGATCAACGCAAGAACCTTGCGCTGACGCTCGTTCGCGGGCAGTTGCAAGAGTCTTTGCTGACTCGGATGCAGGGACGCGCGTGTTTCGAACGGGACACCAGCCAATAGCTCTGCTGGCGCCAGTTCGTTCAGCGCGTCCTGCGCCGTAACCAGGAAAGCATGGACCTCAGTTCTCAACGCCCCCCGAAGGGCGAGAAGCACAGGCGGCAACAGTTCAGGCACCGGTCCAGCGAATTGCCACGCGGGAAATTCACGACCGTTACTCTGGCCTGACGGCACGACGCAATAGAACTTGTTCGCTTCGACATAGCGATACAGGCTCGCGAGCGACATGCGCACCTTGCGCTGCTCGATCACCTCCGAAGGCTTCAGGTTGACAACAGGCAACGACGAGGAGCGGGCTTCAGATCCGTCGGCGTCACCGGACGCCAGAATCGTCGCGAAGCGCTCTTCCAGGACATGTCGCAGCAAGTCACGGATCGAACTGTCCGCAAGCTCCGGGACTTTCACCCGCAACGTCCCTTCGATATCAGAAGCAAACGACTCGGCGACATCCCGAACCAGCTGACGCGCATCGCCCGCGTAATTGCCGGTAAGCGCAGCACGGATCTTGAGAGCCGACGCTTCGTTTCGTTCTTTCGTTAGCTGTGTCATGAAAGCCTCCTTCAGGCAATTTGCGGGGGGGCGCCCAACGGGGTGAGCCGCTTCGCGATTGCTTTCGCACTACCGGTTGTCGGCTCACCACTAACCGCGGTCGTGGATCTAAGCCTCAAAAGCGCTCGCCCGCGAAGTTCGCCGAGCCATCGACGGAGGACAGCCGCGCGCAACAGCGATGAGTCGCGGCCCCACGCCGTCCGGGATTTACTGTCGGTTAGTCCGTCGGGTCCGACAATTTTGTCGAGGTATCGGCGTAGACGAGCTTGCAGTACCCGCTCGTACACGGTGTCCCCGGACAAGTTCCCAACCAGAATTACCTTGTTCACCGAGGCGCTTTGCACTGACGCCGCAGCGCCCAGCTTGCGAAACGCGCGGGCTTCGGACGGAGTCACCGCGGTAATCTCATCATCCCGATTCAACATTCAGAGCCTCTCCAGACAGTCCACCTGACCAGCATACACCATGTTTTCTCATTTTTCGCAATTTTCTTATGTGTCGCAAGTTGCCTTGCATTCCTGACGCTCTAGCTTCCTGACGACACCGCCCACCTTGAAAATCCCCTTGAACCTGTATATATACACAGTATGGATGCATATACAGTTCCGGAGGGCGTCATGGAACATCTGGTGCGCGTACAGAATGAACGGGACCGCCGTACGCTCGCGTGGCTGCGCGGACACGTCGGCGACGCGGCGATCGAGGCGGCAGCGCAGCGGTATGCTGGTCCGGCAAAGCCGTACCTGTCGGCGGTGTGCCGCATGCTCGGAGTGACGGCGCCGCAGTTCGACGGACCGCGCCGGCGGGTAGCGAGCGCGACGGCCGAGCAGTCACTGGCCACCATCCGGCAGATCCTGGCTGCACGAAGCGGACGGCGACCGCCGATACCCGGGGCGCTGCGGCGCCCGTGAAAAACCTCGGCCGCCCGCCGGCGCAGTGACTATCATGTAGACGTGGTCGGTGCTCACGGCACGTGACCACAAACGGAGCAGAGGCGGGGCTGGCGGGCAAACTGGCCGCCCGTCGCTGCTCCGCCACGACCGGTCCGCGACATGCGGGCCGTTTTTTTGAACCCGTCTAATCCTGATAATTGCTATTTATCAGGATTGGGTGATGAAAAGAGGGCGCGACCGGAATCACGCTGGCGAATATCGAGGGGCGGCAGTAACGGATTGAATTTCCAGCCGAATTTGGTAGCTACTTGGTAGCCTTTTGTTACCTATTGGCGACCTTATTGAACGAGGAAAGTCCAGAGGCAAAACCGGTCGGCTGGACATGCAATCGCTAGTTTGCATAGATCGGTTCGTGTCCGCGCCGGTCAGGAGAGCCCTATAAGGAGAGCCCTATATTTAGCCGGGAAGTTTGGCTGCGCAAGCGATTACCCATCGTCACGGTCTTGGGCGGGGAAAATGTTTCGGCAAAACGCGGGAACAGTTTATGCAAACCAACGGCGCGCTGGCGTGATAAACCGTTAGGATTCGTGAATTTGACATAAAAGAAATGATCACTTTTATGACATGACATGACTAGCCGCCAGAAATTGCACGAAAGATACGATTACCCAGATCGCGTAACGATAGTGAGGTTTTTGTCCTGGCAGAATCACTTCGCGAGCCGACGAGTGCAGCAGACGAAGAAACGACGCCACGCGAGTTGCCCGCAGCTTCCAGAGCTCGGCTCCAGCCGGCGCAAGCAATCAAGGCTGCGTTGAAAAGAGGCAGGTTTCTCTTCTCAACGACCGGGTACGTGGCGTCAGCTGAAAGGGCGCGCCGTTCCGCGGGCTGCCCCGCTGCCACGGAGTTCTGCTGAACTGTCGATTCAGGTCAGAGCGAAACGATCTGTCGCAATAGTTCCAGCGCTTTCATCTCATCCAGCCGCCCAGTCCGTGCTTTCCCTGCGAGCGTCTTGATCAGCGCTTCTGCTATTGGTTCAATGCCTATCAGATCGTCCAGGCTCGTCACGGGAGCAGAACGGCGCGGCTCCGCAATAACCTCTGTGACGGAGGCCGGCGCCGGCTGCTGGTGAGAGGCGGGCGGTGGGACATCGTTGTCAACAGTTTGCCGGATCGCCAGATCGGAGGCAGGCGGGAGTACTGGATCCAGTTGCTCCACGACTGCCTTCGTCACGGCGGCATCGCTGGCGTGATCCGCCTCGGACGGTTGGGCGTGTCGATCGCTCGCGGTTTTCGCCTTCTTACCCGCGGACTTTCTTGCCACCGCCGCTTCCGGCCTTATCACAGCTGATAGCTCCCGTTGGTCAGATGCAGGTCGACCCGACTGTGGATCAAGCAGAGCCGACACCGAATCAGGAATGTCCGTGACTGAACGCGGAATGTCCAGCCAGCCAGTTGGCAACCCGAGGCGTTCAGTGAAGCGGCTGGCTTCGGCGTCGTCCATGCGCTTCTGCCCATACAGACGATTGTCCAGGTTGGAGGCGCTGATACTCATTACCGCGCTGAGTCGCACCTTCGATCCCTTACGGGAGGTGAGTACGTGCAGGTTGGCGCGACGAATGTTTTGCAGAGCCGCCAGGTCGTTCAACGGCAAGGATTGCTGGGCCCCCGACTTCACGGACGCTTTAGCTTTCGCTGATGCCGGTTTCGACGAAGTAACCGTGGCAGTCCTTGCCGCTGTGGACTTGCTCTTCGCGACGGCCTGTGGCGAGCCGCCATCGGTTCTCTTTGACATTTCTGGTTCCCTCGGCAAACGGTCGGTGGGGGTAGGGTGGCGGGTCGCTGGTATTGCCGGAGCCGGTTCCGATGCCTGCTCGTCCGCCGATTCCGGTTCAGCGTTAGCGCGAATAAAGTCAAGCGGCGCCTTCAAACGACTGATGGTCTCGGATGTGAGGGCAGGGTTGGGTTGATCGAAAAACCCATCGGGTAGCCCGAGCGTCGTTTCAATGTGGAAGGCCGTCTCGGGTGTGAATCTCTCGCCGTTTATTAATTCGGCCACGCGCGTCAGGTTGGAATCGAGTCCCAGTGCAATATTCTCTGCGCCCACCGCATCGACCAGCCATTTAAACGAACGCGTTTTGAAAATGGATGCCGTCTGGGTTGGATCCCGGGCAGGTGGCGTTTTTACGTATGGCTTGTTCTGTCGATGAGAAGTCGATGGTTGGCGCGATTGACGCGAGCCCTTGTCTCGAGATCCCGGATGTCGCCCATGTGGCTGATTCATAAAGTGGGCTCTCCGCCGGTGAAATCACTATCAATGCGGGGATTATAAGCGAGGGGGTACTCACGCCGGGCTTGTCGTCAGCCAACGAGCCGTTCTGGTGACCCAAACGCTGACGGCGTTGCTCCCGTCGGTTGTGGTGCCAATAGCGAAAGCGAGCGAGAAGCCGCCAGCTTGCGCGTCAACTCAACAAACTGAAAGCTTGGCTATCCAGACGACAGGCGCGGTAGTCTCTGTGAGCCGCACGTCGGTCAAACCGAGTTGGCCTCAGCGAATGCGATGCATCAGTTCGATCCCGGAGATCGTAACGGTGGAGTCCCTGAAGCGTTTGAAGCCGAGCATGACGTCCACCCGCGATTTGACGTTGCGATGATTCCGGTCGATGCGGTTTTGCACACCGGCAAGCGGGTCTGTCTGAAGGGAGGAATTCGAACGCCAGCGTTCTGAGTGAGAGACCGTCGCGTTGTGCCCCAAGGGGCACCGTACACAGCCAGGTTCGCTGCTAGCCCATCTGCTCAGGCGGATCGAGACTAACGCGGACAGTCCGCTGCCCGAGATGGGTTAAGCCAACTTCAAAGATCGATACAGTTCAAGGCTGCGGTGGCGCAAAACCGTCGCCCCTTGTAAATCGTTCAATGAATCGACTCCCGGGTGTTGAAGAGACTATGCGAGTCCATCCAGTCGTACGATTCGTTGCTGTGCGCCCACGCCCAGTTCCTTGCTGTCTCACGTTTCTTGCCGACCGCCTGTGCGAC
>NZ_JALQCK010000093.1:0-5715 GCF_030464835.1 Paraburkholderia sp. WS6
TCGACACGCTGATTTTACGTATCAGTTCGTCGACGTCCCCTGCTCATAGGATCTGCAGACGTGCATGTGCCTGCGTCGCCATCGTGCCAAGCACGGCGAGCAGAGTGGCTGACTTGCGGCGGAACAGCAGGATATATTCATGCATCACGTAAGGCAGTTCCATGCGGCCGTATGTCTTGCGGGAGCTGGTGCAGTTGTGTTGCGCCTTTAACCATAACGCCGCATGAGCGCAACAATCTGGTCTAACAGCGAGCGCCCTCTATTTTTGATACGGGGCACGTTTTCAAAAATGATGAGTTCGGGAGGATCGTCGGCCCAGGCTTCGAGCATCAGCCAGACGCCGCGCAAGGTCAGCCGGTTAAGCGCCTGATACTTGTCGGTCAAGCTGAGGGACTGGGCCAGTAGCCCCGAAAAGCCTTTGCAGGGCGCGGAGAGAAACACGATATGCGGGCGCTCTCCGCCTGCTGCGCGGTGGATGTCGGCGGTGGTTGCCTCACGCCACCCGGTGGGCGGCTCGACCCCATGAAACGCCTTATATTGGTCGCGGTCAAACAGGTCCATCACAGTACCGCGCACGCCGGTCATTTTCTCAAAGTCACGGATCGCGGCCGGATCGACGTCGATGCCGCCGATGCAACGGAAGCGAGCCTCCATGGTTCCTACCCGCGCGTGTCCCTCGTTGAAGCCCTTTGCGCCGCCTCCAAGCCCCGCGAAAAAGTGCATGTGACGGATTTCTACCGGTAGCGTGTGCAGATTGCTCATGGTGATTCTCTCCAGTGTTGAGACGCGGCCCGACCTGCCTGATTCGGGCTAAGGTCAGAATGGTTTTTGTCAGGTAGCGGGTTTCCAGGGGCCACCGACGAACGTGCGGCACGGCGGCTGCGCGCTGTCGAGCGCGTAGCCTTCGACATACAGGCCCTCGGACGGACGCGAAGCGTCTACGTAGTCGTCTGCCTTCTTTCGCGTCGAGAACGCCTCGTGAAAAACCGCGTGGCCGTACTCGTCGTGAATGCTCAACACGAGAAAGACCATCGGTACGGCTGCGTCTGACATCGCACTCTCCAAGGTTTATTAGCTGACCGGGCCCCTAGATTCCGGAGTCCCGGCGTTGGTGGTTTCTGCTGAGTCGGCGGTGCATCTCGTCGTTGCCGCCGTTCCCCTGAGTTCGTCGTCCCGCGATCAAAGGAGACGCGGCCGTAGCTGGGTCAAGGATTCAAGCGCGGGGGGTTGGGGCGGGATGGAGCGAAGCGACTGACACGGCCCCGCGCGCCTTGACGCAGCGCAGGCTGTGGCTACGATCGCGATAGAGGACGGCGAACGAGGGGGACGGGAATTCGGCACGAAGAGCCGCGGCGAAGCGAAACGCCGCGCGGCGAGCGCGTTACCGAGCTGCTGCAGGCAGCGAGGCTGGCGGGGATGGCACGCGCCGGGGCGAGTCCGCGGGACGCGGCGCTGCCCCAAGAGCGGGGGTGATGTTGCTCCGTGACGCGGTGCTGTCGGCTTGCGTGACGGGCGGAGCCGGGCGCGCAAGGTGCAGCGGCACGGCTGGATCGCTGCGGCGGTACCGGAACAAAGCCGTCGGCATGGCCGGCGCCCAGGTCAGACCCGCTCACGGGGAAGCTTAGAAAACAGGGGAATGGTTGAACATGTCCGGAGTCTGAAACGGAGCCGGCGGACCTTCATCGTCATCTTCAATCGACTAGACAGTAAGCGCGAAAAGGTCCATCTGGTTGATCGGTTGCACACGTGCCACTGGGTGCGCTACGCGCGAGCCAGTTGGCGCATCTTCTTCCTCGGCCTCGAAGTCACAGATGACGATCTCACATGTCATCGTGACACCCTGCCACTCGTCTGCGTAACGCGAAGTATCCAGGCCACTGTTTGACCCCAGTTCAATACCGGTCTGGTCCATGAATTTCTGGCACTTAGCGGACACGGAATCCTGGAAGCATTGCACGCCTGACAGCATGAACGGCGCTGACAGTTGCGGGAGCAGAAATACGCCCCACTTTGCCACTCGCGAAGCCTGTTCAATCACCTTGTACTCGGCCTCTCCCCCTGTGTAGCGGCCCTGAAATCCATCGGCGCGGACGTGACCGTATGGCGGATTACTGATTGCAAAGTCGAATTTGGCCAGGTCTTTCCACCAGTCACTAAACACGTCCGCGTGAATCCACCTTGCATCGGGCATCACCTTGCGTCCTACCCGAACGTATTCCGCGTTCGATTCGACGCAAACAAAGTCTTTCGCCTGATACTCACAAGCGTAGGCGAGCGCGCCGATTCCCGCGCAAAGGTCGACAACGGTGTTTCCTCCGCAGACCTCGACAGAGAAGTCACGCGCGAGATCGGACGGCGTGAAAAACGCACCAATCTCCGCATTGTTGCTAGTCGCGCCCGGGTGATAGTTTTCGAGCACGAACGAACGTTCATCATCTGTCAGTCGCCGCTCGAGCGCGACCAGCTTATTGACCTCGGACATCGCCCTCGTTTGTGCTTTCGTGAGTTTCATTTCGTGTGTTCCTGAATTCTGTGTATGTGTATCAGCCAGCGAGCAGCGAAGTGAACGCGCCCTTTCCGTGGTTCACGCCCCCGCACGAACACTCGCAGCGCATGATCTTTCCCTGCGCATTCACACAACGCGCATCGCAGACGTGCTTGCTGGGGTTGGACTTGTATTCAATGACGCGCTCAACGGGGAGCGGGCCGCCCTCGCCTTCGATTGGATATCCGACCCACATGCTGAACCCGTCGCAACGTTTGCCGCGCGCGCCCGGGAACGTCGCAGCAAACTCCTTGTTGTCCATCCCATACGGGTTCTTGAGTTCACGCGTGCCGTTGAAGTATTTGAAACGTGCCATTCATAGCCCCTGCGTTTTAAAGCTGACCGGGCCCCTAGATTCAGAAGTCCCGGCGTCAGTTGTTTCTGCTGAGTCGGCGGCGCTTCTCGCCGTTGCCGCCGTTCCCCTGAGTTCGTCGTCCCGCGATCAAAGGAGACGCGACCGCAGCTGGGTCAAGGGTTCAAGCGCGGGGTGTGGGGCGGGATGGAGCGAACAGCGACTGACACGGCCCCGCGCGCCTTGACGCAGCGCAGGACGTGGCTACGATCGCGAGAAAAGGACGGCGAACCAGGGAACGGGAATTCGGCACAGAGAGGTGCTGCTGGCGAAGCGAAACGCCCCGCGCGGCGAGCGCGCACACCGAGCTGCTGCAGGCAGCGAGGCTGGAGGGGATGGCACGCGCCGGGGCAAGTCCGCGGGACGCGGCGTAGTCCCAAGAGCGGGGGTGCATGTTCACCGGGACGCGAAGCCGTCAGCTTGTGTGACAGGCGCAGCCGGGCGCGCAAGGTGCCGCGGCCCGGCTGGATTGCTGCGGCGGTACCTGAAACTGCAACGCCGGCACTCGGCCGGCGTCGGGGCAGATCGTGCGCGATCGCGCGTTACTGGGTCGTGGTCGTGCCTGGCTGTATGACGTGGATTTTCCCATCAGGCGTGAGCGTGAACTCACCAGGACCGGCCAGTCCAGTCGGCTTTTTGGGTTCGAAAATATAGATCGCGCCCGGCTTCATGTTTCGTTGCGTCTGCGGGACTTGCGTCTGTGCGCAGGCACAAAGCCCGATAATTGCCGCGATCGCGGCGGTACGGTATGCGGTGGCAAGCATTGTTATGTCTCGGTATCCGCGGCCATGTCTTGCACGGCCGCATGTGTTGTTAGAGGTCGATCGTCAGCAGCGCCGTGCGAACGTTGGTACCGGATTCGATAAAGGTTCCTTCCGGCAGCTCCTCCCACGTGCCGCCGTGAGCCTCAACGAGCGGCAACAGAATTTCTTGCTGACGCGGACCATTTGCACAGATCGCGACCAGTCGCCCGCCCGGATCGAGGAAGTCCAGAGCGCGGCGAATATGCGCGATGTCCTGCCCTTTTGAAAACGGCGGGTTGAGCAAAATCTTCGTGAATGTCCCGAGCTCGGCGCCGCATTCCATGAAGTCGGCACAGATCACCTTAACGTCGCCATATCGAGCGGCGAGGGCTTGCGAAAGCGCGTGATTGATCTCCACCGCGGTTACCTTGATTGCGCTCGGATCGATCGCGGCAAAGATAGCGGCGAGAATGCAGCCCGTTCCGGCGCTGAATTCGCCGACACGATCCCCGGCCTCGATCCTGGCCTCATCCACCATGCGATCGGCCGCGACTTCCGGCGTCGGGAACAGCTTCGGCGCGCTGACGACCTGCACGCCGTGCTTCAGTTGCTCGCGCATCGTGTCGAACTCGGTACGCTCGCGGGGCACATAGACGGGGGCCACGGCCGCGGGCTCCACCTGAGGCGCGACGTTGACCGACGCGGCCTGTGGTGCCGCCGGGGCGGGCGGGTCAATCCGCTTTTCATCGGTGATAAACACCTGCTTATAGTGACCTCGGCCGGCGTGCGCGCGGCGGAACTTGTAAGCGCCGTGTGACTCCGTAGCAGCTACGGTGCGCGTACCCTTGTAATTCGAATCGCGCTCGCGCCACTCTGCGCGGGTCATTGCGAGAAAATCCTCGCCGGGATAGTTGGCGAGTGGCGGCTTTGCGGCAGCTACCGCATTTGCAGATTCCGGCGCGCGGTAATCCTGCACGCTCTCAATCGGAGTTATCACGGTGCTTCGCCAGTGCATCACCTTAGGCGCGGGCGTTGTCACGCTGTTGACGCGGCCGTTGGACTTATTGACGCGATTCACCACGTACCACTCGCCACCGATCAGAACAGTGCCACCCACGACGATATCAGCGTTGTCTGTCACCAGACCGCCTGATTCCCCGAGCATGGCGCGCTCGTATTCGAGCCGGTTGTCGACGTGCGCGGCCCAGCGGCCATACCATGCAATCGTGCGCGCGTGCGCTCGCAGCACCCGCTCGCGGACCTGTTCAACATCGGCGTTTTCGCGCGAAAGGATTTCATAGATCGACGTGCTGGTTTCCTTGCCCTCCTCGCGAAAATAAATGTGGTCGTACTGCGCAATGGCTTTGGCTTTTTCGAGCGTGAGCGGGTCGGCCTTCCAGAGCTTTGCAAACTTCTCGGCGGTGTCGATTTCACGCTGATACTTGCGACGGTCTGCCTCCAGCCCCTTCATGCGTCGATGGCGCACACCAGGCTGTTCCTTGTATTTGGCATGTCGCAATGCGCCTTTGGCGCGCTCCGCCCAGTATCCGGAAGTCTCCCAAAGATTCACTGCACGCCGCATGCCGTTCTCGATGCGCTCAGCGTCACGGCGGGCGCGGCGTTCGCTATGGTGACCAACCAGAATAGGCTGTCCTTCCGGGATACGGCCCGCAATCGTCTGCACTGCTTCGCGCGCGGCGTGTGCTTCGCTTGCGCGCTTGCCGCTGTAGTCTTCGAAACGGTCGGCGCGCTCTTCCGCACGTTCGACCAGACTCGTGTCCTCGTCCCCAACCTCGCCGCACAGTTCAATCAGCAGATTCTCGCGCGCTGGAGTCCACATGGGGGCAACAAAAAGCCGCTGTTTGGGAGCCCATTTAAAACCGGCAGCATCCACGCGGCTGTATAGATCCGCGTCGAGGCGCTCCGATGCGTAAAGGCGCAGCTTGTTGTCTTCGGGTGAATACGTGGCGGTGAGTGTCTGCATTTAAGGTTCTCCAAAGGAGGTTTGAGCTGACCGGGCCCCTAGATTCCGAAGTCCCGGCGTTGGTGGTTTCTGCTGAGTCGGCGGTGCTTCT